>NZ_CP158296.1 GCF_040256395.1 Deinococcus sonorensis KR-87 | reverse complement strand
TCCGGAAGGTGCTGGCGCAGCAGGCCCTCGGCCACCAGCGAGAAGCCCATCGAGAGGCCCGCGGCCAGACCGGAGTAGGCCAGCGCCGAGACGGGGCGCTCCAGTTCCTCCTTGCCCAGGTTGCGGATGACCTCATGCACCACCAGCGGAGAGATGGCTGCCCGTTCCTCCACCTGCTGCGCTTCCTGGTCCTCCATCTGCGGTGGGCGGTCGTCCGCCGCCTTCTGCTCGTCGTCTGCCCGGGGGGACGCCATCAGCTGGCCGCGATCAGGGCCTGCGGGGCCGCCTGCTTGATGCGCGTCAGGAAGAAGGCAGTCTGGCGTTTGGTCTCCTTGCCGCACTCCTGGCAGACCCGCTCCAGCTCGTCGTCGCGCAGGCCCTGCGCCGCCTGTTCCAGCACCGTCCAGCACAGCTGCACCTGCTGGGTCAGCAGCCAAACGTCGTGCAGATCGCGCATCAGCGCCAGGCTGCCTGTGCGCGGGCCGTGGAACAGCGCGGTCTCCAGATTTGCCGGTTCGGGGCTCTTGTCTTCCCCGTACTTCTCCACCAGCGGCTTCAGGTGCTCAATGTGCTTGCGCGACCACGACGCCAGCAGCTGACAGGTCTCGGAGATGTCCGGTTCGTCGCCGTGGTGCTCTGCCACTTTGGTCAGGGCGTCCACCAGACGCTGCTCGCTGCCGCGGGCCAGGCCCAGATAGTTTCCGACGTGCATGTCAACCATCCACCCTTTGCGTGGTCTTGGGCTGCGGTCCCTGCGCCTTGCTGCCGACCGTGGCCGGGGCCGCCTCGCCCGACACCAGTCCCTGCACCGCCTCCACCGCCCGGCCCAGCAGGCCCTGCGGCATGGCCGCCTTCGCGTCGTATTTGCTGATGCGGACGGCCGCGTACTTGAAGTGCGGCTGCTTGCTCACCGGGTCCCACTCGGTGATGGTCAGCTCGTTGGCGGCGCGCGGGCGGCTGGGGTCGTCCCAGGAGCCGTAATGCCACGGAATGAACACCAGCCCCGGCTCGATGTTCCCGATCAATGCCCGCTCGATCACCAGGCCGCGCCGCGACTCCACCAGAATCCAGTCGTCGTTCTCGATGCCGTAGCGCTCGGCGTCCTCGGGAGAGAGCTGCACGAAGGCGTCGGGCGCGGCGTCCTGCAGTTCCTTCGATCGCCCGGTCTTGGTGCGGGTGTGGAAGTGGTACACCTGACGCCCGGTGGTGAGCCACAACGGGTACTCGTCGTCCGGCACCTCGTGCGGCTCGCGGTGGTCGGCGGCCTTGATCATCGCCTTTCCCTTGGGGTCGTTGGCCTTGTACTCCTCCGCGGTCACGGCGGCCCCGGTATCGAAGTCCTGCCCGTAGGTCTCGGCGTAGTCGGCGCTGGTGGGGAACACGAAGTCGGTGTAGAGCCGCACGGTACCGTCCGGATGCTGCTCGTTGACCGGCCAGGGGATGCCGCTGCCCGCCAGCAGCTTCTCGTACGTCAGCCCGGTGTAATCGCACGGCCGGCCACGGGTGCATTCCTTCCAGGCCTCGAAGGCGCTCTCCGAATCGTGCCACTTGATCAGCGGCTGGCCGTCCTGATCGCGGAAGTCCATGCGCCGGGCGTAGTCGAGGAAGATGTCCAGGTCGCTCCTGGCCTCGCCGGGCGGTTCGATGGCTTTGCAGGAGATGTGCACGGTGCGGCTCACGTTGGTGAAGGTGCCGGTCTTCTCGCCCCAGATGGCGGCCGGCAGCACCACGTCCGCGTAGCGGGCCGTCTCGGTCATGAAGGCGTCCTGCACCACCACGAACAGGTCCTCCTGCTGCAGGATGCGCCGGATCCGTCCCAGGTCCGGCATGCTGACCGCCGGGTTGGTCGCCTGAATCCACAGCAGCTTGATGCTGCCCTGCTCGGCGTAGCGCCAGATCTGCATGGCGTGGGTGGGCGGGCTCCAGTGCGGAATCTTGTTGACCGGCACGTTCCAGAGCTTGGCGAGCTGCTGGATGTGCTCCGGGTTGCCCCAGTTGCGGAATCCCGGCAGGTCGCCGTCCGCGCCGGTCTCGCGGGTGTTCTGGGCGGTGGGCTGGCCGTTCATCTGCAGAATGCCGCTGCCGGGCTTACCGATCAGGCCCCGGATCAGGTGCAGGTTGTTCACCTGCACGGCGGCGGCGGTGGCCTGCATGGACTGATACACCCCCTGCAGGACCGTGGAGACCAGCGTCCGGGTGTGCGCCAGGATCTCGCCGGCCCGGCGCAGCTCGGCAGCGGGGACGCCCGAGAGCTGTTCCACGTATTCGGGAGTGTACTTCTCCACCGTCTGCTTCAGCGTCTCGTAGCCGACGGTGTGCGCGTCCAGAAACCCCTTGTCCACCGTGCCCGCCTGGATGATCAGGTGCATCAGGCCGTTGAGCACCGCGACGTTGGTGCCGACCCTCGGCACGAGGTGAACGGTGGCGTGCTCGGCAGTGAATGTGCGGCGCGGGTCGATCACGATGACCTTTGGCGGATTTGGGCTGGCCAGCCGGTCCAGGATGCGGGACCACAGCACCGTCTGCTGGGACGCGATGTTGTGGCCCACGTGCATCACGCAGTCGGTGACGTCCAGGTCCTCATAGCTGCCCGGTTGCCCGTCAGAACCGAACGTTTCCTTGAGTGCGGCGGCGGCGGTGGCGGTACACAGCCGGGTGTTGCCGTCCATGTGCGGGGTGCCCAGTCCGGCCTTGCCCAGCACCCCCAGGGTGTAGTACTCCTCCAGAAACAGCTGTCCGGAGGTGTAAAAGCCCAGGCCCAGCGAGGTGTGCTGCTCAATGATCTGTTTGGATTTCTGGACGATCAGGTCCATCGCCTCGTCCCAGCTGGCCTCCTGCAACTGGCCGTCTCTGCGGATCAGCGGTTTCGTCAGGCGGTCCGGGCTGTCGTTGGCGACCCAGCCGTGCAGCCCCTTGGGCCCGAGACGGCCCCTGTTGGTCACGTCGGTGGCCAGACCACGCACCCCCACGATCTTGCCGGCCTTCACGCCGATGTCCAGGCCGCAGCCGTTGGAGCACAGCACACAGGTGCCGCGCACCCAGCGTTCCGGATCGTCGGACAGGGCTTCGTCTACTCGCACCGGCCAGGGCTGTTCAGGACCATGAGGGCTCCGTTCGCCCCAGATGTCGTTGATGCTGTCGCGCGACTGTCGCTTCATGGCGCCTCCTTGTGATGTTGGGTCCAGTGTTTGTGCCGGACACAGCGTCACGATGAGAATTGAAGGAAGTGCCACTGAACTGAAGCCCTGCTGTTGTTAATCAGGCGGGCAGCACACACACTCGGCATTGCCGCTCAACCCCAGCCATCTCCCTGGCTGAAGTGGGCCCTACGTCGCCACCAGATCCAGCAGGTCCTGCACGCTGCGGTGCGCCTCCAGAGGGTGCCGCAGCGGAGACGTGCCGATCACGGTATAGGTGTTGCGCCGGCCCACCCGTTCCCGCCGGAGGATGCCCGTTTCCTCCAGATCGCGCAGGATGCGCTGCACGGCCCGTTCCGTGATGCCCACCCGGACCGCCACCTCGCGCAGCGTCGCGTCCGGCGACTGCACCAGACACACCAGCACGTGCGCGTGATTGGTCAGGAAGGTCCAACTGGCGGGTCCGGAAGACGGCGTGCTGGAGGGTGCGGACATACAGACTCCTTGTCGAGAGGCGACATGCTATACATGACATAAATTTCGTGTATTATAAGTCGCGTCAGACACGACCCGTTCAGTCTACCGAACCCCGCCCGCTCCAACCGCCTCTCCAGGGAGACCCATGACACTCGCTCAACAGGACGTTCACCCGGCTGAAAGCTCCCCGACCCTCACGCCCATCACCGTCGCGTACGGCGACGGCATCGGCCCCAGCCTGATGGAAGCCACCCTGCGCATTCTCAGGGCGGCCGGAGCCGCGGTGGACCCGGAGACGATCACGCTGGGTGAGGCTGTCTACCTGGGCGGCGTCACCTCCGGCATCGAACGCGCCAGCTGGGACAGCCTGCGCCGCACCGGGGTGCTGCTCAAGGCCCCCATCACCACGCCCCAGGGCGGCGGCTACAAGAGCCTGAACGTGACGCTGCGCAAGACCCTGGGGCTGTATGCCAATGTGCGGCCGTGCCGGGCCTACGCGCCCTACGTGCCCACCCTCCACCCGGGCCTGGACGTGGTGATCATCCGCGAGAACGAGGAAGACCTGTACGCGGGCATCGAGCACCGGCAGACTCGGGAGGTGGTGCAGTGCCTGAAACTCGTGACCCGCCAGGGCTGCGAGCGCATCGTGCGCTACGCCTTCGAGTACGCCCGCCAGCACGGCCGCCGCAAGGTGACGGCCATGAGCAAGGACAACATCATGAAGATGACCGATGGGCTGTTCCACCGGGTCTTCGACGAGATCGGGGCGGAGTACCCGGAGCTGGAACGCGAGCACCAGATCATCGACATCGGCATGGCCCGCGTCGCGGTGCACCCGGAGCGATACGACGTGATCGTCACGCTCAACCTGTACGGCGACATCCTCTCGGACGTGGTGGCCGAGGTGGCCGGGTCGGTGGGACTGGCGGGCAGCGCCAACATCGGCGAGCGGGTGGCGATGTTCGAGGCGATCCACGGCAGCGCCCCGGACCTGGCCGGACAGGACGTGGCCAACCCCAGCGGCCTACTGCAGGCGGCCGTGCTGATGCTGCACCACATCGGTCAGGGGGAGGTGGCCACCCGCATCCAGAACGCCTGGTTGCGAACCCTGGAGGACGGGGTTCACACCGCCGATATCGTGGGCGACCAGACGCGGGTCCAGGTCGGTACCCAGGCGTTTGCCGACGCGGTGATTGAGCGCCTGGGCCAGATGCCGCAGGTGTTGCCGGTGGTCGAAACGCGCGCGCCCCTGACTGACCCGGCGCCCGCCGTGCCCACACCCCTCGCCCCGGTGGTCAAGCAGCTGGTCGGTACGGACGTGTTCGTCGAGTGGAGCGAGGGCGACCGTGATCCGGCGGTGCTGGCGTCCATCCTGCAGAGCGTGGAACAGCCGAACCTGACCCTGCGGATGATCACCAACCGCGGCGTGCTGGTCTGGCCGGACGGCTTCCCCGAGACGCACCGCGCCGACCACTGGCGCTGCCGCTTCCTGAGCGCCCGACCCATCGAACACCTGGAAGTCATCGAACTGCTGCACCGCATCAACATCACCGGCCTGGATTTCATCAAGACCGAGCACCTCTACACCTTTGACGGGGTTCCCGGCTACTCGCTCGGCCAGGGACAGTAACAGGACACGGGGCGGGACAGGGCGCTTTTCCCGCCCCTTCAGGCCACCGGCACGGCCAGCCGCAGGTCGGCCACGATCCGGTTGCGCCCGGCGTGCTTGGCCTCGTACAGCCGCTGGTCGGCGGCCCGCAGCGCCAGCCGCCGCTCGCCGTAGAGGGGCACCAGACCGCCCGAAACCGTGATGCGCTCCGTCGTGAGGCCCGCCTGCTCCGCGACGTGCAGGGCCACCCTGGACCGGACTCGTTCCGCCACGGCGGGCGCCTGGTCCTCGCGGCAGTGCGACAGGACCACCGCGAATTCCTCACCGCCCATCCGGTAGACCCGGTCGGTTGGCCGCACCGACTGCGTCAGCACCTGGACCAGCACCTGCAGCACCCGGTCGCCGGTGTCGTGCCCGTAGGTGTCGTTGACATGCTTGAAGTGGTCGAGATCCAGCAGCAGCACATACTGCCCCGGGCGCACTTCACGCGTGTCGTCATCGAAGCGGCGCCGGTTGAAACACCCGGTCAGCGGATCGTGTTCGGCCAGCTCCTGAAGTTCCTCACTGCGGTGCAGCGCCTTCAGGCGCGTCTGCTTGACCGCGTGGCCCGCCATCATGCCGACAGCGCTCAGGACCGTGAAAGTCAGGTAGACCGGCACGGCCGACAGCAGCGGTTTGCCGGCCATGGCAAAGCCCAGAAACGTTGCGGTGTTGGCCACCGCAAACAGCCCCAGCGGCTGCCACCACAGGTGAAACAGGTCGCGCCGGTCAAAACGTGGGCGCAGGTGCAGCAGGCCCGAACTCCAGGCCGACAGCAGCGCCACCAGGATCAGGTTCAGCACGCCGGCCCAGGCGCCCGGGCCACCCAGGTAGAGCCGGAACAGCGCCACTGGGACGGCCACCAGCAGGCCGGCGACCATCCCGTGCCGGCGGGACACCAGGGCGATCACCACCGACCGGAAATCGAACAGCAGCCCCGGGGCCACCGCCGCGCTGTGGAGCATCAGCACGAACGCGGCCGCCACGTTCAGGACGTAGCGGACGAGGATCCGCAGCACACCGTCCCGGAGGTGCACGTGCTGGTAGGTCAGGCTCAGGGCAAAGTTGCTGGACACCAGGAGGGCAAAGTTGATCAGCAGCGCGTCGAGCATTCCGCCTCCTTCAGGCTGAATCTCAGCGTACGCACCCGTTCTTACAGCCCACTGACCCGCGCCGCTCATAAACGCGGCGGCCGGAACGCAGATCTGTTCCGGCCGCCCGACAGATGGTCCTGTTCTTCAGTCTTCGCCCTGCGCCTGAGGTTCCGGCACGCGCCCGAGGTGGTGGTACTCGTCGTTCGGCACAAAGCCCAGCGCGCTGCTGATGCGGTTGGTGGCGTTGAACATTCCCACCACCTGCGTGAGTTCCAGGATGGCGTGGTCGTCCAGGCCCGCAGCCCGCAGCGGGTCCAGCGCTTCCCGGCTCATCCGGTCGGGGTGAACGGTCAGCCGGGCGGCGAAGTCGAGAATGGCGCGCTGACGGGGGGTCAGGTCCGCCTGCCGGTAATCGATGGCCAGCGTGTCGGCGAGCCGCACGTCACCGCTCAGCAGCCGCACCGCCGACCCGTGCGACACCAGGCAGTACACGCAGCGGTTCAGGCTGCTGACGACCGTGGCGACCATCTCGCGTTCAAGCGGGGGCAGCCAGCCTTCCTTGTTCATCAGCAGGTCGTAGTACTTCCACCACGCCCAGAACTGCGCCGGGTTGAGCGCCTGTGCCCGGAAGACGTTCGGCGTGAACCCGAGCACCGCCCGCGACTTCTGCCACAGCGACGCGATCTCGGGAGTGACCTCGGCTTCGGTGGGCACCGGCAGGTGGGAGAGGCGCGTCATGCCACGCCTTCCGCGATCCGGGCGCGCACCACCTCGATGGCGTCGGGGTTCTCCAGGCTGGTCAGGTCGCCCTGCACGTCTCCGATCACCAGCAGGTCGCGCAGCAGGCGGCGCATGATCTTGCCACTGCGGGTCCGTGGCACGGTGGGCGTCACGATCACGCGTGCTGGCCGGGCGATGGCCCCCACGCCGCGCACGATCGCCTCGGCCAGCTCCACTTCCAGCGACGCGCCCGGCTGGGTGTCGCCGCGCAGCACCACGAACGCGACCGGCACCGTGCCTTTCACCGCGTCCGGCTGCGCCACCACCGCCGCCTCGCTCACCGCCGGATGGGTGATCAGGGCCGCCTCCATCTCCATCGTGCCGATCCGGTGCCCGGCGACATTCATCACGTCGTCCAGCCGGCCCGTGACCCACAGCTGCCCGTCCGCGTCCAGCAGCGCGGCATCGGACGCCGCGTACGCGCCTGGAATGTCCGATAAGTACGTCTGAACGTACCGGTCGTGGTCGCCCCACACGGTGCGCGCCAGACACGGAAACGGCTCGGTGAGGCTCAGCGCGCCCAGCTCACCCGGCGCCGCCTCGCTGCCGTCGTCGCGCACCACGCGGGCGCGGTAGCCGGGCAGCGGGTGCCCGCAGCTGCCGGGCCGGGTGGCGGTCAGGCCCACCATGCTGCTCGACCACGCGGTGCCGGTCTCGGTCTGACCGTAGGTGTTGTTCAGGAAGATGCGGCCCGCGCCGAGCTGGCCCTGGGTCCAGTGCCACGTTTCCGGGTCCAGCGGCTCGCCGACCAAGGCGATCAGCTGCAGGTGGCTGAGGTCGTGGCCCGCGAGCGGCCCGTCTCCAGCCCGGCGCAGCATCCGCAGGGCCGTGGGCGCCGTGAAGACCTTGGTCACGCCGTACTGCTCCATCAGGTCGTAGGGCCGCGCTGGAGTGGGCGTGTCAATGCCACCCTCGTAGATCACGTGGGTCGCGCCGTGGGCGAGGCCGCCCACCAGCGCGAAGATGGGGAAGGTCAGCCAGCCCACGTCCGCCGTGCACCAGTACACGTCCTCGGGGCGCAGGTTGAGCGCCCACTTCACGTTGGCGTAGGCGCCGGCCAGGAAGCCCAGGCCCGCGTGCACCAGCCCTTTGGGCTTGGAGGTGGTGCCGGAGGTGTAGATGATGAACCCCGGCTCGTTCGCTTCCAGCGGCACCGGGGCGGCGTGGCGCGTCGTCCGGTCCAGCAGGGCGTGGAAGTCCTGCTCACCCGGCTGCAGCGGGAACTCCCGGTCCACCCGCCGCGCGACCACCACTTGCAGGCCGTCCAGCCCGGCCATCGCCTCGTCCAGCGTGGCCTTGAGCGGCACCACCTTCCCACGCCGCAGGGTCGCGTCGGTGCAGACGACCACCTTCGGCTGCGCGTCCACCAGCCGGTCCCGCACCGCCGTCGCGCTGAAGCCCGCAAAGATGACCGAGTAGATCGCGCCGATGCGGTAACACGCATGGATGGCGATGAATGCCTCCGGGACGTTGCCCAGATAAATGGCCACCCGGTCGCCCTTCGAGACGCCCAGGTCCTCCAGCGCGGCGGCGAAGCGGGCGGTGGCCTCGGTCAGGCGGCCATACGTCCAGGTCTCCTGCAGCCCGTCCTCACGCTCGTATCGCAGCGCCACGCGTTCGGGGGGATGGCGGTCCAGGCAGTTCACGCTGACGTTCCCGGTCGCACCGGGGTAATAGCGGAAGTCGCCCAGAATGCCGTTCAGTCCGGTCGTGGGCGGGGTGGTCCAGGTCAGCTCGCGGGCGATCTCCAGCCAGTAGGTGCTTGGGTCCAGGGCCCGGAGCCGCGCAGCTTCCTCCAACGAAACCGGGGCGGTGGCCGTGAGGGCCTCAGTGGGCGGCACCAGCGGATGTTCAAGCAGCGATTTTTCCATGGAGCACCTCGGGGCAGGAGCGTGGTGGGGCATGGTGGACGGATGGGCATGGCCGGACAGGACGTCCTCCACTGTACGCCGGCAGGCTGCAAGAAGATCCTCTGTTGTAGGTGCCACCCACCGGTGCTGGGTCCTGCATGTTGAGCACCGCACGTTCCAGGCGCTCTCTCTCCAACCACCGCGTTCATGCTGCCCGGTCACGGCCGCCTCACTACCGTCCGCACCTGCCTGGAGTAGCCTCAGGTCATGACCCAGAAGCCGACGGAGGCCCAGGCTCGGGTACTCACTGCCCTGCGGGACGGTGCAGAGCTGAAATCCCACGCCCGAGGCGAGCGTGGCCCGTACTACACGCTGAACGGTCGCCGGCTCAGCGTCACGCTGCTCAAGGCCCTGGAGGGGCTGCGCTGGATTGAGCGGCAGGGTCGTCCGGGGCAGCCGGTGGCCGCATATGACCTCACCCCGTCAGGTCGCGCCGCGCTGGCGCCGTCAGGAGACCCAGCACATCAGGAGCCTGAGGACGAATGATCGGGTGTTCCCTCCAGCAGCGTCTTCAGGGCCAGCGCATCGGCAGGGGCGTGCGCGCCGATGTCATTGTCAAAATAGACGTACACGTCCTGCGGGCCTGAGGGTGGGCCCGGAGTGATGGTCGGAAGGGTCCCGGATCTCTCGCCCGCCTGCCACGCCCGGATACGCCCGGCCCACACGTCCAGCTCCTCTGCCGTGTAGCCGCTGCTGTAGAGGGCCTGTGCACCGTGCAGCCGCACGTACATGAAGTCGGCCGTGGCCTGCTCCACCAGCGGAAACAGTCCGGTGGCATCGGCCACCACCAGCGCCACGCCGTGCCGGCGCAGCTGCGCCACGCACTCCTCCGTCAGGAAGCTCTCGTGACGGACTTCCAGCGCGTGCCGCAGCGGTTGAAGGTCCAGCGCCTGATGGTCAGGGGTGTCGCCCCGTTCTGCATGCGCCGCCAACTGAGCCGCGGCAGCAGTGTCACGCGGCAACTGCTGCAAAAAGTCGTCCATCAGGGCCGGGTCGTAGGCCAGCCGCGGTGGGAGCTGCCACACGAACGGTCCCAGCTTGGCACCCAGCCCGAGCACGCCTGAGGCGTAGAAGTTCGCCAGGGCCATCTCCACGTTGCGCAGGCGACGCATGTGCGTGATGTACCGGCTGCCCTTGACCGCGAACACGAAGTCGTCCGGCGATTCCGCCGACCAGCGGTCATACGTCCGTGGGCTCTGCAGTCGATAGAACGAGGCGTTGATCTCCAGGCTGGAGAAGGTCTGCGCGGCATGCGTGAGTTCCAGCCGGTGAGGCAGGCCCGCCGGATAAAACGGCCCACGCCAGGAGGCGTACGCCCAGCCGGACGTGCCGATCCGCAGCGTCATCGGCTCACGCTGGCGCAGCCCTGCACCTGGTTACGGCTGCCCGTGGTCTGCCTGATCGGCCGGCACGACCTCCGCCTGATCGCTGGGAAACGTGGAAAGGTGCTGGGCGCGCATCCGTTCCGCCTCGGCCATCTCGCTGAACACGGCCGGCTGGCCCTCAGCGTCCGTCAGGCGGAAGCGGTGGAGGGGCGTTTTGGGGTCTTCGGTCGACCGGGTCACCATCACGACGTAGCTCATGCTCTGAGTCTAAGAACCCCGGCGGCCCGCGCCTGAGAATTCCCTCAACGCGCCCAGGGGAGAGAGTGAACGATGAAGTGGACAGAAACGTCCAGGGTCACCCCTGCCAGCGGATCAAGCGGCTGGCAGGGGTGGACCGTGGGTAGACGCGACCAAAACCCAACTGAACCTCCGTCTGGCACGAAGGCAGCACCTCGTCCCAATTCCCAGTTCACAGGCTCTCCAGCCAGAAATCCGCCGAGAGGGTCCATGGCTGGGCTGCTTCCCTCACGTCGTCGAGCGCCAAATTCGCGGCCGTCAGAGTGGATCTATAGGTGCGCCTGGGGCCCCAGCTGGGCCAAGTCGGTCAGAGCCGTTCTGGACAGCCCTGAGGAAACGGCCCAGGCGACCTCCATGAAACTGTTCACACAGGGTCCATTCGGAGCGGTCAGGAGGCGCCTCAGGACCTGCCTGGGTTGGTCATGATCGGTCGCTGGGCATCGCGCTGCGTCCTTCAAAAGGCGGCATGCTCGCAGCACCGTTCGGGATATGGACCGCAGATGACGCCTGCCTTACGTGGCGGGCGTGCGAGAGCATTGCGCCACCTCAGCCACTCGTCAAGGTTTGCTTGGCCTTCCTTCAGGCTGGTGCTCTGCAGCCAGGACCCGGAGGCGGGCTATACCCTCCTGAACAGTGAGACGCTGGCCTGTCTCTCGGCTGTGTTCCAGAACAGCCGGGGGGATCATTGCCACCGCCTGCGCCAGCCTGGAGGCGGCGAACTGCCTCAACTCGGAAGGCAGGGCCGGCCCAGCCAGGGCCGTTTCCGTCAGGATCACCGCTTCCTCGGGCCATCCCCCTGCCAGCAGAAACTCGGCCGCCCAGAACAGCGTGAAGCGCCCGAACTGCTCTGTGGCCGGCTCACTCAGGCTTGGCCTTAGCACGGCCCAGCCGGCTTCAGCGCCGTGGGTCTGGACCAGTGCCGCTGCCCAGACGGCCCGGAGGACCGGGGCCAACGGCCGGGAGCGCTCGCGCAGTTCCACCGCCCGCTGCAGCGCTGGTCCAGCTTCGCCGGGCTGCCCCGCCTGCAGCAGCCACACGCCCAGTTCGCCCAGGGCCAGCGATTCCAGCAGGGCGTGGCCAGCCTGCCTGAAGGCGGGAGCAGCGGCCTGCAGGTGCCTCAGGGCCGCCTCCCGCTGTCCGAGCGCTTCATGGCAGTAGGCCATATTCATGTGGCCGTGGCCCAGACGTTTGGGGTCGCCCAGGCGCTTCAGCAGCGCCATCGCTTCCTGTTGCAGCTGCATGGCGAGCTGCGGGTTCTCCTGACGGTAGCTGCGCGCCACCCCCTGCAAGCTGCTCACCAGCAGGGAGGGTTCCTCCAGCGTCCGGGAGAGCGCCAGCGCTTCCTGACTGAGCGGCCGGGCTGCCTCCACGTCCTCCTGGCACAGCCAGGCCAGCCGGTTGAGTGCCTGCACCACCAGGGACGAAGCGTGCAGCCGCCGCGCAATGTCGAGGGCTTCCTGCCCCGCCTGCTGCTGCCCAGCGAGATCGCCCTGGCGTTCGCAGGCCTCGGCGAGCAGGAGCAGCAGTTCGGCCCGCTCAGTGTCGTCTGGGCCCAGTGAGAGTGCCTGCTCCAGCGCCTCGCGGCTCACTTTGACGAACCCCTGGCGGTCCGCTGCTTCGGCGTGGCGGCGCAACCAGCATCTCGCCTGCGCAGGCAGGCCTGCCTGGAGCGCGTGGCGCGCCAGCAGATCCGGAGGTCCCTGGCTGCCCAGCGCCTGAAGCGCACGCCGGTGCAGCAGACGGGCTCGCCCCGCGCTCAACCCGGCTTCCAGCGTCTCGCGGATGCGGTCGTGGGACGGCCGGTACCGGACGCCGTCGCCCGCCGCTTGTTCCAGCATCAGCCCGGCCTGCAGCAGCGCCTCCGTCCCCAGGAGCGTATGCTCCTCACTGAGATCCGCCACCAGCCCGACCCGGTCGAAGGTGGCCTGGGCGCCCAGGACCACGCAAGCCTGGGCTGCCGCCAGGGCAGCGGGTGGCAGCCGGGCACAGCGCTCCTCGATCACGGCCCGGACCCCCGGCAACGGGCCGAGCCCCTCCGGATCATGAAGCCGCCACCGGCTACCGCTCTGATCAATGGCGCCACGCTCCAGCAGGTCCCTCAACGCCTGGGTCAGATACAGCGGCTGACCCAGGCTGTGCTCATGCAGCCACGCGGCCACCTCGCGGACGTCGGCCCCCGCCGCCGCACCAGCCACCAGCGCCTCGCTTTCGCGCTCAGAGAGGGGCGTCAGGGCCAGGTGCTGGACCGGTACATCGCGGCCCAGGCGGGTCAGCCACGCGCCCAGTGGAGCAGCCGGGCCCAGCGCCTCAGACCGGATGGTCCCAATGAGGAGCGTCGGCGTCCGGGTCTGGGCCAGCCGATGAACGACGTACTGCGCCGCCTCCAGCGATTGCCGGTCCGCCCAGTGCAGATCGTCGAACACCAGCACCAGCGGCGCGTCGCCGGCCAGCTGAACGCAGGTGCGGGCCAGCGCCTCAAAGAGCAGCGCGTCGTTCACGTCCGGAGCGGGGTCAGGCGTGTCATGGCTCAGTTCCGGCAGCAGCCGCGACAGTTGGGTCCGCCAGACGGGCTCGATCCGAAGCTGGGGCAGCGACGCCAGCGCCTGAGGGTCGCGCAGGAGATCGGTCCACACCCCGAAGGCCGCAGGCGAAGTCGTGAGCGCCCGGCCCTGCAGGACCCGCGCTCCAGCACCTCGAATCCGGTCGGTCAGGGCCTTCACCAGGCGGGTTTTGCCGATGCCGGGTTCGCCAGTCAGCATCACCGCCTCCACTTCACCCTGCCGGGCACGCTGAAACGCCCCCATCAGGGTCTCAAGTTCGCGGTGCCGGCCCACGAACAGCGCGGCCGGGTCTGCAGTCCGGGCCGGCCCCTCCACGACCGGCGCGTCCATGACCAGCAACCGCTCCAGCGCCAGTGTCTCCGGCGCCGGAGCGAGCCCCAGCTCTGCCTGGAGCGTGGCCCGGCAGGCCTCCAGTGCGTCCCGGGCCGCGTGACGCTGGCCTGCGTTCAGCAGCGCCTGGATCAGGCGGCGCCACGCGCGCTCGTGGAGCGGGTCGAGCGCCACCCAGCGCCGTGCGGTGTCCGCCGCCTGTGCCGGGGCAGTGGCCAGATCGGCGCGTGTAGACGCGTCGTAGGCTCGCTCGGCCTGAGCGAGCATCAGCTCACGCTGCAGGGTCAGCCACGCCTGGAATTCGTCGCTGCCCGGCAACGCCAGCCCTTCCAGAAACGGTCCGCGCAGCACGTCCGGACGGCCCCCGGCCAGCTGCCGCACGTCCACCCGGTCCTGGGTCTCCAGACACAGCTGCACCGTCTCGTGATCGGTGACCAGCCGCTCCGATGCGTCCCCCAGCGCCCGTCTCAGTGACGAGAGCGCGTTGCGCAGCGCTGAACGCGCCACGGCCGGGTCGGAATCGGTCCACAGCAGCGACGCCAGCGTTTCCCGCGCCTGCGGTCCCGGCCGCAGTGCCAGATAGGCCAGCATCGCCACGGCCTTGCGCGTGCTGAGCGGACGAAGCGTCCCGTCCACCCACAGCTCCGGCGGACCGAGCAGCCGCAGCTCCAGCACGCTCATGTGCCCTCAGTGTAGCTCGGCCGGACGAGGCATCAGCGCCCTACAGCCACTTTCGGCAGGAACAACCCGAAGCTGGCGCCTCGGTCGGGCTTGCCCTGCACCCAGACTTACCCGCCATGCTGGTACACACTCCGGCAGACGTCGGCCAGCCCCACCGCGGTACCCTCAAAGGCCTCGGCGCTGTGGAGGTGCTGAACCACGCCGAACAGGCGCTCCCCCCTTCGTCGCGGACGAACACAACCGTTCCTGCGGCTCGTCTATCGCCCACACCTCGCAAGAATAAGGAAAGGGCGACTTCCGATGCTCTGGCCGGGAAGGCGGGTGGAGCGAGGCGGTTCAGGGCCTCGCTCCACCCTCAGTACCTACCGTACGGCCAGGCAGGCGAGCATGACCTCATCGTTGCGGACCTGCTGGCCACCTTTCACGACACGGACCTCATCGTCGAGCATCACGTCGTCCGTGCGCTGGAGGTGGGTGACGGTCAATCGGATGCTGGTCGCGGTCCGGCCCTGATCGCTGCCCACCGGGGTGGCCCACTGCACGCCACTCCGCGGACCCAGATTCTCGTCCTGAACGTCGACCGGCTTGCCCTCGGCGGTGGTGCCGAGCGGCGTGCGGACGACATTCCTGGCGAGGTCAACGGTGACGCCCCCGAGCAGCGCCGCTCCGGCGGTCCTGCCAAAGGTGATGCTCTGTCCAGACGTCGTCACCTTGAGGGTGGTGCTTCCCGCCTTGTCAAGCACGACCGGAGCATGGAGCAGGTGGGCGTATTCGGTGGACGTGATGCCGAAGCGCGGCGAACAGGGAAGGGCTTCCCCCAACAGCGTGTTCAAGATGAGCGTGGCAAACCATTCCCGGTCCTTCTGGACGGCCGTGACGAGTTTCGCGTTGATCTCCGCGACGTGTGGGGTGGGACCGACCGTGACAATGCTGGCTGGCATGTCGCCATGAGGCAGAAGGCTGCCCTGAAGCGCAGGCGCGGCGGCATGCGCCGCAGAACGGGAGAGGAGCGGCAGGGGCCTACAGTCGCACGGACGCCAGGGTAGGGCGTAGACCGGGCCCGCCGGAACACCAACAGGCAGTGGCCTGAACGTCTGGACGGTCGACACCCATGACCCAATTTATTGCTTATCATCCCGTCAGGTCAGCGGGAGCCCCGAACCGGAACCCGACGTCTTCCGCTCATCCGCGGACCATCCCGCCACCCACCCTGCACGCCTGTCCACTTCACTGAGGACCCTGATGACGAATTCGATCCCCCGACATGTTGCCGTGACTGGAGCCACTGGCTTCATCGGCTCTCGCGTAGTGCTGCGCCTCCTCCAGGCGGGCCATACCGTGACGGCGCTGGTTCGCCGTCCCGACCGCGCCCACCATCTGCGGGCGCTGGGGGTTCAGCTGGTGCAGGCCGACGTGACCCGGCCGGAAGGATTGGCCGACGCCATGCGTGGCGCGGACTGGCTGGTGCATCTGGCCAACCACTACTCGCTGCACGAACGTGACGAGCAGGTCTACCGCGCGGTCAATGTCGAGGGCAACCGCAACGTGATGCAGGCCGCGCTGGAGGCGGGCGTCGGGAAGGTGGTGCACGTCAGTTCCGGGGTCAGCTACGGTAGATCGCCGGACCAGCCCCTGACCGAAACGAGCCGGGTCGGCCCTCATCCGAACGCCTACTGGCGCACCAAGCATGAGGGCGACGAGGTGGTGTGGGCCTACCAGCGGCACGGTCTGCCGGTGGTCGTGCTGTACCCGGGTGGGGTGCTGGGCGCCGGTGACCCGAACGCCACGGGCGCCTGGATTCGCCGCCTGGTGCGTCGCCGTCAGCCGGTGCGGGCCTTCGATGCACGCGGCTTCACCTATGTGCACGTGGACGACGTGGCGCAGGCGGTGGTGCGTGCCGCGGCCCTGAACCGCACGGTGGGTGAACGGTACCTGATCGGCCGGGAGTTCCTCAGCAACCGGGAGTTCGTGGCCCTGGTGGCGGAGTTGTCCGGGGTGCCGGCGCCTCGTGTGGTCCTGCCGGACCGGCTGGCTCATCTCAGCGGAGAGAGTTTCACGCTGCTGGAACGTCTGACCGGCCTGCCTCCCGCGATGGACGTCAGCCGCAGCAGCACCCGGCATCTGGCGGCCGGCTTTCGCTTCGGCAGCGACCGGGCGGAACGGGACCTCGGTCTGAGCTACACGCCCGTGCGTCAGGCGATCCAGGAATTTCTGCAGTCGCTCCCGAACGCCAGGGCTTAACCGGGGCCTGGGGAAGAGTGAGTTGAACAGCGGGACCAGAACCGGTCGGGCGGAAGGCAGCCTGGAACGGCCGACGTGATCGCCTCGCTGCACGCGTGGAGGCCGAGTGTTCGGTAGCCCCACTCAGCGTCGCAGGCTTGACACTGCAGAGCTGTCTGCGGCAGGCACGCCGATCACGGCCTGCAGGAATGCGTTCTGGAATCTGCCGTGCGGGTCGAGATCGTTGCACAGCGACCGGAAATCGGGCAACCTGGGATACACGGTCTGGAGCCGTTCAGGCGGGGTCACGAACACCTTGCCCCAGTGTGGACGGGCTTCAAATGGCGCGAGCGCATCTTCCACCTCGTGGAGAACACGCCGCACCGCCGCCTCGTCACGCCGCCACGTGAAGTGCACCGCGACGCTGTCGCGCCGGTAGGCGGGGCTGAGCCACAGGTCGTCGGCCCGCACGGTCCGGACCTCCGAGACGAGCAGCAGTCCGGAGAGGCGCTCGCCCAGCGTGAACAGGGTCCTCAATGCTGCGGTCGCGTGCTCCCTGGGCAGCAGGTACTCGCTCTGGACCTCCTCCCCATTGCTGGGGGTGTGCGAGAGACGAAAATGAGGAAGACGCTCAAACCATGGGCCTGCCACGCCCAGTTGCGGCGTACAACTCGCCGCATCCAGGCCCGGAATCGGATGGTGTTCCTGGGTGGCCCGCCCTGCGCCGAACCAGACCGGGGGAACCGGTGTGTCCGGGGTGCTCCGGCGTTTGAGCCACGCCGAGTGAAAGACCTCGTCCTGCCACGTGGTGAACAGGCTGACGCTGTCCGCCGCCGACATCACCTCATCGAAGTGGCGTTCCACCTCGGCCAGACGCAGGCCCTCATAGACGTCCTGGCGCACCTGATAGGTCGGCTCGATGTTGAGTGTCAGCTCGGTCACCATCCCCAGAGCGCCGAGCGACACGACCATGCCGGCAAAGCGGTCGCCCTCCTGTTCGCGGGATGTGCGCACGATGTCGCCGCTCGCGGTCACGAGTTCCATCGCACGGACGGCGGCGGCCAGCGACGGCTGCCGGTCGCCGGACCCGTGCGTGCCGGTCATGCACGCGCCGGCCACACTGATGTGTGGGAGCGACGCGAGATTGGGCAGGGCAAAGCCGTGGTCGTGGAGGTACCGGCCCAGCTCACCGTACCGGACGCCCCCCTGAATCGTCACCGTGCGGCGCTGGGGGTCCAGGGCCAGCACGCGGTTGAGGTGTTCGAGCGAGATCAGCTCGCCCGGCGTGTCGGGCAGCGTGTTGAAGCTATGACGCGTGCCGAGCGGGCGCGGAGCGGTGGCCTGCCGCACCACCGCCTGCACATCTTCGAGCGTGCGGGGCCGGTGGAGGTCCCTGGCGTGATAGGTGACGTTGCCGCCCCAGTTGCGTTCAGCCATCGGCAAGGCGCCTTCCCATCATCCGCTGCATGCGGTCATGCTAGCTCTTCCTCCGGAGTGCGACAGTTCCCAGGGTAATGACGGAGGCCGCTGGGCGCGGTCTGATCCTGGCAGCAGCGCAGACTTCATGGACCCGGTTTGGGATGCTGGTTGCGGTACAGGATGTCGCTGGATGGCTGGTACATATAGCGCCGCCCACTCAACACCTTCACGGTTTCGGAGCCGCCACCGTCCCCCGTGAAGATAACCGCGTCACCCTCCAGCGCCGGACCCGGCTGCACCGCGTACTGGCCCCAGGTGACCGTCGTGTCGTAGGTCGGCTGCAGGTTGGTGTCCAGGCCTTTGGGCAGCACGACCGTGTGGTTGTACCGGCCGTTCGGCAACAGGACGAACTCGGTCGCCTGGAACGTTTTGTATTCGTGCACCACCTGGTAGGGATCGGTGGAGTACGCCGTCAGGATGGTCAGGTCCTCGACGTCCAGCCCCTCCCCGGCGTACACCTTCGCGCCGGCGCAGACCCTGTCCGGATGCGGATCGTCCTTCACAGCAGTGACGATCGCTGGCCCAACCGGATAATGCTCCTGCCATGTCCGGGCTTCCGCTCCGGCAGCGGCGGAGCGCTGGCTGTAGGTACTGCTCGCCTCGCTCTCGGTTCGCCGGAGGTGCATCCAGCCGGCGAAGGTCATCTGCTCGCCGCTCACCTCGTAGGTCTCGCGCTCAGTGCCCGAAACCAGCCACTGAAACGCCACCTTGTGGTCCTGAATCTGCCAGATGCCGGGTTCACCGCCCACCACACCGCCGGCGCCGGGTCGGGTGTTCACCACGAAGGCGCGTCCGTCCTTCAGCAGCGAGAGTTCCAGGGTGTCGTCCACGTTCGTCCACACCCCGATCAGCGCCGGGTCCAGCACACCGGGAGCGGACGGACCGGGCGACGTGCTGGCGGCCCTCGCGGGCGTGCTGCAGACGCCCGGGGCCGGATCTCCACCTGGACCGGGCAGATGGGTCACGCCGCTGCCACCGCCACACGCGCTCAACGACAGCAGCAGGGTCAGGGTGCGCGGCCGGCAGGGATCCGCTCTCGCCGGTTGGCCGGTTGCCGCCCGGCTTGAGGTCAAGGTAAGCGGGGCAGAGGGCCCGGCACATCGTTCGTTCGAACCTGCCGGCCCGTCTCGGGCTGGCCTCCGTGAGGTTCAGCCGAACGAAGGCGTGCAACGACCCGAGTCGGCTGGCCTGGACGGGCGGTTCGCTCGGCACCCATTCGCCCGGTTGGAGGCCAGGTTGAGCAGAACTCGCCAGGATCAGGCTTCTGCGGCACCGAGACGTGCGCCCTGCACCCGTCAGGGGCCGGGTGAAATTCAGCAGGACTGCTCCACACTTCGCACGTGATCGACACAACATCAGGGCTCACAGGGACTCAGTGGCGGGTCCGCTGTTACGCTTCGCTTCATCCTGAAGCATCCCGGTCGTGCCCTGGGGCTGAGTCTGGTGGTGGGCGCCTAGACGTCCGTGTCCTCGTTTCCCCAGTGTGGAACCACCCGGGCGGTGGCGGCCCGGGTGGCGGTGGAACTTCGGTGGGGTGAGGGTTCCCTAGGGTCAGGACATGTTCTGCACCGTGTGTCAGGACGGTCTGTGAACAGACGTCACCTCCTCCCTTTCCACATGCGTGGCGTTACTGGTGGGCCTTCTTCCAGTCGGCCGTGAAGTCGCCCATCTGGGCCACCACCTCAGCCCTGAGTTTGAAGCTGAGGTTGTCCATGGAGGCGGCGGTGTTGTAGCCGGTATCGCTCCACAGCGTCACGTACTCGAAGCCACCGTCATAGTCGAAGGACTCGTCCTTGAGGTTCCCGAGGGCCTTGGTGTCCACCTTGGGCGTGACCAGGCTCAGGCTGGCAGAGTAGACCAGACCACCGTCCGCATTGTTTCCGGCGTCCACCTTGAAATACAGCCAGGCGGGGCAGGCCGTGTAGTTCTCTCCGTCCGGATTGAGCTTCATGGAGCTCGCGAGTTGGTTCATGATGCCCTGGGCCGCCTGGCCGAGTTTGTCGTCTGCCTTGCCGCGCAGTTGCACTTCGGCGCGGCCCACACAGACGTGCTTCGTCTCGAACGGTTCCAGGTTGCTGGGCAGGCGGGTGGCGGACGCCACTGAAAGGGCGGCGAGGGCGAGGGTCAACAGGGAAAATCGGTTCATGGTGGGTCTCCTGAGTGGGGAAGGGGGAGGAACAATTACTGGAATTTCCAGTAGACGTAGGCGCGGCCCGGCGCGCCGCCGGTGGTGCCTTTGCAGATGTCGCCGGACGGTTTGAAGTTCACGGTTGCGCTGGCCGAGTAGTCGCCGTCGAAGGCCGAGACCTGCAGCGCCTCGCGCTTCCCGTTCGCGCTGATGAAGGTGGCTTTGACCTGATACGTGCCGATCGGGACGTCCAGCACCATGCCGCGTGCCGGCGCGGTCTTTGTGATCGCCTTGCCCGCACTGCCGTCGATCAAGGGCCCGACGGGGGTGAGCTGCAGCTCGATCTCATCGTTCTGGGTGGCCCACCGGGCCTGCCCGAAGGCGGACATCAGCGGCAGGCTGCCCCCGAAATACCCCAGGTCGCTGTACGGCTCCTCGCCGGGAATCTGGCCCGACAGCTGCCACTTGAAGTTGCGGGTCAGGCCGTCCCTGGGGTTGAAGGCGTTGTAATCGGCGGTGTTCGGCTGGGCGAGGCGGTAGCAGAAGGTCTTGCCCTTGTAGGGGGCCTGCAGCCAGGCGTAGGAGCGGTACCCGACGGAGGGCAGGCCGCTCACCGCGTACCGTCCGTGATCGTCGGTGAGTGTCTCGGCGACTCCGGTGGTCACCACCGGCTTGATCCACACCTGCACGCCGGCCAGCGGCTTTCCGTGCGTGTCCAGGGCCTGTCCCTGGACGGTGCCGGGGGCCGCACCGGCGCTGGCCAGGGCGGTTGAGAGGGCGAGCAGGGGGGCGAGCATTCGTCTGTGCATCTTGATCGGTTCTCCTGGATTGGGGGTGAGGGCGGGGGCAGGCGCTGCCCGCCCCCAGGCGCGGCTTCAGGGCCAGTAGCGGGTGAGGGCGAAGTCCTGGTTGCTGTCCTGCCGCAGCCCTGCCGCCACGATGCGGGTGGCCGGGATGCGCTCGTCCGGCTGCAGCGCCAGCGCCTGCGCCTCGTCCTGCTTGATGCCGGTGGCCACCGGGGTGACGGTGGTGCCGCCGGTGCCGAAGCCGCCGTCCGGCTGACCGCCGGCCGTCAGGCGCGTCACGGTGAAGTTGCTTTGCGAGCCGACGCCGTACACCCAGCCGCCCAGCACGACCTTGCCGTCACTCTGGATCGCCAGCCCGTTGGCAGCGTCCCAGTTGTCGGCGTTGATGGCGATGACCTTTTTGCCACCCTCCCCGAAGCTGGCGTCCAGCGCTCCGTTCTCGGTCAGGCGGGCGGCGGCCGTGTCGTTCTGGCTCTGTCCGGCCAGCACCAGCCGGTTCTGGGCGTCCACCACCACCGCGTTCGCCACCCCGATGCTGCCGGCACCGAACACGGCGCTCACCTTGCCGCCCGTCCCGAAGCTGGCGTCCAGGGTGCCGGCGGCCGTGTAGCGGGCCACCCGGAAGTCGCCCTCGCCGCCGGCGGCAACGATCTTGCTGCCCTGCAGGGCCAGCGCGTGAATGGCTTCGGTGCCGCTGCCGGCCGTCATGGCTGTGAGCACCTGACCGCCGGTCCCGAAGCCCGCATCCAGCGCGCCGGTGGCGGTGTAGCGGGCCAGGGCGAAGTCCACCCCGGAGGTGTTGCTGGCGAGGTTGGCCTGTCCGCCCACCACGATCTTGCCGTCCGGCTGGACCAGGGCGGCGTAGGCCCGGTCTGCGCTGCTGCCGGGGAAGGCGGTCTCGACGCGGCCGCCGGTGCCGAAGCTGGCGTCGAGGGTGCCGGCGCTGTTCAGGCGCGCCACCGCGAAGCGTTCCTCGCCCGCGCCGGTCGTCGCGTTGCCCGCCACCACAATCTTGCCGTCCGGTTGCAGGGCCACGGCCCGGGCGATGTCGGAGCGGCCCTCAAAGTCGATCAGCACCTTCCCGCCTGCGCCGAAGGTCGGGTCCAGCGCCCCGTCACGGGTGTAGCGCACCACCCCGAAGTCGTCCGAGACAGTGCCGGCCACCCGGCCCGCCACGACGATCTTGCCGTCCGGCTGCACGGCCATGGCGTACGGTACGTCCTCGCCCGCGCCCACCGGCGTCACAGCGATGCCCTGGGTGCCGAAGGTGGTGTCGAGGCTGCCGGCCGGGCCGCGCACCGTGACGGTGACGGTTTTGTTCACGGCCGGGACGCCGGCGCTGCTGCCGGACAGGGTCACGGCTGTGGGCTGCGAGTGCGCCGCGTTGGCCGCCGCACTCACCGTGACGGTGGCGCTGGTCTGACCGGCCGCGACCGTCACCGGAGCGGCGCTGGCGCCCGCCGGGAGGTTGCTGGCATTGAGAGTGATCGGGCCGGTGAAGCCGTTCAGGCGGGTGACGGTCACAGTCAGGGTGGCGCTGGTCCCGGTGATCACCGGGAGGCGGTCCTGCGAGAGCGTGAGGTCAAAGCTGCTCTGCGGCTGGGCCTGGGTGACGGTGATGGCGGCGGGCGCGCTGGTCACGCCGTTCGCGCTGGCCGTCACGTTGGCGGTGCCGGCGGTCATGCCGGTCACGACGCCGCCCGCCACCTTCGCCACCGTCTCGCTGCTGGATTTCCAGCTGAAGGTCACGCCGGTCACCGTGTGACCGGCCTGGTCCTTGGCGATGGCGGTGAGCGAAACGTTCTGGCCCACCGCGACGCTCGCCGTGGCCGGCGTGAGTTCGATGGTCCGGATGGTGGGGGTGCCCGGCGTGGGGCTGCCCCCACCGCACGCGGCCAGACTTCCGGTCAGGAGCACCGCACTGATGATCTGAATGCTTCGCATAACTTCCTCCTTGCCTCTTGGCTTCCGTACGGTAGAAAAAGCGCTCTGATTCGCCCGTGATTCGGGCGAAGTGCCCGCATTCACGGCTCGATGCCTGCCGCTTCGGCGATGGACGCGGACTGGGTCAGCACGTGCTGACCCAGGAAGTGCATCAGCGCGCCCGGCGTCGCGAAATAGCGCCGCTGCGGGTCGTGGGGGAGCAGCAGCGACGAGCGCCAGACCGGAAGCGAGCCGTCAAACTCGTACCAGACGCGCAACAGAAAGACTTCGTGCTCTGAGGTGGCCTGGAGCCGCCGGGATTCATTCATTGCAAGACCTCCGACACCGGGTTGTCAGTGTCGGAAGAGCGTAGGGAAAGGGGCGTGATTCCGCCCTGATTGGGCCTGCTGTGGCGGCGCAGGTGCTATCATGCAGGCCTCATGGACACGCCAGGGTGGCGCCTCCGGGTACTGGGACAGGTCCGGCTGAGCGGCCCGGTCCTGCCGGAAACGACGCTGGAACGCAAGCTGGCCGCCTGCCTCACATACCTTGCGCTGGAAGGCGCCACTTCGCGCTCGCGGCTGGTGGGGCTGCTGTGGCCCGATTCGCCGGAAGCCACGGCCCGCAACAACCTCTCGCAAATGCTGCGCAAATTGCGCCTCGCCACCGGCCACGAGCTGATCATTGGCACCGATGAGCTGTCCCTGGCGCCGGAGGTGCAGGTGGACGCCGCGCAGGCGCGCGCCCTGCTGACCCAGGGCCACGTCTCGGACCTGCTGAAGCTGGACGGCACCCTGCTGCACAACCTGAACTACGACGACTGCCCGGACCTCGACGACTGGATCACGGCGCAGCGCGAGCAGCTTCAGGAGTGGCGCCTCGGCGCGCTGCGGGCCGAGATGACGCGGGTGGAGCGGGACGGAGACACGGCCCAGGCGCTGGCCCTGGCCCGCGCGCTGCTGGACCTGGACCCGGTGTCGGAGGAGGCCTGGCGCCACGTGATGCGCCTGACCTACGTGTCGGGCGACCGTCCGGCGGCGCTCCGGGCCTACCAGAAATGCAAGGAGGTGCTGCGGCGCGAGTTCGGGGTGGACCCGCTGCCCGCGACGGTGCAGCTCGCCCGCGAGATCGACCGCGGCACCGTGCCGGTCACCGCCGCGCCGCGCCCGGTCGCGTTGCCGCTCGCCGTGCAGCGCCCGCCCCACCTGGTGGGCCGCGAGCGCGAGTGGGCGCAGCTGGAGGCGGCGTGGGGGCAGGTCCGGTTCATCTACATCCGGGGGGCGCCCGGGTCCGGCAAGACGCGGCTGGCCCAGGACTTCGCCGCCAGCCGGGGCGACTACATCGTGTACGGCGGCCGCCCGGGCGACACCGACGTTCCCTTCGCCTCGTCCGCCCGCAACGCCCGCACCGTTCTGGAACGCTTTCCGGACGTGCCGCTGCAGGAATGGGTGCGCCGCGAGATGGCCCGGGTGCTGCCGGAACTGGCGCAGCCGGGCGAGGTGCTGACGCCCCTCAGCAGCGAGGCCGACGTGCTGCGGCTGCGTCAGGCGATGCAGGTCTTCTTCACCGAGCGCACCCGCCACCTGGCCGCCACACTTGTCGACGACTGGCAGTTCTACGACTACGACTCGAACCAGGACGGCGCCTTCATGTGGACCACGCCGCTGCCGCAGGGCGTGGAGGGCCAGCTGCCGCCGATGATCATCACCTACCGGCGCGACGAGGTGGCCCTCGAAAGTGAGCAGCTGATTCTGCATCTGGTCGGGCAGGGGCTGGGCATCGTGATTGACATCGAGCCGCTGCCGGACGAGGGCAGCGAGCAGCTGATGAACGACCTGGGCGTGCCGCCCGACCCGCAGGCGCGCGCCCGGCTGCGGCAGCACACCGGCGGCAATCCGCTGTTCCTGCTGGAAACGGTGCGGCACCTGCTGGAGACCGGTCAGCTGGAGCGGGGACTGCCGGAGCGGCTGCCGCTGCCGCCCAAGGTAGGTCAGCTGATCGAGCGCCGTCTGTCGCTGCTGTCCACGCCGGCGCTGCAGGCGGCGCGCGCGGCGGCCATCCTGCAGCGCGACTTCGACGTGGAGCTGGTGGCGCAGGTGCTGGGCGCGCCGCTCTTCGACCTGCTGGGCGCCTGGGAGGAACTGGACGCGGCCCAGCTCGTGTCGGGTGAGCGCTTCTCGCATGACCTGGTGTATGAGACGGTCCTGGCCAGCGTCCCGGGCTCGGTGCGGCCGCTGCTGCACCGGGGCGCGGCGCGGGCGCTCGAAGGGCAGGGCGGCCACCCGGCCCGCATCGCCCAGCACTGGATGGAGGGCGGCAAGCCGGGCCAGGCCGCGCCCCAGTGGCTGAAGGCGGCCGAGCAGGCCCAGGCGCGGTACCTGAATGCCACCGCTGCCCAGAACCTGGGTCAGGCGGGCGAGGCGTTCTGGGCGGCCGGCGACGCCGACGCCGCCTTCCAGGCGTGGGGACAGCAGGGCGAGAAGCTCTTTTATCTGGAAGATCACCAGACCGTGGGCACGCTGGCACAGACGATGCAGGAGCGGGCCCGCACGCCGCGCCACAAGGCCCTGGCGCACCGGATCCACAGCGCCACCTTCCTGATGCGGGGTGAGGCGGCGCAGGGCATGGCCGTGGCGCAGATGGGGCTCTCGTGCGCGGTGCAGGCCGGTGATCTGCGGCTGGAGGCGGACCTGCTGGAACTGCTGGTGTTCAGCAGCTACCAGCGGGGCTACGACCCGGACCCGTCGGCGTGGCTGGAGCGCATGCTCCAGGTGGGGAACGCGCTGAATGACGCGGCGCTGCAGGCCAAAACCCACGACCTGTGGGCGCTGTACCTTGGCGCGTTCCGGCCCCAGGAAGCGCGGCGCCATGCCGAGGCGGGCGAGGAGCTGTATCGCCGGACAGGCGACCTGCAGGGCGTGGCGGCCTGCACCCAGAAAATCGCCACCGGGCTGCTGCGGTTCGGTGACGTGCATGGGGCCCGGGAGGCCCTGGGCCGCATGGCGGCCGCGCTCGATCAGGGCAACGGAATGGCCACCCAGCGACTCTTCCTGCTGGAGGGGCAGGCGTCCTGCGACCACGCCCAGGGACGCTACCGCCAGGCGCTGGAGGCGCTGGACGAAGCGCTGCAGATGGACGTGATGCATGCGGACGTCTGGGCGCCGGAGCTGCAGGCGGGCCGGGCCACGCTGCTCGCGGAACTCGGCGCGCACGAGGAGGCCCGGACCGAGGCGCTCGCCCTGCTGGCCCGGCTGCCCGGCTCACCCAACCTGCGCCCCGACGCCCGGGTGCTGGTGCTGAGCCTGCTGATCCAGTTGGGCAGCCGGGAGCAGGTGGAGGCCGCCCTGCAGGAAGCCGAACGCCTTCCGGCCGGTGGACTGTACTGGAATGCCCGGCTGGATCTCGCGCGCGCGGCCCTGCTGCCGGCGCAGGAGCGCCTGCCGCTGCTGGAGGCGGTGCTGAAGGCCGGCCGGACCCAGGGGCTGCACGGGGTGGCCAGCGCGGCCGAGGCGCGCCTCCAGGCCGCCCGGCTGGACCTGGGCCTGCCGCCCCAGCCGTGGGAGCGGGGACCAGAGGACGGGCCCGCTGGCGTCATCAGCCTGCTGGAATGGCAGGTGGTCCGGGTGCGGGTGGCGCGGGCCCTCGACCCGGACCGGGGCGAGCAGGCGGTGGCCGCGTTCCGGGCCTGGGTCGAGCGCACGGCCCAGCAGGACGTGCCGCCCGAGCACTGCACGCGCTTCGTGGAGCACGCCTGGCGGAGCCTGCAGCCGTCCGGGGCGGAGGCCCGACGTCCCCACCGGCAGCTGAAGCTCACCACCGCGGCGCGCTCCGAGGTCTGGGAGCGCGCCGCGGTGGTGGGCCTGGCCGGCGTTCAGGGGCTGCTGCGGTGGAGGTTCCAGTCCACCCGGATGTGTGTGGACACGCCGAGCATGCTGCTGGTGGCGTCGTACCCGCCGGTGAGGGTGTCGGGGTGCGCCGGGTCTATGTGACCCTCGATCTTGGCATCCTGGGGACCCTGCAGGTAGTTCCAGGGTTTGACGTACGAACTGTCGTCCACCGTGGTGGTGCAACCGTACTTGGTGTACGACGTGACCTTTTCCTGGCCCTTCATGGGGATGTCCTCGCCCGACACGTAGAGGCTGTACTGGCCGTCGTCGATGTGCAGGTCCTCCTCGGCCTGATGCGTGACCGAACCGGCCATCTGCATCGCCTTCTGGTACACGGTGTCGTAGCGCAGGATGACCGGCCCGAATACCACGCACTGCGAGTACACCTGCTTCTCGATGCTGCCGTTGTCGGTGTACTCGGCCTCGCCCTGCTGCTCGAAGATCAGCGTGGTTCTGGGGCCGTCCACCTCCTTCACGCCCACCACCTTGTAGGTGTGCACCTGCTTGAAAGTCTCCATGCCGGAGCCCACGAAGTTGCTCTGCACGTTCCACGGTTTGCTACCGCTTTCCGTGTACGTCACGGTGCCCTGCCACTGGGGGGTACTGTCCGTGACGGTCACGTTCGACACCAGCGTGAACGGACCGTCCAGCGGGTCGTCCACATCCACCGTCACCGCCACCGGGTTGCGGGGAGGCCGGGTGGCGGGTGCGGTGTACTGGGCGGTGCCGTCGCCTGTTGCACCGGTGGCCGAGACGGTCCCCACGCTGCTGTTGCCGCCCGCCGCACTATTGACCGCCCAGTTCCGGGCCGTCAGAGAGGCCAGAGCGTACCCGCATTCATTTTTGGCGGTCCCGGGCAGCGGGACGAACAGGTCGTCCTCGTCCTGCGGGGGCTGGTCGCAGTGCACCACCCGCAGCGCCAGCGCCTCGCCCACCCGCACGGTGGCCTTGAGCGGCAGCAGCTGAACCCCCTGCACCATCGACCAGTCGCTGAAGTGCGTGGTTTCGACCGAGACGGTCTGGGCGGCCAGGTCCCGGGCAGGTTTCCGGTACATCTGCCACACGCCCGCGTGATCCTGGTAGGCGATGCTCAGCGCCTGCGGGGCCGAATTCAGGGTGTCCTGGTCGGTGTAGCTGAAGGTGAGGCGGGCCGGTTTGGCGAAGGTGGTGCCTTCCGGCGTCAGGCGGTAGGCATGGCCGTGCTGCCCGGGCGCGGTGTCGCTGATCTCCTGAATGCCTACCTGGGTGTCGGCACTGAGCGCCCCGGCCGGAATGTCGATGCGGACGGTGTTGCCCGGCAGGCTCAGGCTGCCGCCGGCGGCCCCGATGGTGGCGGTCGTGGCGGCACCGAGCGGGGTGCCGACCGGCGAGGGGGTCGGGGGAAGCGGCGGGGTCGGGGGGCCGGAGGCACCACCGCCCGGCGCCCCTCCACAGGCGCTCAGCAGGATCAGGGTGGTGGCGATCAGGAACGACATGCGCATGGGGGTTTGTCTCCTCCGGTGGGCACAGCTCAGGGCCGCGCGATGTGAATGAAGGCCCGCTCGACGCCGTTGCTGCCGCCGTACCCGCCGCAGGGGCCGGTGATCGCCTTGAAGTCCAGCGTGGCGCGGTAGCGCTCCGGGCCACTCACCGGGTTCAGGACCAGCGGAACGCGGGTGCCGTCCGGGCGCACCTCGGTGGCCGTGACCTGGTAGTGCCCGACCGGCACGTCGTAAACGAACCCGTCGTCGTAGGTGGTGGTCTTGACGATGGTCTTGCCGGCGCTGCCGTCGATCAGCGGGCCGTCCGGCACCAGTGTCACCTCCACCACCGCGGTGAGCGGTACGGCGTTGGTGTCGTCCCAGTACCCATTCATCAGGCGGACCTCCGCGCCGAAGTAGGCGTTGTCCCGGTTGGCGTCGGGCATCACGCCGCTCAGCTGCCACCTGAAGTTGCGGATCACGCCGTCCCGGGGCGAGAACACCTTGTACTGCTCCGAAGTGGCCGCCGCGAGGCGCAGGCAGAAGGTCTGGTTGTGGTAGCTGACCTTCTGCCACGCGTAGGCCTGGTACGGCTCGTCGGTGAGTTCGGGCGTCTCGTACTCCCCCTTGGCGTCGGTATGCACCTCCACCACGCCGGCGTGAACGGCCGGAAGCATCCAGACCTGGGTGCCCTCCAGGGGCCTCCCCTGGGTGTCCACCGCCGTCCCCTTGACCCGCCACGCCTCGGTGGATCCGCCCCCGGTCCCGCCGGGGTTGCCTCCGCCCACGTCGCCGCCCGTCTTCCCGGGGGTGCCGCTGCCGGTCCCGGCGTTGACCGGGGAGGTGGTTCCGCCACACGCGGCCAGGGCCAGGACCAACATCGTGCCGATCACTGCTGCTTTGTTCATAGCCTTCCTCTCGTCCCGGCTTCATCCGGTGCGGCCCACGACCGCTGGCCGGGGGCGGATCGCCCGGGATAAATCCCGGGCGGCGTCAGTTCGTGTGCTGTGTGGGTGCCGCCTGCGGGGGCGCCTTTACCGCAGGCCCTCATCCGCGTGGGTGACCCGGCGTGCCGGAGCTCAGTGCGCCGCGCTGCCCGCCTCCACCGTGAACGGCCGGACCATGCCGAGCGCCATGTGCGGCATGCCCTTGTGGGTGGGGCTGGGCAGGAAGCACACCAGCACGTAATTGCCCGCCTTCAGGTTCAGCTGCGCGTAGGAGGTGTGCCCCGAGGTGACCGCCTGCGCTCCACCGGCGAAGATGAACGGGGGCGCGCCTTCCGGACTGGCGACGTACTTGCTGATGTCATCGAGCGTTTTCCCGGGCGCGATCTGCAGGATGGCCATCTCGTGCCCCTCGGGCCCGACGTTCTCGATCTCCCACACCTGGGTGCCCTCGTGGATGGTGGCGCCCTTGGGCAGTTCGAAGCCGAAGTCCTGCAGCTTGACCTTGAGGTCGGCGTGCGGCGGTTCGGCGCTGGCCGCCTGGGACGCGGTGACCTGCACGGCGCTCACCATGCCGAGCGCCAGGTGCGGCACACCCTTGGCGTCCGGGACGAAGCACAGTTCCAGGTAGGTGCCGGGGTCTGTCAGGTTGAGGGTGATCTGCTGCGACTGACCGGGCATCAGCACGCCCACACCGCCCACCATGTCCACCTGGGCCAGCGTGGCGCCCTCGTTCTGCTTGAGGTTGGCCAGGAAGGTGTCCTGGGTCATGCCGTCCGGCAGGCGCACCAGCTGCATGTGGTGCGGTTCCTGGCCGTCATTCTTGAACTCGAAGGTGGTCCAGCCGGTCGGCAGGGTCTTGGGGCTGCCGAAGCTGTAGTCCTTGCCCTGCACCTGCACGGTGGCGGGCATGGTGCCCTGGTGCGCCTGGGCAACGGGGGCGAGCAGCAGGGTGGTCAGGGTCAGGGCCAGGGTGGTGCGGATCAGCTTGATGTTCGTCATGGTCGGTGCTCCTTGTCCCGGGGCGGTGGTGGCCCCGATGCCTCAGACGGTAGAAAGTGCACCCTGATTGCAGCGTGATTGGAGCTGGCGTCAGCTGGGGTCCACCTGCACGGTGCCGGTCATGAACGGGTGCGGCAGGCAGTGATACGTGAAGGTCCCGGCCTGCGGGAAGGTGATGGTGGTGTGGCCGTGCGGCGGCAGTTCCTGCTGCTGTTCTTGGCCGTTGATCGTCACCACCACGTGGTGCGCCACGCTGTCGTGGTTTTCCCAGGTCACGCTCCCGCCCGCCTTGATGTGGACCGCCTCGGGGCTGAACTCGAAGTTCGAGATGGCCACCACGGCGCTGCTGGTGGCCTCGGTGGCCGGCATGCTCATGCCCATGTGGTCGTGGTCCTGCTGGGGGGCCGGGGTGCCGTCCGCACGCAGCGCCGGCCCCCCCACCACATCGAAGTGCATGCCGCCCGGGTAGTTCCCACCGGTGGTGTTGGCGTTGCTGTTGTGGTCATGCCACGGAAAGGTGCCGTCGCGGCCCTTGACCAGCACGTCGTAGCGCTCGCCGGGCAGGATCGGCAGGGTGTCGGCGACGTAGGGGGCCGGCAGGTCGTGGCCGTCCTTGGCGATCACCAGAAAACTGGTGCCGTGCAGGTGCAGGCTGTGCGGCTCGGCACCCATGTTCACGAAGCGCACCAGATCGGTACGGCCCGGCGGAATCTGCAGCGGCGGAATCAGGGGAAACGAGTGGCCGTTCACCAGAAACTCGTCGTAGTGCGGCACGTACGGCAGCTTCGCCGGGTCGTGGTGGCTGTCCCACTCGTCCAGGATCAGGGTGTGCTCCTGCGTCCACGGGTGCGGATGCTCCGGGTCCTCCACGATCAGGGCGCCGTACATGCCCATATCCAGGTGCACGTTGGTCTGAAAGTGGCAGTGGTAGGCGAAGGTGCCGGCCTCGGTTGCCACGAACGAGTAGGTGAAGCTCTGGCCCGGCAGCAGCTCGTGGCTGGTGTGCGGCACGCCGTCCATTTCCTGCGCGAGGCTGGTGATGCCGTGCAGGTGCAGGGCGTGCGGCTGGTCGTGGGTGTTGACCAGCGTGATGCGCACCTCCTCGCCCAGCCGGACCCGCAACTCCGGCCCCGGCACCGTGGCCGGCTGGCCGGGAAAGCCGAAGGCCCACTGCTCGACACTCACGCCCGGCGCGATCTCGGTCCGAATCTTGTGCACCTCCAGGGTGAAGCTGTGCACGCCGCGCGTGGCTTCCGAGAGCGGCACGGTGCCCTCGCGGCGCTCCAGAAACTGCTGCATGACCTGACGGCGCAGGTCGCTGGGGGCCGGCGTGCTGTGGGCGAGCGGGGCGCTGATGGTGAGCGCGCCCAGCAGGGTGACCCACGCGAGGCGGGACGGCAGACGAACGTTGAACATAGGCGGCTCCTTTGCGGGAGCGGTGCAGGCTCCCAGACGCCGGCAGCGTAGGGGGGACGCCGTGACTGGGTCCTGATTGCGTGCGGAGCGCGCTGGTGCTGGCCGTCGCCGGTCAATCACGCCCGAATCAGGCTGGCGCCCGTACCGTCTGCTCACCACGCCCAGAGCGTGAACAGGAGACCCCTATGACCCAGATGATCGAGTTGTCCACCCCTGACCTTCGCCCCCTCGCCGCCGCCCTGATGGGCGAGGTCCTGACGCCGGAATCGGCCGGGTACCAGGAAGCCCGGCAAGTCTGGAACGGCGCCGTGGATCTGCACCCGGCCGCCATCGTCCGTCCGCTGCAGGCGCAGGATGTGGCGGAGGCCGTGCGCTTCGCCCGCCGTCACGCGCTGCCCGTCGCCGTTCGCAGTGGCGGCCACAGCCCGGCAGGGTTCGGCACCGTTGAGGGCGGTCTGGTGATTGACCTCTCGCAGATGACCGGCCTCACCGTCGACCCGGCCACCCGCCGGGTGCAGGTGGAACCGGGCCTCACCTGGGGCGAGGTGGCCGACGCCCTGCAGCCGCACGGCCTGGCGATCACGGCCGGCGACACCCCCACAGTGGGCGTGGGCGGGCTCACCCAGGGCGGCGGCATCGGCTGGTTCGTCCGCAAGCACGGCCTGGCCGTGGACCGGCTGCGCGCGGTGGACCTGGTGACTGCCGAGGGAGAGCTGCTGCGGGCCAGCGCCGACGAGCACCCGGAACTGTTCTGGGGCGTGCGCGGCGGCGGCGCCAACTTCGGCATCATCACGCGCTACGAGTTCGAGGCGCACCCGGGCGGCACGGTTCTGGGCGGTATCGTGATCTTCGACGGTACTGATGCCCGACGGCTGCTGGGCGAGTACGCCCGTATCGCCGCCGCCGCCCCCGACGAGCTCTCGACTCAGGCGCTGCTGTTCGCCGCGCCGCCGCTGCCGTTCATTCCCGCCGAGGCGGTGGGGCAGCCGCTGTTCGCCGTCTCCATGTGCTACAGCGGCGACCCGGAGGCGGGCGAGGCGGTGCTGGCGCCGCTGCGTCAGCTCGCGCCGAGCATCCTGGATCTGGTGGCGCCCATGCCGTACAGCGGGATATTGAAGCTGCCGCTGTACGCCCAGGCCGGAGAGCACGGCTTCCGGCACTTCGTCCGCTCTCAGTTCGTGCAGCAGGTGGACGACGCCTTCCTCGACGCGCTGGTCGGAGGGGTCACGGAGGTCTTCAGCCCCGGCACCGGGATTCAGCTGCGGGTGCTGGGCGGTGAACTGGCCCGCATTCCGGCGGGCAGCACGGCCTTCTCCCACCGCGACAAGGCGGCCCTGCTGATGATCTCCCACATGGTCCCGCTGGACGTGCCCGCCGAGGCCGCCGCACCGGCCGCCCAGGCCACCGAGACCATCTTTGCCGCCACCCGCCCCCACGCCGCCGGCACCTACGGCAACTTCCTGAGCGTGGGCGAGGAAGGCCGCGTCGGCGAGGTGTTCAGCGCGGCCGCCCTGGACCGGCTCGCGGCCCTCAAGCGGCAGCTCGACCCGCACAACATGTTCGCCCGCAACGCCAACGTCCGGCCCTGATCCGGCTCTCCCCCCAGCAGCACGGCGGCTTGACCTCCACAGCGTTAAGCCGCTTTCCCTTCCTCGGGGCTACAGTGGAGCTGTGCCCCGACTGACCGCCGCAGGGGCGCGTGGTCTGCGAGATCGTCCGGTGGCCGCCCAGTGGAGGGCGGCCCCTGCCTCCGAACGCGGTCAGGCCGCTCCACCCTGGCCTGCGTTCTCCAGTCCGGTGATTCCGGCAGGAGACCTCATGTCGTTTCACATCCTGTACGCTCCGCATCCGCCGCAATTCACGCTGCACCTCACCCTGGACCAGCTCGCCCGGCGGGACCGGCGCTTCGCGCAGATACAGGTGCTGCACAGGCGCGGCACCCTGGGCCTGGCGCTTCAGGACAGCGCCGACCTGCAGCAGGCGCACTACACCCTCCGGACCGGGCAGACCGAGTGGCACGGCACGCCCGGCCAGTTCGACGAGGACAGCCTCGCCGGCCGGCGGCATCCTGCGGCCGGCTGGTCGGAAGCCGCCGTGACGGCTGGCCTGGGCCTGGACCTCGTAGCCACCGAGCGGCACGATCTGGCCGCCTGCGAACTCGGCGCGATGATGTCAACGTGGTCCTGCGGGGTGATCTACGCCTTCGCGCATCAGGGCGGCATCTCGCCCACGCTGACGCGTCGGCTGAACCTCGCCAACTTCTACGATCAGGTGGAACTCGACGGCCTCGCCCTCCGGCAATTCGAGGGCTACGCCGTCGTGTGTGCCCACCGGCTGGACGAGCACGGTCAGCTTCAGGTGTGGCGCACCGAGCCTCAGCGGACCGGTGCGGTCAGCGGTGAGCAGGCCCTGCAGCGCTTCTGAACGGGCGTGGTAGGTGAACTTGGGCCACTGAACCCTGGATAACACGCACGACAGACGTTCCCAGGGTGGGGCCCGCAGGACGTCCGGGTTCTCCGCCATCATGACCAGCGTCGGACATACGCGTCCGTATCGAATTTACGATTCAGCCCGCTTTCGGCCAGATACCGAACCGTGCCGAAGATCGGCCGCCGGGCCCACGGCCGGTCATGCAGGCCGAACAGCCACCCCACGCTGACGTAGGAGTTGGCATCCCGGCCGTCGAGTTCGTAGCGGTTGTTCAGCCACAGCGCCCGGTCGTAGGCCTCGCGGGGGGTACTGCTCCACTCCAGGATCTTTTTTCCCCAGTACATCCGCAGGGCGTTGTGCATCCGGCCTGTGCGGACCATCTCGGTCTGCGCGGCGTTCCAGGCGCGGTCGTGCGTCTGCGCGGCGTCCAGCTGCTCACGGGTGTACAGCACCGGGCGCGGGTCAGCGGCGTGCTGTTCCAGCGCCTCGCGACTCCAGGTGGGCAGACCGTCGTAGCTGTCGTACATGGGATTGAACTCGCAGAAATTGAAGCTGAGTTCCCGGCGCACGATCATCTCCTCCAGAAACGCGTCCAGGCCCGGGCCCCCGTCTGAGTGCTGGCGTGCCGCGAGCGCTGCGGTCAGGGGAGAGACGTGACCGTAATGCAGGTACCCGCTCAGGCGGCTGCCGCCGTCCACGTTGGGGTCGCGCCGTCCAGCATCGTAGCGCGGCAGCAGCCGGGTGACGAAGTGCGTGAGGCGCTGCAGGCCCTTCACCTCACCGCCCTCCTCCTCGCCCGGAGAAACGCTGTTGTCCACGCCCAGGGCCCGCACCGTCAGGGCCGGGTCACCCACATCCAACCCCGGGTCCCAGTCCGGATGGCCCTGCGCCCCGTCCTCAACGTCCAGCGGCACCAGGAAGCGGTCCAGCAGACGGTGAATCTTCGGGCGGATGGTCCGCGCGGCGAATTCCTGCTTGTCGGAGACCGTGCGGATCGGCACCACCGCGTCCGACTCGACCTGAATGAAGGGCACGGCGAGCCGCCCGGCGAGTTCCGCACGCCACTGCCGCTGCACGCGAAGGTAGCCGCGATCCGTGACGACCAGACACGCCCCCTGGGCCGCGTTCAACACCTCATCAGGGGTGTGGCCCACCCGCACGGCCAGCGGGATTCCCCGGGCGGCCAGGCCCACCTTCAGATCGCGCAGGCCTTCAAGCAGGTACTGGAAGTGCCGCGCGTTCGCCTCCGGGTAGCCGGGATTCAGACCGAACACGGCGGCGAGGGGCACGCCGAGCCGCCTGGCCTCGCCCGCGGCGTACTCGAGAGCGTGGTTGTCTCGGGTCCGCACACTGGACTGCACCCACAGCAACACGAAGCCGCCCCGCCCCGGTTCTCCCGGCCGCAGCGCCACCACCCGTTCCGGCTGAATCATGGCTCTGGTTTTACCGTGGAGCTGCGGGGGCAGACGGTAAGGAATGCTGCGCGCCTCTCAGATTAAAGAACAGGAGGCCGGGCGGGTTGCCTGTACCTGCTGCAGCTGATGACTTGGGTTCAGCCTGAGACCGGTCAACTACGGTCCTTCTGACTCCACGTTCGTTGGGTCCAGGGTGCATTCTCCCGATGTGCGTGCAGCCGCCATTGCCTTCACCTGTCACGGTTCGCGAAAGCCTCTGGGTCAACCTGCCTGAGCCAGCGGATGTCCACCTCCCAGGGGCCGGCGCTGCGCCGTTCCCATTCCGCGAATGCCGCCTGAACATAGGCGTGCGCCTGCCGCCGCGTCCAGCCATTCACGTGCATCAGCCACTGCCCGGCCTGCTCCTGCTCACCGTTGACCCGTGCCAGCCCGAAATGTTTGACCCGGTGGCAGTTGGGGCACAACGCGATCAGCCCGGTCAGCCGCTGCACCCGCGTCGTCTCGTCGTAGGCCCAGCGCTCATGGCATTCCACCGGCCATTTTGGACCGCGCTCCCCGCAGATCTCGCAGCGGTGCCCCGCGGCCCGGGCCGTCGCTTTCCGCAAACGGTCCCATGTTTCTGGCGGCACCAGAGAGCGGACATTGGTGAACCAGCTGGTGGAGGGCACCAGCTCAATGGTCAGGCGCGGCTCCATCATGACTCAAGTGTGGCAGAGGCCGCAGGCGCGGGGGTGGGATTGCACCCCAGGTGATCCCAGGAAGACGACCTTTCGCGAAAACGCATGCCGCGTCCGCCCGCGTCTGGGCCGCACGTCCCGAACCGCCAAAAGCCCAGCAGGGTGTTGACCTATGAGTTCCTTGCGTGCTGAATGCGCCCTGACCGATAAGGGTCTGGCGCTCGGTACAGAGGTGAAGCGGGTCGGGTGCAGGCGACGGTCTGACCCTACATCCCTGCACTCCGTCTGATGAGTCTGGTTCTGGCTTCACGGATTCGGATGCGCTTCTGGATGGCCGACACGGTATACCGGTACGTATGCGCCTGGCCACCTGGAACGTCAATTCGCTCAACGTCCGCCTGCCTCAGGTGCTGGACTGGCTCAACCAGCACCAGCCGGATGTCCTGGCCCTGCAGGAAACCAAGCTGCCCGACGAGCGCTTTCCCCAGGCCGCGCTGGAAGAGGCCGGGTACACCTGCGCCTGGTTTGGTCAGAAGGCCTACAACGGAGTGGCCCTGCTGTCTCGCACACCGATGGAGGACGTGCAGCGCGGGGTCCCTGGCCTGGAGGACGAACAGCGGCGCGCACTCGCGGCCACCATCGGTGGGGTGCGGGTGGTGTGCCTCTACGTTCCCAATGGTCAGCAGGTGGACTCGGACAAGTACCGCTACAAGCTGGACTGGCTGGCCGCCACACGGGACTGGCTTCAGCAGGAGCTGAGTGTGCATCCGCGCCTGGTCGTCATGGGCGACATGAACGTGGCTCCTGAGGATCAGGATGTGCACGACCCGAGACGCTGGGCCGGCCAGGTCCTGGTCAGCCCGCCGGAGCGCCGGGCCTTCGCTGCGCTGCTGGACGTTGGTTTGCAGGATGCCTTCCGGCTGTTTCCCCAGCCTCCAAAGGTCTTCAGCTGGTGGAATTACGGCGCGGTGGCCTTCCGCCGGAACCTGGGCCTGCGCATTGACCACGTGCTGGTCTCGGCTGAACTGGCGAGGCGCTGCCGCGCCTGCGTGGTGGACCCAGGCCCCAGGGGACATGAGCGCCCCAGCGACCACGCCCCGGTCCTGGCGGATTTCGACCTGGCTTGAGTGTGTGGTGTTCTTGGCCTGTGTGTCACAGCAGCCTGATGTCCATCCCAGGGCGCGGGCTTCTGACCAGGACCTGGTGATGCGCCCTGCGGCGGCTGTACATCCCACCACATGCGGCCGTTCCATGAGCGCGACAAGTCTTTCGGGGGCCACCCCTGCTGCGGGGCCCGAGCAACCTATCCGCCTGACCACTGTCTCAGCCTCAGGTTTTCTTGTCTGGCCTCTATGGTGAAGGAGCCAACATGCCGCAGACAGCTTCGTGGAGTGAACTTCAGTGGTTCAATGAGCCGACCTGGCGGGTCCAGGACGACGTCTTGCAGGTGAGGACCGCGAGAGAGACGGATTTCTGGCGGGCCACGTACTACGGTTTTGTCCGTGACAGTGGCCACGTCCTGCATACCGCGCCGCTCGGGGAATTCACGGCGCAGGTGTGCGTCGAGGGGAACTACCAGGCCCTGTATGACCAGGCAGGGTTGATGCTGCGCAGCAGCCCGGAATGCTGGGTCAAAACGGGCGTGGAGTTCGTGAACGAGCAGCAGCTCAGCGCCGTCGTGACGCGCGACTACAGCGATTGGAACGTCCGGCCGATCGGGATGCCGGAGCGTGTGGATCTGAAGGTCACGCGGGTGGGCGACGCGGTTCGCGTTCACGCCCGGGTCCCCGGCGGCGACTGGACGCTGCTCCGGCTCGCCTACTACCCGCCGGATCTTCCGGCGGTGGTCGGCGTGTACGCCTGCAGCCCGCAACGCGAAGGCTTCGAGGTTCGGTTCTCGGACTTCACGGTGGGTCCGCCGGAGCAGCAGCGCCCGTACTGAGCAACCATGAGGAATGACGGGCAGGGCGGTTCCGGAGTGGTCCCCGCCTCAAGTTGGCTTATTTCACCCGGGTGAAGGCCCAGGTCCAACGGTTCTCGGCCTGAGAGTATTCGCCCGAGAAGCTCTTGCCGTCCGCCGAGACGGTCCAGGTGCGATCGGCCGGAATGGTCAGCCAGCCGCCAATGCCCACCACAGTCTGGTACGAGACGGACTGGTCAGGGCACGTGACCTTGACGGTGGCGCTGCCGGACGTGCCACCTGAGCCGCTGTAGCTGGCGGGGGTGGTGCCGGTGTCGATCTGCAACCGGCCGTCCTGCGCTCCGATCGGCAGGGTGAGCGGACCGGCCGAGTAGGTACAGTCGCCCACCGTGTCGGAAAGGCTCCAGGTCACCGTGCCGTTCTCGACATGGTAGTCGCACAGGTCCGGGGTGGCCGGGTCCACGTCATCCCGCTGAAAGCTCACGTTGGCCTTCATCGTCTCGTGCAGGCCGTTCACGACCATGCTGGCCGTGGTGGTCCCAGTCCAGCGGTCCGGCGCATTCTGCTGCGTGCAGGACGGCTGCTCCTCGTCCTTGACGGTGATGCTGGACACCAGGGTCAGCGCGCTGGACCCCTTGCCCCAGTTGACCGAGACCGCGACGGGGTTCGGGGCGGGTACCGAGAGCGGCGCGAGAAACTGCGCGCGGGCCTCGGTGCCGTCAAGCTTCTTGACGACGCCCGTCCCGTACGTGCCGCCCGGCACGCCGTTCACCGCCCAGCCGCTGGCGAGCGGATTGAGCTTCGAGGGGGCGCAGGTGTCCCGGAGCGGCGCGAGCATCTGGTCCAGGCTGCCGTTCGGGTCAATGGGCAGGTCGTTCACGCAGGTCTTGACCACCAGGGCGACGCTGCCGCCGGTCTGGACGGTTGCCGACTCCGGGGACAGCTGGATGGCGTCCGCCCACGCGAAGTCCCCGAAGCCGCGCAGGGTGGTCTTGAGGCTGTGGGTGGCGGCGTCCTGAACGGTGCCCATGTTGGCCTGCCAGCGCCCGGCCTGATCCTGCTGTGCGATCAGCGAGCCGACCGACCGGTTCTCAGCGGTCGGGCCCGCTGTAGAGAGTGGCTGGGCCGCCGCGCTCGTCAGGGTCAGTTCGGCCGGTTTGGCAAACGTGACGGTGGCTGGCGACAGGCGATAGGCCACCTTCCCGTGTGGAGCCGTCACCGTAATCGGCTGCACCGAGAGGGTGGTGTCGGCGCTCAGGGCCCCGGCCGGCACCGTTAGGCGCACCTTGCCGTCGGAGGAGGTGAGCGTGCCGCCGCTCGGCCCGACCACGGCAGTGGTGGCGGGTCCGGTCGGGGTGCCGGCCGTCTGGCCGGGGTCGGGAGTGGTCCTGGGGGTGCCGCCGCAACTCGCCAGCGAGATGGTCAGGACCAGCAGTCCCAGGGCGCTTTTCAGAGTGGTTGCTTGTTTCATGAATCTTGCCTCCTTGATCCGGGGTCACCGTAGCCAGAGGCCGATGGCTGAGCAATGGCAGGGGGTGTGCGCCTTCGTCAAAGCGAGGTCTGCACGTGCTGAGCACATGGGCGTGCCCGGGGTGGTCAGGTCGGGAGCGCCATCCCGCAGCCATGTCTTCTGCCGAGGGTTCAACGGGGTGGGCAAGATGAGCCTCACGCTGCCCACGGCTGCGGCCTTTCAGCTGACGAAGCCCGCCGACCTTGAGGTGACGGCCGACACCACCTTCAGCTGGACCAACGCCACCAACGCTGCCAACAATGTGGTGCTGATCGGTGGCTCCAACGGCCACCCGGACCCTGCCCAGGAAGTGCTGTTCTTCTGTGTGGCGCCAGATACCGGTACCTTCGTCTTCCCGAGCGCCACCAGACAGACCCTGATCGCCAGGAACTTCAGCGGACAGGTGACCCAGGCGGGTCGGGCCGCAGGTGGCGTCAGCGTGCACGACGACATGCTGATGCTGACGAGCGTGACGCGACTGACCTCCTCCACCACCGCGACCGACGCCGAACGCCACTGACGTACTGGGTTCCGTCGGGAGGTTCCGCAGGGCGAAGGAAGAAGGGGAAAACGAGCCATGAAAAAGCGGCAGGCTCCTCCGCCAGGCCCCGGGCGAGGGCGGTGCCGTGCTCCGAATCGCGGACGGCGGGCCGGAGACGTGTGCCCGTCGTCCGCAGTGGAGCCTTTCCGCCTGAAGTAGCGAAACCAGGCCGTGATCCGGATGCGGGTCACGGTTTCGTTGGTTTGAATGTCGGGGGCATGGCGCCCCTGACATTCGTTGCGTTGGCTCGACGGGTGCCATATCTCCAGCTGCGGCCAGCGTTCAGGCGGGTAAGGGCACAACCGCTGTGGAGAGCTGGACTGACCGGTGCTCAAGAGGGTCCTGAAGATCCGGTTCCTGTCCGGATGACCTTCCGGAGCGTAGTCCCTGCGCAGGGCAGGGCCTCAGGCTGTTCCCTCCCGTTCGACCGTGACGATGTGCGCCTGCATGGTTCCCTCCACTGCACTGCTGCCAAACCGATCCTCCACGGCCCGCCGCGCGGCCTCGGTCACCCGGGCCAGACCCGCCGGGTCACGCCGTTCGATTTCCGTTCGGAGCGGCGTGCCGTGGCAGAAGCCCACGGCCACCACCTCTGCGGATGCGGCGCTGCTGCGGAACTGGACAGTGGTGACCTCCGCAGACTGCGTGAAGCCGCCCTGCGCAAGGTCCTGCCTGATCACCGACAGGTCATGGTAGCCGTGAGGCAGGCGCTCCACGAACGTGGGCGGATCATCGGGGAAGCAGGCACGGACGGCCAGGTCCACCGTGGCCGCAAAGTCATTCTGATCCATGCGGTCCCAGACGTTGAAGATCAGCTGACCGCCCGGCTTCAGGACACGCCGAACCTCTGCAAAAGCCCCGGCCCGATCTGGAAAAAACATCACGCCGAACTGGCAGACCACCACATCGAACGTGCTGTCTGGAAACGGCAGTGCCATCGCATCGGCCGGACGCCACTCCACCGGGCGGGCGGTGCCCTGCTGCCTGCCCAGGTCCAGCATCGGCGGACTGATGTCGGTGGCCACCAGTGACGCGGATGGACTCAGCCGTTCGGCCAGCGAACGGGTCAGCGCCCCGGTCCCAGCTGCCAGCTCCAGCACCCGTTCCGGATGCCGGTCCGCCACGCGCGCTGCCAGATCGGCAGCGTACGGCGCGAAGAGCATCGGCACCAGGTATTGACCGTAGATCTGCGGAATCGAGCCGGCGAAGATCGGACTGGACATGAGCAGCTCCTTATGGTGAGTCGGCACCTGATGGAACACAGCGTGAAGGGACGGACCTCTCATCCTGATGCGGCGCTTACGGAAGGAGGCGCTCTCGGTGAACGCCGCTGGAGGGGCCCGGCAGACTCACCGGTCGCGGCCCCACTTCCCTTTGGCTTCATCCATTGTGCATCCGCGCCACCCTCACATGCTGGTGCCGTCAGAGCCTCAGGGTCAGCTCCTCTCTGGACGTGTCTCAGAACGTCAGGGACGCGATCAGCGGCTGCTGGGTCAGTGCCTTCACCTGCCAGCGGCCCTCCTGCCGCCGCACGGTGAGCGTGAAGGCCTCGCGCTTCGGGGAACCCTCGTCGAAATTGAGGTCCAGCGTGGCCCGGAGGATCACCTCAGCCGAAGACTGGCGCGTCACCGTCAGGGTGTGAACGTGGAAGTCCTGCAGCTGCCGAACCGCGATGGGCTTCGCAAAGAGGGGTGTCCACCTTTCCGTCTGGGCCAGCAGAGACGGCAAGGCGGACCGGGCTTCGGCCCGTTGCTTCTCCGGAAGGAAGGTGTTGGCCTGCGTCCGGGTGGTCCGGGCCAGCGACGCAAAATCTCCCAGGCAGCCCAGGGCCGCCGTCAGCGGATCGTCCTGCAGGCGGGTCGCGCTGTCCGGCTTCAGGCGATACGCGCTGAAGCGGAGCCCAACGCCCCTCAGGTCCTGCATCACCAGATCCTCGTGTCCGTCGGAGCGCGCGACCGTGAAGGCCGGCTGCCATACGGGCCCGGTCTCCGGCGTCCAGCTGAACGGCGCGGAGGCCAGCGGGGGCGACATGACCACCCGCTCGCCCTGCACGGAAAAGAGACGGAGCCGGGCCATCTGGCCGTCCCGCACCACTGCGACATACTCACGCCGACCGGCAGCGGTAAAGGCTCCACCCCGGCCACCCCCCAGTTGCTGATCGCGAGCCACCCCAGCCCGGGCCGGCCAGTCGTCGGCGCCAAAGCCACCCAGGTCCTGGCGCAGGTCCGGCAGGTACGAGCGCATCCACTCGGCCAGTCTCGCCGGCGCCTGTCGCAGCACCGCTTCCGGGTCCTGGCCCAGCAGCAGGCGGGACGACACCGCCAGCAGCAGGTCGGTGGTGGTGCCAGGCGGGGCCTTCAGCGTTCCGGCGTCGCGGAGGATGCCGGGGTAGCGGCGGGTGGCCAGCACGTACCGGCCCCCCTGGTACGCGTAGACCACCGGCAGAAAGGGACTTTCCGCGTAGCTCATGCCGTAGGCGTAGGCGAAACGGTCGTCCCAGCTCAGCAGCTCCAGCGGGCCTGTCCCATCGAGCTGACGGGGGATGATGTCGTCTACGTTGCCGGCGTCAACGCTCAACACCTGACGAAGAGGGCGGGTCAGGCTGTACACCTTGAAGGTGGTGCAGCAGTGCGCGCCGCCTGAGGCGATGGATACCATCGCCTCGGGCACGCCGTCTGCGGTGACGTCGCGGCACCAGCGGACGTCGGTGTAGGCGTCGTTCCAGGTCGCCACCACCCGGGACCGGTCGCGGACCTCCAGACGCTCGGTGTGATAGCCATCCGTATCGGTGAGCTGATCGGTGACGAACTGATACAGGCCGCAGGTCTGCACCGTTCGCGCCCCCGCGCCCGCCTGCAGCACCGTGAACATGAGGAGGGCGGCGGGCCACCATAACCACGGCCAGAACAGGGCAGAGCGTCTCATGCCTGGATGGTGACACCCCCGCCATGATGCCAGGATGATTCAGATTGGGTCAGCTGGCCCGGCGTCCGTACGGGCCTCGATGGCCTGGAGCACCGCCGCCATATCCTCGTGGCCATGCCCCAGCGCGGCAGTCTGCGCGTACAGCGTGTGACAGATGTCCAGCAGCGGCGAGGCCAGCCCCGCTGCCCTGGCCGCCTCGGCCACCAGCCGGTTGTTGTTGAGCACGTCCGTGATCGATGCCTGAACGGTAAAGTCGCGGTGCACCATCTTGGGCGCCTTGACCCGGGCGACCGGGCTTGACAGCTGGCCCGCACCGAGCACCGACACAAACTGGGCCATGTCCAGGCCGTGGCGCTGAGCGAAGTGCACCGATTCCGCCAGGCCCGTGACCGTGGTGATCAGGTACAGGTTGATGGCCAGTTTCATCAGCAGGGCGTTCGGCACGGCCCCGCACGGCACCGTCTCGTGACACATCGGAGCGAGCAGCGGGGTCACCTCGGCCACCGCTTCCGGCTCGCCGGCCAGCATCGCCACCAGTTGACCTGTCTCGGCCGGAACACTGGAGCCGGAGACCGGCGCCTCGACGTACCGACCCCCGGCGGCGCGCACCTCTGCTTCCAGCCCCCGCGAGTATTCGGGCGAGGTGGTGCCCATGTGGACGATGGTCCGACCTTCGACGTTTGCGGTGAATGAGCCTGTGCCCCGGCCAAGCACCTGGTCCACTGCCCCGGCATGTTGCAGCATCAGGATGACGACCCGGGCTGCCTGAAACACAGCCTCCGGCGTGTCCACCACCGTCGCGCCTGCCCTCCGCAGGGGTTCGGCTTTTGGTGCCGATCGGTTCCAGACCACCAGCGGAACGTTGGCGCGGGCCAGATTGAGGGCCATGGGCCCGCCCATGACGCCGAGGCCGATAAAGCCGAGGGGAAGATTCATGTACGGCCATTGTGCACCTCGATGCTGGGCTCGCGCGTCGTGCGCTGCGGCCTCGGGAGCGCATGCCGCTCCTTGACGCTGAGGCGGTGGGATTGCTGTGGCAGAAGTGGCCAGTCCCAGCTGTTTGCCGGACTTGTCCAGGCACGCTTGCTGATGCCTGAACGGCAGACCTTTCCGGCGAGGAAGGAGGACGCGGGTTCTTTGGACTCTTCTGGTTCTCCCGCATGTCCGGTACCAGAGCGGTGAGGTGCCCGGCTTCTAAAAGGAGAGATCTGGAATATGGCCAGAAACAGTGGCCGTGATTCGTCTCGTCCAGCTCATCCGGAAGCCGGGGTTTGTGGTGCGAATCAGGGTCAGCCTGATCTTTTTCGAAGGGGGCCATCGTAAGGACCATCAACCGTTGTTACCAGTCAAGTGTAGGACACCGCGTCAGTGGTGGACGCGCCATCCTTCGACCATCCTGCTTTTCCTACTGTGACTTCAGGCCCGCCCGGACCGTGGGCGGTAAGGAGATGACCATGAATGTACGAACCCTGGGATATATCACCATGCTCTGCGCCCCCACCCTGCTCATCGACGCCTACCGCCACGGCATGGCCCGCACCCTCAACGGGGAGAACGACCTCACCGGCAACCTGCTCACCATGGCATTCGCGGTCGGCTGGTGGTGCGCCATGCTGGCCCTGAGACAGCTGTCGGCCACGGGGCGCGGTCTGCTCGGGCGCATTGTTGTGACCGCCCCCCTCATCACTATCGCGTTCGCTGTTCTGCAGGAGATCCTCGACATCGCGCACGTCAACATGCAGAGCCCGCTGTACGTCGTATCTGACCTCGCCTGGCCGCTGAGCATGCTACTGACGTTCGTGGTCAGCGTCGCGGTGTTGGTTGCCCGCGTCCTCCCGCTGCCGCACCGCCTGGCACCGCTGTTCTGCGGGATCTCGCTGCCAGTGGGCATGGTGTACATGATCATGGCGCGGCTGGAAGATATGCCCATCGCAGAATTCGGCTGGCACACCGCCATCGGCTGGTTCCTGCTGGGGCTCGCCCTGGTCGCTTCGCCGCAGCGGGAAGAGCGGCAGGTCACTTTGGCCGCAGCCTGAAGCGCAGGCTGGAAGAGCCGGGCGGGCATCATGGCCCGCCCATTTCGTTTCGAGCCGCCCGTGATGCCTGATCTCAACCCTACAGGCCAGTCTACGAGCTGGATTAGCCGACCTCAGCAGGTCCTCCGGCCCCGACGCAGAGCGGCATGGATTGTCCTCCCTAGGGTTTGGAGGCAAAGATCTCCAGCAGTCCGAACTCAAGTTCATTTACCGTACGACCCGACTCGCCGACGCACGGGCGGTTGTTTCACAGGGCATGGCTGCGCTCCGGAACAGGCGGACCAGGCAGGTGACCGGCTCTTTACAGGGGCCACCTGGCGCGAGGTACGTGTGTACCGACACCAAGCGTTTCGTGCTGGCCCTGACCGAAGGGTCCACGTGCCTGAGTGCCCGGGGTTCGGTGCCGGACGAAGAAACCCTGGTGAGCATCGTGTTGTTGGTCAGCCTGACCAACGCCTGGAACCATGACGACCCTTCCAGGTCGGCCAGCAGCGCTGGTGACGCTCGTCGAGTGCAGGGTTCTGTCGTTCAGCTGAAGTGGACGAACATGTGTATGGCCTGGAGGACGTCATGCGGTACGGTCCAGCCAGACTCTGACTTCATTCACCGTGGTTCTGCATGGGCATCAGGGCGAGCATCTCAGCGTGGGGTTCTGACGTGTGGGTGGTTATCGGGTCTGATCTACGCCTGCAGATGGCGAGAAGAGTTGGAGGCGCCATGCCGCAGGCTTTCGAACTGCCAGCCGTGTACCGCTCCGGCCAACAGGAAGGCGGAATTCATCGAGCACCATGGATCAGAGGTTCTCTGTCTGCGTCAGGATCTGCGGAAAAAGACGTCTCCGGCTGGCCCGCCGGCACGCAACACGAGCTCCGGTGCCCCACCCGGCCCCTCGCGCAGCCCGACGAGCCGCACCTCCCGGGTGACCGGCAACGTGCCCCAGCGATTGAAACTCGGCTGACACGTGTCAATCTCGCGGAAGGCCCTGCGCGCCACGTTGAAGGTGAGGTTCGCGCCTGACAGGCTCACCGTGCCCACCTGCTCAACCGTCGTCAGGGTCGCGCAGCTCTCACTCTGGAAATCCTGCGTGAAGGTGACGGACCGGAAGGTGCCGTCCGGGCGGATCAGCAGGTCCACGTCCTGCCGGACCTGCGTGGGTGTCCAGTCCCAGCCCGCCTGGACGGTGGCGCCGCCGAACACCGTGCCCGTCGTGAAGCCCTGGCTGAGCCGGGTGACACGGTTCTGGGTTGTCCAGCGTCCCGCGATGTTCCGGACCGACGTGTTTTTAAAGACGTTGTCTGGAGCGGGCGGCCTCTTTGGCTGCGGCTTGTCTGCCGTGGCGAGGTCCGAGAGGGGGGTCAGTGAAATGGTGATGTTCCCGAGCCCGGGCCGGACGAAGCCAAAGTTATCGCGGGCCGTGTTGAGGTAGGTGCCCATCAGGTCCGGGCCGTCCACCTCGCCGTTGCCGTTCAGGTCCGCCCAGGCGACGAGCTGATGACCCTCATCGGCCAGGCCGTCCAGGCGCCAGCGGGCATGGCGGCCGCTGAGCTGCACCTGCGAAGCCGAGTAGCAGTCATCGGTGCCGAAGCGGCAGGCGAGCACCACGACCCCGCGCACGTCGTACCCCTGTGGCACGATCACCGTGCCGGTCGTCGAGCCGTCGCCGCGCGCCTGGGTCTCCAGATTCCCGATCAGCGCGGCCGCCCTGGCCTCAACGTTGGGTGCCGCGCTGGCGCCACCGCCCAGGAACGGGTCGGCCACGCCGTCCTGCTCGCGCATCCAGATGACGGCTCCGTCATAGGGTGCCCGGACCCTGGCAGGCGTCAGGCCATCGGTGGAGTACGTCCCGTACAGATCTCCCCGGTCGAGCCGGCCGTTCCCGTTCACGTCTTTCCAGGCCACCAGAGCGCGTGGCTGAGGCGGCCCATCCTCGACGGTGAACCACGCCGAACTGCCGTCCTGGCGGGTAAGCTGTTGCGATTGCTGCGTTCCTTCCACACAGTGCGCCTGGGCGTCGAGGTCGCACACGGTAATCCAGGTCCCGCGCACATCCTGCTTGCCTGGCACGTGGACCGACCCCTTGATCGGAGCGGCATGGGCGCTGGCGACCAGCAAGCCCGCCAGCACGGTCAGAAGGCGGGTGGTTGATCGGCGCCGCCGGAGGTTGCCGGTCGAGCCGGTGGTCGACGGCGGTCGAGAACATCCAGGGTTCAGATTCATGCGGGCACCTTAGGTGGCCCGCCGTGACACGGAAATGTTGACCGTGGGTGGCGCGTGGGGATGGCCGTTCCCCGTCCACTTGCCGCGGCCGCGTGTCCTCCCGGCGCGTCCCCGCAGAACTCCGCCTGCCTTTGGCCGGAGGTCCGGCAACATCCTCGTATCAGGCCAGCTTTCCTACGGTGGGCGTGTCACCGGCGGCAGAAGCTGCCGGCACCGGAGGAACCATGCACAGACAGATCCTTGCCAGCACGATTGTCCTCAGCCTCAGCCTGCTCACCGCCTGTGGTGGATCCACTCCTCCGCCCGCAACCGGCGGCACACCTCCGGGAGGCTCCAAGCCCCTCACCATCAGCGGTACGGTGACAGCGCCCAACAACGCGGACGTGCGCGGCACCATGCTGCTGGTCTGTCCGTTGGTGGAGGGCGAATGCGATTGGGACGGACTGGGTGCTCTTGAACTCACCGGCTCTGGCACCCAGACCCCGTTCGCGACGCCGGAGTTGCCGGACGGCGAGTATGGCCTGATCGCCTGGAAGGACAATGAACCCAAAAACCAGTTCGGTGCCGAGGATTATTTCGGGGTGTACAGCCCGGACCAGAAGGCCATGGGCCACGTGCGACCGCCGGCATCCAACGTGAAGATCAACATGGTGGCCTTCAGTGAGCCGGGTACCGCCGGACCGCCTGCAGACGCGCCTCGTACGGCTGTTCCCGCTCAGCTGGTGGGCAACTGGAGCACCCTCGGGTCCAGTGGCGGCGGCTACTACAACCCCGCGAACGGGACGTGGAGCCCGGCGGGCGGTCAGGGCCTCTGGTACGAGATCCGGGCGGACGGCACCTTCGTGTTCAGCTCCTACATCGAGTCCAGAATGTACGGCTGCACCATCAATTTCTTCAAGTACCACACGGGCACGGTGGCGGTACAGGGCGACCACGTGGTGTTCACGGCAACAAAGGCCCATCAGCGCTTTGAGGACACCTGTAACCCCTCCCGAAACTACGAGAAGGAGTGGTACCCCAAGGCCGACGTCTACAAGTGGGGCACAGGCGTGCGGGACGGCCGGTCCAGCATGGTGCTCGTTGAGGACGGCAAGCAGGAAGGTCTGTTCTTCTACCGCAGCCAGTAAAAGCCTCGGGCTGGCCGCGGGAGCTTATGCTCCCGCGGCCAGCTCTTTTTTGTTCACCCGATGGAGCTCTGGAGCAGGCCGAGAACGCACGGTACACCCCGGCCAGTTCCGCCAGCTCAGAGGGCGCGCCCTCAGGGAGAGGCCTGAACCCTTGCGACTCTGACTTTACCTTCGAGGTCATCGCCGGAGAAATTCGCTGTACAGGTACTCCAGGCATTCATCGATGCTGGCGAAATAGGACCGCTCGCCTTGTGCGCCTTCCCGCACCGAGGCGCGCCACCTTCCTGATCCGGCCGTGCGCTCCTCCCAGATGCGCAGGACGTAGACCCGGCCGTCTCGGACGCGGATGGGTTCTGTGGGGGGGTCGTGCTCCATATGCTCCTCCTTCCTGCTCCCCCGGGTCGGGCCGATGGGCGCGGTGAATCACGGTAGTAAAACGGACGTGATGCCCGGATGACGGCGGGCTGGAGGTTGGCTGGCAACGCTGAAACCGAGTTCCGACTGGCGGTATTCGTCACGCGGTTCAGAAGACCGGGCGCCCAGCGTCGACGCACGCCATGTGGTGCCCAGTGGTGCTCTGTCGCGGCCCGGAGCCGGTTTTCTCCCTCAGCCCTGCTCTGTCTGTCCTTCGGACTGGACACCATGCTGGTTGTCAGAACTGGATCCCTGACCCGCGACGGCGGGAAATTTGCCGCATGGCAACAGGTCTTTCCTGACCCACATCGCCATACACCACGCCCATTTCCGCTGCGAACGGCGAAGCTTGCGGTACACAGCACTCTAAAGTCGACGCCCTGGCGTCTCGGGCTGGCTGTGCTGGCACTCAGCTGCGCCAGTGCAAATCATTCGGGGAACATTCTGGTGTCACGCCTCTCTCTGTACGGTTTGTTCACCGCGGCCGGAACGCCGTACTGGAGGCTCAACATGCGAACCCGAATGCTGCTTACCGCCCTCACGCTCGCCCTCGTCCCGGTGGCCCACGCGGCCACCGGAACTCCCGCCCAGCCGGTCGTCCAGGGCACCCGGCAGCTGGACGGACAGAACGCCAGGGTGGGACAGACCTTCACCGTCGGCAAGGGAAGCCCCCTCAACTTCACCCTCCGCAGCGCGGAGTACAGCGCCGGCCGCCTCGTCATCGGCGGGAACGTCTACTATCCCAAGGCCGACGAGAAGCTGCTCATCCTGCACTACACCGTCCAGAATCCCCAGAAAAGCACTGCCCGGTATTACTGGGCTGACCTGACATTCACAGCGGTTGACGCGCAGGACCGCAATCATGAATTCATTCAGGCGGTGGCGCGCGAGGGCACGACGGAGAAGCTGGAACTCGAACTCAAGCCCGCGCAGAAGGTGGACGTCGTGACAGCGATTCTCGTGCCCGCCTCCGGTCCGGTGCCCAAGCTGATCGTGCAGCGTGAGAGTGGCGCCCCGGTGCTGCGCTACGACCTGCGGACGCAGGCCCGGCCGCTTCCGGCCCCGTTCGCGGACGGTGCCGACAGCTCAGGGACGACGGCCCTGCCGCAGGTGCGCGCTGCGAACGGGAAATTCGTGGTGATGAAGTGGTACGACGTGCGACTGGACGACGCGAAGTTCACGACCGAGGCGCTGGGCGGTCAGGCGCCGGGCGCCGGCAAGCGCTACCTGACGGCGATTTTCACCCTGAAAAACAACCTGGGTCGCGACACGAGCTTTTCCTGGTCCGACCTCAAAGCGACCCTCAAGGACGCGGACGGCGAGCGGGTGGAGTACAACCAGACCCTGCTCAAGGCCAGCCGGGATGAAAAGGCCGGCGGCCCGCTGGCCAAGGGGGACGAGGCCCGGGTGCGCTTCTACTTCGAGCTGCCTGCGGATGTGGCGGGTGACAGCCTCATGCTCACCGACGAGTCGGGCCGCACCTTCGTCTTCGACGTGAAGGGCGCCAAATAACCGGGGAGGCCGATCCGCTGAACCCCTGTGGCACCTGCCGGTCCGACCAGCAGGTGCCTCCTTGTCGATGCTGGTCGTGGAGGTGGAGCAACCACCCGCCCTCTGTCGTCCCTGACACGACTTCACAGCGCGGACAGAGCAACAACCGGGTGTAACCGCTTCCTGCGGGTGTGGCTGGGTAGAGAAGTTGGGCCCTTCTCCTGCCCCCACGCGGCACGCTACCATCAGGACGTCATGATGGCAGCGCGTCCGTGGAGGCTTTCGGTGTTTGGGGAAGCGCGGCTGGTCACACCCGACGGGCGACAGGCGACCTGTGCGGGCCGGACCCTCGCGCTGATGACGTACCTGGCGGTGGAAGGCGCTGCTCCGCGCTCGCGTCTCGCCGGGGTGTTGTGGCCCGAACGGCGGGAAGCCGCCGCCCGCAACAACCTCGTGCAGTTGCTGCGGCGCATGGTGAACGCCTATGGCGAAGCCCTGGTTGAGGGGCAGGACACGCTCGCGCTGATTCCGGGCGTCCGGGCCGATGTGCAGGACCTGCTGACGCCCGAGGACACCGGCCAGGCCGTGCCGGAAGGTGAGTTCCTGGCGGGCGTGGAGTTCGCAGACACCCCGGACTTTGCCGATTGGGTGACGGTGCAGCGCGAGCGGCTGGACGCCGTTCGGGCGCGCCGGCTGGCGGCCCAGTCCGCGCGGCTGGAGCGGGAGGGTGGGTATGCGGCGGCCCTGGTGCTCGCGCGGCGCTGGCTGGACCTGCAGCCCCTGTCGGAGGAGGCCCACCGTCAGGTGATGCGCGTGCACTACCTGCTCGGCGACCGGGCGTCGGCCCTGGCCGTCTATCAGGCGTGTGTACAGATCCTGGACGAAACCCTGCACACCGGGCCGCTGGCGGAGACCCGTGAACTTGCTGAGCTGATCACCCGCGGGCCTTCAGCGCCCACTCCACCTGCCGTGGATACGCGGCCGGCGCTCGCTCCTCCGGCCGCCCTGGTGGGCCGTGGGCGCGAGTGGGCCCAGATGGAGGAGGGCTGGCAGGCCGGGAAGCTCATCGTGGTTTCGGGCGATCCGGGCACCGGAAAGTCACGTCTGGCGCACGACTTTGCGGTGACCAAAGGGGAGATGCTCGTGCTGGAGGGGCGCCCAGGGGACCGTCTCGTGCCGTTCTCGGCCACCGTCCGCAACCTCCGCCGCATCCTGGCGCGCGGCACGGTGGGGCTGCCGGAGTGGGCCCGGCATTCGCTGAGCTGGCTGCTGCCCGAGCTCGCCCCGCCAGGAGAGGCCCGGCGTGAGGCGGACGCCCGGTTGAACGAGGCCATTCAGCTGACCTGGGTCGAGGGCCTGCGGGGGGTGGACGTGTGCGTCTTCGACGATTTCCAGTACGTCGACGATGCCACCCTGGAAGCGGGGTTTGTGCTGGTGGAGTCGGTGTTTCCGCTCGGACGCGCCGGGGGCATTCCACACTGCATCGCCGTGCACCGCCGTGACCAGCTGCCGCCGGCCATGCGGGAGGTGCATGAAGGTATGGTGCGCGCCGGTCACGCCGTCTGGGTGGAAGTGGGGGCACTGAATCAGGAGGGCGTGGGCGAGCTGCTGGCCCACCTGGGCATGCTGGACGCGGGCCAGCGCGCGCCGGATCTGCTGCAGCGCACGGGCGGCAATCCGCTCCTGCTGCTGGAAACGGTGCGCGACCTGAGCCGGACCGGGCGGCTGGACGGGCCGGCGACGGCACTCACCGTGCCCGAGCGGGTGGGGCAGCTGGTGGCGCGGCGCCTGGAGCGCCTGTCCAGGACCGGCCTGCAGGTCGCGCGGGCGGCGAGTGTGCTGGAGCAGGACTTCTCGCCGGAACTCGTGGCAGACGTGCTGGGCGCGCCGCTGCTGGAGGTGCTGGCCGCCTGGGAGGAGTTGGAGGAGGCCCACCTGCTGCGCGGAGAGCGCTTCGAGCACGACCTGATTCTGGAGGCGGTGCGCTCCAGCATCTCGGCCACGGTGCGGAAGCTGCTGAACCGTGGTGCCGGGCGTGCGCTCGAACGGCAGGGCGCCTCGCCCGCGCGCCTGGCCCGGCACTGGCTGGACGGCGGGCGGCCGGAGCAGGCCGCCCCGCTGCTGGTGCAGGCCGCGCAGGAGGCCTTCGCAGCGGCGCGCCCCACCGAAGCGCTGCAGTTCAGTGACCGGGCCGCGCAGCTGTACGACGGGCTGGGCGACGCGAACGCGGCGTTTGACGCCCGGGCCGCCGCCCTGGACGGGGTGTGGCGGCATGAGCTGTCCGGGCAGCTCGGCCCGCTGGTCGAGCGCCTGCTTTCCGATGCCCGCACCCCGGACCAGCAGGTCAGGGCGCACCTGGCCCAGGCCCGCTGGCTGCTCGGCCAGAACCGGGCGCCGGAGGCGGAAGCGGCGGCGGAGCGCGGCCTGGCCCTCCTTGACCTGCACGGGCCTTCAGTGGCGCGGGCGGCCCTGCTGCGGGAGCTGCTCGTCGCCCGGGTCCGGCAGGGGCAGCGGAACGTGCAGGACCTGATGTCGGAGGTGGAGGCGGCACACGCCGCACTCGGGACCACCGGGGAAGTCGCGGCTCTGGACGCCGTGATGGGCAATGTGCTGCTGCTGCTGGGCCAGCACGAGGCGGCCAGTATGCGGCTGGAGCGGGCGGTGCAGGCCTGCGAGGCGGCTGGAGACGTGTACCAGGCAGCCCGGCTGTCGCACGTCCTCGCCGTGGCCGAGGAGACGCTCGGTCACTGGGAGCGTGCCGTCGCCCGGCGTACCGAGCTGGACGAGCGGAGCGCCGCGTCCTCGTCCACCCTGCGCCACTGGAACGCCCTGCGCCTGGGCACCCTGTACCTGCACGCCCGGCAGTACGACCGCGCCCTGCACTGGCTGCACCAGGCCGAAGCGCTGGGGGCCGCGGTGGGGGAGGAGGGGGGCCTGATGCAGCGCGCTCAGGCGGAGGTGCGCTGGGCGCTGGGGGACCTGGACGGCTGCGAGCGTGCAGCCGCCGCCGCTCTGGCGGCGCCGGACGGGCGTGACGTTGGTCAGGGGGTGCTGTGGCTGCTGCGCGGGCTGGTCTGGGCCAGACGCGGGCAACCAGCAGAGGCCAGGGCGGCCTATCTGCGGGCCGGGGAGGTGCTGGGGAGCACGGCGTTGTCGTACTCGCAGGGACGACTGCTGCTCGCGCGGGCCGAGCTGGAAGACGGGCCGGATGCCCTGCCGCTTGTGGACGCGGCGCGGGACATCGCGGTGTCCGGAGGTCACGGGGCGCTGGAGACCGCGGCCCTGTCGGCCCGGGCCGAGCGGCTGCTGGACCTGGGCCGCCTGGACGAAGCCCGGGCGGCCAGCGCACTCGCCGTGGAGCGCCTGACAACCCAGGCGCCCCGGGACGACCATGCGCGCCCCTGGCTGGTTCACCACCGGGTGCTGACGGCGCTCGGCGCCCCGGAGGCTGCCGCACCTCTGCGCGCGGCCCTGGAGTGGCTCGCGGACATGGTGCAGCACCACGTGCCGGAGGAGCTGCGGACCACGTTCCTGCACGAACACGCCACGCACCGCGCTCTGCTGGAGGCTGCAGAGCAGGCTGGCCTGCCGGTGCCCTTTCCGCCGGAGCGTAGCGTTCCGGTCCGGTCCGGGCAGCAGGCCCGGCCGATGATGTGACCGGGGCATCTCCGGGCCGATTGCTATAGTGGGGACATGCCCGAACCGCTCACCGGCTGGCAGCTGAAGCTGCTCGGTCCGCCTCAGGTCGTGACGGCGGACGGCCAGGTGATCCGGTGTGAACGCAAGGTCGCCGCGCTGCTGTCCTATCTGGCGCTGGAGGGCCCGACGCCGCGCGCCACCCTGGTGCGGTTGCTGTGGCCGGAGACGCCAGTCAGCGCCAGCCGCAACAACCTCGTGCACCACCTGCGCCGCCTGAAGAAGGCCTGTGGAGCCGACCTGGTTGTCCCAGGCGAACTGGCGGCCCTGGACCCGGCCCTGCAGGTGGATGTGCGGACGTTGCTGGAGGGCGGCGGCACCCGGCTGGACTGGACGGTGCTGCTGGACGGCGTGGAACTGGACGGCTGTCCCGACCTGATGGAGTGGCTGGAGGCGCAGCGGGAAGAGGTCGGTACGCTGCTGGTGGACGCCGGGCGGACCGAGATGGGCCGGCTGGAGGCGCGCGGCGCGTTTGCGGAGGCCGCCGCGCTGGCCCAGACCCTGCTGGACCTCGATCCGGTCGCCGAGGAGGTGTGGCGCGCCCTGATGCGCCTGCAGTACCTCAACGGGGACCGTCCGGCGGCCCTGCAGACGTACCACCGCTGCCGGAACGTGCTGGAACGCGAGCTGGGCGTGGAGCCGGAGGCGGCCACGAAGCAGCTCGCGCGCGACATTGACCAGGGCGCGCTGGGGACGCCCCTGACCACGATCCGGCCCGGGCGGATTCCGCTGGCCGCGCTGCGGCCCCCCACACTCGTGGGCCGCGACGAGGCGTGGGCCAGGATGGAGGAGGCGTGGGCTGGCGGGCAGGGCATCATGCTGATCGGTGAGGCGGGCAGCGGCAAGACGCGCCTCGCCCTGGATTTCCTGCACTCGCGCACCACGCATCAGCTGCTGTTCTTTCAGGCGCGGCACGGGGACGATCAGGTGCCGTATGCCACGCACGCCCGCAACTACCGCGGCACCCTGGCCGCCTACCCGGACCTGGAGCTGCCCGCCTGGGTGCGGTCCGAACTGGCCCGGATGCTGCCGGAACTGGGAGACGCGCCGCCCCCGATGACCGCCGAGGCCGACAAGCGCCGGTTCTACGACGCCAAAGTGGAGGTGATCCGCCTGATCGCCGAACGCGGCCCGGTGATCGTCGCGACCGATGACGTGCAGTTCATGGACGATGCGAGCGTCGAGGCCGGGGCGTATGTCGGCTCGCGCTTCTGGGGGGATGCCCGGGTCAACCTGCGGACCCTGTTCTGCCTGCGGCCCGGCGAACTGTCCGCCACCGCACAGGCCCTGCTGCAGGCCATGTACGACGCGGGTGCACTGGTGCCCATCCACCTCACGCCGCTGGACCCGCCGGCCATCGAGCGCCTGCTTGCGGACCTCGACGTGCCGCAGGCGCGCGCCTACGCCCATGACCTCGCCCGCGTGACCGGAGGGCATCCGCAGGCCCTGCTGGAGACGCTGCGGCACCTGTTTGAGACCGACGCTTTTCAGCGCCCCGGACAGCCGCTGGAGGCCGGGGGAGGCGTGACCGCCGTGATTGGGCGCCGCCTGGAACGCCTGACCCCGTTCGCCCTGCAGGCGGCTCGCGCGGCGGCCGTCCTGCACGCGGACTTCACGCCCGAAATGGTGGCGCAGATGCTTGGCGTTCCGTTGATGGAACTGGCGTTGGCCTGGGAGGAACTGGAAGACGCGCAGATCATGTCGGACGAGCGCTTTTCACACGATCTGGTGCTGGCCACGGTGTTGGCCGGCATTCCCTCGCCGGTGCTGGGGGTGCTGCACCGGGCCGCAGCACAGCTGCTGGCCTCGCAGGGCGGCCCCGCCGCGCGGGTGGCCCGGCACTGGCAGGAGGGCGGAAACCTGGGCCGGGCCGCACCGTGGTTCCTGAAGGCGGGGGAGGCGGCCGAGGCGACGCTCCACGTTGAGCAGGCCCGCGCTCACTACCGGGATGCGCGGCTGGCGTTTGAGACGAGTGGAGATGCGCGTGGCGCCCTGCAGGCCCGCCAGGCCGAGGCGGCACTCAACGTGGGCGTTTCAGAATAGATGCCGGTGCCTGAAAAACGAATGGTGTGACTCCACCGCTGTCGGGCGCTGATGCAGGAAGAGACGCGTACAGGTCCGGGTGATCCCCGTCCTCAAGCACATCGCCTGCGGGAGGCCACCACGGGCGGTCAACCGATCCGCCACGCCCTCTGCTGCACCGGGGCATGACGCGACGATGTTGTGAGCTGGAATGGCGGCCCGCGCGGTCCATGAGGGGAATGTTCCGGGCGTGCGTACCGCGTCCAGGCCGCTGCCCGGCGCCTTCCTGGCCTCCGGAGCGCCCGACTGGTCCAGCGCGCTGCCCCGGGCACCCCAAGGCACGGGAGGAAAGCGGGCGAGGCTCTGGGTCCGGCACGCCAACATCTGCGCGCCACGGCCTCCCTCCTACAGTGCGGCCAGAGATCGAACGGGGGTGAACAGAACTTCCCGCCGCCCCCGATCCTTCCGCACCCGGAGGACGACCATGAACCCACTGCCATTCCTGCCCGCCCGCGTTGCCCTGAGCCTGCTGACCGCGACTGCCCTCGCCATGGGCATCACCGCCTCCGTCCAGGCGTCGGCCCGGACCGCTTCCGCCGCGCCGCCCGTCGTGGGCACGTGGAACGCCACCTTCAACGATCACGGCCGGCTCAACCCGGTGCTGATGCTGTTCCACGCCGACGGCACGCTGCTGATGTCCGGCGTGAACGGGGACGGTACCTCCCTGACCCTGGGGCAGTGGCGCGCTGCTCAGAACGGAGCGGTCGCCTTCGAGGCCCGCATTCTCGGAGCGGAGAAGGGCCGGTATGTCGGCCAGATCCACCTGCGCGGGAGCGCCACCCCGAACGGCAACAGGCTGATCGGCACGCTGGGCGGCGAGGCCGTCGAGCCCGGCGGCAAGGTGCTGTTCGCCTGGAAGGGCGAAGCCATCAAGGCGTTCCGGGTCGCGCCCACTGCCGGCCAGTAGGCCACTCTGAGCCACGGAACCGAGCTTACCCCTCCACCCATTCACCCCAGGTGCAGTTCTGCACCGGAAGGACGGACATGACTGTCAAACACACCACCCCACTCCTCGCCGCGCTCCTGCTCAGCACCCTGGCCGCCTGTGGCCACAATGCGGTCCAGCCCAGCCACCAGCCGACGCCCACCGGGACCCCGACCGGTGAAGCGCTCCACCTGACGGTCGGGCCGGAGGGCGGCACGGCCCACTCCGCCGACGGTCGATTGACCGTGACGATCCCCGCTGGCGCACTGACTGCCCCGACGGACGTGACCGTCCAGCCGATCTCCAGCACCACACCGCACGGCAAGGGCGCCGCCTACCGCCTCGGGCCGGAGGGCACGACCTTCCGGCAGCCGGTGGCCCTGACCTTCCGGTACGACGAGGCCCAGGAAAGCGGTGCGACCGGCTTCGTGGTCGCGTCGCAGGACGGCAAGGGCGTGTGGCAGGCGCACCTCGACACGCTGCAGGACCGGGAGGCGAACACCCTGAGCGTGCAGACGAACCATTTCAGCGACTGGTCGTGGGCCGAAGCATACCGGCTCGATCCGCAGCAGGCTGCCGTGCGGGTAGGGCAGAGCGTCAACCTGACCCTGGTGAGCTGCACCGGCCCCGACATCGAGACGGGTGAGCTGGTGGCCCCGCTGGTCACGACCTGCGCCCCGTACACCCTGACGCCGTTCACCCGCAACTGGGCCGTCAACGGCACGGCGGGGGGCAGCGCGTCCTCCGGCTCTGTCCGCAAGGATGAGGGCGACGTCGCCCGCGGCACCTACACAGCCCCGGCCAGGAAACCCAGCGTAAATCCGGTCGCGGTGAGCGTGGATCTGGTACACGGGCCGACCGGGAAGAACACCCTGCGGCTGGTGGCGAACGTGAATGTGATCGGAGACAGCGGCCCCTGTACCGAGGTGCTCGAAGGACTGTACAAGTGTGTCTACCGCCTCACGAAGTGGAACGGCCATGACCTGCCGTACAACCTCCCGAACACGAGCCCCTATGGTGGCGACTCCCGCGACCGCCTCACGGGCGGCTACCTGCAACTCAACGCCTCCCAGGAGGGGCTGGTCCTGGGCACCGGCACGTACGAGGTGCGCTACGAGTTCGATCACGACGCGGGCGGCCAGGGACACCAGGAACACCATGTACTGAACGATGTGGGCAAGTACCACACGAATCTCGAAGGCACTGTGACGACCTTCGAGTCGGTCGGCAAGGTCACGTATACGGGCGACATCCGGGATGAAGCCGCGCAGGTGGAGAAGTTCCCGATGGCCACCCCCACCTTCTCCGGCGACGTGAAATTGGACTTCGTGCCCTGAGCGATGCGCGGGTGAGGCAGATGCCGAAGCGCTGCCTCACCCGCGCAGACGGTCACCAGGGGTACCTCCGTGAGATAGAGACTCGCTCAAAAGACATCCTTCACACTAAGACCAGTTAGTGTGAAGCACAATCTGAGTTTTCCTTAGTCTGTCCCATTCCATCGCTGCCAAACATCAGGTTCACAGGAAGGCCAGGAAGGCCCTTCCAGCTCACTTCAAGGGGTGGAGGAAGGGGGAACACCACAGGCCCCGATCGGCCAGATCGCCCTATAATGTGCAGACGATGCGTGTTCGCTGCCGGCCCACTGGCCCTGTCCGCCCATGACGCTGGTCCGTCGCCAGGACCCGTTGGCCCTGACTCACCTCACCGACCAGGCGCTGCGGGTGCGGGGCGTCGAAGCGGCCAGCACCTATGACACGGAGATGCTGGTGCAGCTGACACGTGCGTACATGACCAGCGCCAGCCTGAAGGGGGCGCGCACCAGCTCACGGACCCTGGACGCCTACTCGCTCGCGGTGCGCGATTTTGTGCCATGGGCGCGGGATCATGGCGTGCAACTGCTGCGCCCGGGACGCCGGGACGGCAGCCGGTATGTCGCCCAGCTGCAGACCCGCCCCAATCAGGCGAAGGGCCGACGTGGAACGCTCTCACCTGCCACCGTGGCCCAGTACATCGCGGGCGCGCGCGCGATGTACCGCGCCCTGCGCTGGGCCGGCGCCACCGAGGCGCAGCCGTTCGAGGACGCGCACGTGCCGCCGGACCCCACGCCGGGCATCGTCAGAAATCCACCCTACATGCAGGAGATTGACGCGGTGCTGCTCTGCTGCGACGATCGGCTGGCCGCGCTGCTGCTGCTGTGCGCCCATGCCGGCCTGCGGGTCAGTGAGGCGCTGGACGTGACGCTGGCCGACCTGGAGGGAGGCCGCCTGACAGTGCGTGGCAAGGGCGGCAAGGTCCGGCGGGTACCGCTGGGCCGCCGGGTCCGGGCCGCCCTGAGTGCCCTGACGCCACTGTCGCCGGACGGCGCGCTGTTCGCCTGGAAGTACCATCAGGCCACCTACCGCATGCGCAAGGCGTTCCGGCAGGCGGGCCACGGCGAGGCGTGGCGCGGCTTCCACGCGGCCCGCAAGCACTCCGGCACCCGGCTGTACCGCGCCACCCGCGACTTTACCCGGGTGGGCCTGTTTCTGGGCCACAGCAGCGTGGACACCACCCGGCGCTACGTGGCAGTGCAGGACGACGATGTGGCCGGCGAGGTCGAGGACTTCTGAGCGCCGGTGTTCAGTCGTTCCGACCAGGGTGGGTGCGCGGCAGGCTGAACGAGAAGGTGGCGCCCGCCTCCGGCCGGCCCTCAGCCCAGATCTGCCCGCCGTGCCGGGTCACGATCCGCCGGACGTTGGTCAGGCCGATGCCGGTCCCCTCGAACTGCTGCGGATGATGCAGCCGCTGGAAGGCCCCAAACAGCCGGTCAGCGTACTGCGGATCAAACCCGACCCCGTTGTCCTCGATGGACACGACAACCCGCTCGCCCTCCTCCCGCCCGGTGACGCGGATCACGGCCCGGTCGCGTGGCCGGGTGTATTTCACGGCGTTGCCAAGTAGGTTCTGCACCACCAGCCGCAGCAGCGTGGCGTCCCCGTCCACCGGAGGCAGCGGACCGAGGTCCCAGCTCACCTCACGGCCTTCCGTTTCCGGGCGCAGCGCTTCGATGGTGTCCTCCATCAGCTGGGCTAGGTCCACCGGCCGGAACTCCAGCGGCATCCGGCTGGCCCGTGACAGCGTCAGCAGGCCGTCCAGCGAGGCGTTCATGCGCCGGGCCGCCTGCTGGATCTGCCCCAGCAGCATCCGGGAGCGTTCATCCTGACTTTCCTGGCGTTGCTGGTGCCGTTCCAGCAGATCGGCGAAGCTCACGACGTGACGCAGCGGCGTCCGCAGGTCATGCGAAGCCGAGTGGGTGAAGGCCTCCAGCTCCCCGTTGACCGTCTCCAGCTCAGCGGTCCGTTCGCGGACCCGCTCCTCCAGCCGGGTGTTGGCGGCGTCCAGCTCCTGCTGGGCCCGCTGCCGTTCCTGCAGCTCCTGCTGGGCCTGGCCGTACAGCCGCGCGTTCTCCACCGCGTACCCGGCGCGGCCCGCCACCTCCAGCGCAAACGCCACGTCCTCAGGCCCGTACACCCGGTCCAGGCTGGTGCGGGCCAGACCCAGCACCCCCACCACCCGTCCGCCCGCCGTCATCGGGACCGTGATGACCGACCTCAATTGCAGGCGCCGCACGTCGTCCTTCCAATCCTCGGACTGCGGAAGGGCGTCGTACATCTCGTCGGTGATCACCGGCACCAGTTCCGGCTCCCCGGTGATAAAGACCCGGCCGGTGCCGTTGTCGGGCGAGTTATGCACCGGGTTGCGTTCGATAAACTGGCGCAGGAACTGCACCATGGAGGGGTCCTGATGCACCACCGTCACCGGATGCAGCAGGCCATCCGGCGCCGGCAGGTAGATGGCGCACCAGTCGGTCAGGCGCGGCACCATCAGCCGCGCGATCGAGTCCAGCGTCTCATCGAGGTTCAGCGAACTGCTCAGCACCTCGCTGGCCTGCGCCAGAAACGACAGCTGCTCGTTGAGCTGCCGCGCCTGTTGCAGCGCCTCGCTGCGCTCCAGCGCCTGGGCGCACTGACCAGCCAGCGCGATCAGGAACGTGCGGTCGGTGGCGTCGAAGTGCCGCTGCTGCGTGAACGTCAGCAACAGCACGCCCAGCACCCGCTGGGGCGCCAGGAGCGGCAGCGCCACCATGCTGCCGCTGAAGCGCTGGAGCATCTCCACCAGCGAGGGATACTCCCGGCCGGCCTGCTCCGGCTCCTCGATAAACAGCGGCCGCTGTTGCTGGAAGGCGGCCGTGGAGGGCGTATGCAGCGTCAGCGGCAGCGTGCGCCAGGGCGCCATCGCCCGGGCATCGTACCCGCTGTATTCGTTGATCTGGAGCGCCTGACCGTCCGGCGTGGGCAGCGCCACCGTGCCGCCGTCCGCCCCGAGCGCCTGGATCCCCTCGTGCACCACCGCGAGAATCACCTGATGCGGCGTGGCGGCCTCCCCCAGGGCCCGGGTCACCCGCGCCCAGGCCTCGACGTGGCCTGCAGTCGAGGTGGACGGTGCGGTGTCCGAGGCGGCTGGGCTCGGGACCGGCGGGCGGGGCGGGAGCTGTGACATGTGGTGCAAGTATGCCTGATTTTGGTCTTGGTACAGACACATGCTCGGGCCTGTGATCTAACTGGGAATCTACGTGACGTGGGCACCGCTGATCCACAGGACCGCTCCGCCAGAACAACAAAAAAGAAGGACCCGCGCGGGGTCCTCCTTGATGGGTGCGACTGTTACCAGCGGTCGTTGCGGCGATCGTTGCTGCTGTACTCGCCGGCCGGAGCGGCCTTCGTCACCACGATGTTCTTGGCCTGGGGGCCCTTGCCACGCTGGCCGTCCTCGATCTCGAACTCGACTTCGTCGCCCTCGTTGAGCTTCTTGAAGCCGCTGCCCTGGATCGCACTGAAGTGCGCGAAGACGTCGGGGCTGCCCTCGGTCTGAATGAAGCCAAAGCCCTTTTCCGCGTTAAACCACTTTACTTTACCAACCGTCATGTTCGACTCCTCGAATTCCAAAATACGAAAAGGCGCAGGGAAATGTTCCTATGCGCCTCTTATTCACTGCGTATTTAGGAAAACTACCCACTGACTATAGCGTGCCCAGCCGGAGGCAACCAGACCTGGCTTACAAAGTAGGGTCGGCCGGCTCGGCCAGCCAGCGATGCACCGCAGCGGTCAGAAACGCCAGTTCGTCCGGCAGACCGGCCGGGCTCCCCGCCCGGTGCCCCCACGGGCCCGGGATCAGCTGCAACTCGGCGTCCCGCAGGTAGGGCAGCTCGGCGGCGTTGTCGGCCACCCGGAAGTACAGGTCGGTTTCAGCCGGCATCAGCAGCACCCGCGCCCGGATGGCCGACAGGGCCGCCGGCAGGTCACCGGCGTAGCGCGGGTCAGCGCTGATGTCGCCGTGCATCCAGCTGAGGGCCTGGGCGTAGAGGTTGGCCGCGCGGGACGCCGCGAACCCGTCCTCCCAGTCGGTCTTCAGGAAGGTCTCCAGGTCCGGGGCGCCCAGCACCGTGCGGAACAGTTCGGCCCGGTAGAAGTCCTGACTGAGGCCCCAGCCGGCGTAGATGTGCCCGAAGGCGCGCAAGGCCGCGACCGGCTCCGCCGAGAATCGCCCGTTGCCCAGATGCTCCGGGGCCGCCTCAAGGGTCCGCAGCAGCCCCGACAGAAACACCCGGTTGTGCAGCGCGGTGCGGGCGCTGCCGCACACCACGATGGCGCGCTCCACCTGCTCCGGGTACAGCGCCGCCCAGTGGTAGGCCTGCATCGCGCCCATCGAGAAGCCGTAGACCGCCGCGAGCTGCTGCACCCCGAACACCTCGCGCAGCAGCCGCTCCTGCGCCTGCACGTTGTCGCGCAGTGTGACCAGCGCCGGATAGTCCGGCGTGTCGGCGGCGCCGGACGACAGCCCGTTGGAGAACATGTCCGGAATCACGATGAAATAGCGCTGCGGGTCCAGCACACCGTCCGGGCCGATCAACCAGCGCTGCCCCTCGTGCGTGGCGGTGTAGCTGCACGGATACACGATCACGTTGTCGCGCGCGGCATTCAGGGTGCCGTGCGTCTCCCAGGCGAGCCGGGCCTGCCGGATCACGCCGCCACGCTCGACCGGCAGGTCGCCCAGCTCGAATACGCCCGACTGCACCGGCCAGTCGCTCACGGGCGACCCCGCTGCGGCGTGATGACGGAAGACCACAGGGCCAGTCGGACACAGGGAGGCATGGCCCACCATACCCCCGCTGAACCTCCGGCGTGCTGTTCACCGGCCCGGCGATGCTTCACACTGGAGCCACCGGGCCCGGCTGCGCCCACTGCTCCGCTCCACGTGTACCTGCCTGTCCAGCCGCCGTCTCCCGGAACAGGAGGAGGCCATGTCGACCACTGGGCAGCTGTGGGGTCCCCGGAGTGTCATCCGGGCGAGCAGGAGCGATCTGGAACGCCTGTCTGCCGGACAGCGGCGCTTTATGGAGCTGGTGATCGTATGCACCTGGCTGCTGTACCTGCCGGTCTGGCTGGGCTGCACGGTCTGGTGGGGTCTGGAGCGGCTGACGGGCGGCCAGCCCGGGCCCCAGCCGGACTTCATCTACCTGCGCTCGCCCGGCTGTCTGCTGTATGTGCCGGGCGCCTGGCTGGCCGTCACCACCGCGCTCTTTACCATCACGGCCATGTGCGTGCTGCCGGTGATGGTGCTGTCCTGGGCGGTGCAGGGCTGGGCCGCCGGCGGCCCGCCGAGCGAGGTGGCGGCCCGGGCCGGGGCCGGCCTGGCGCTGGAAAGCCTGCTGGTCTGGCTGTACCGCCGGCACGTCAGCGGCGCGCTGAACGGCTGAGCGCGGGCGTCCGGAACGGTCATGGACCCCCCCGCACGCTCCACGGTGAGCCCGCGCGAAGACCTGCAGCAGCAGCTGGCCGCCCGGCTGGCCCGGCTGTGCCGCCGGGGCGGCGGGCTGGCGCTGGGGCTGTGGGGGGCGCCGGGCCTGGGCAAGACCCACACGGCGCAGGCGCTGCTGCACGGCCTGCCGTGCCGGTCCTGCACCGTGCACGCGGCGGCCCCGTTCGGCCAGCTGGTGCAGCGTCTCCCCCGGCCCCGCCGCCCGGGCGCGCTGCTGGAACGGTCCCTGGCGCGGCTGGATCAGGGGCTTCCGGACGGTCCAGACGCAGAGCTGTCGCTGCTGCTGTCGCTGCTGCGCGGCAGTGCCCCGGTGCTGGTGCACGTCGAGGACCTGCACGAAGCCGGCAGTGAGCGGGCCGAGCTGTGGCAGCGGCTGGCGCAGGCGGTGGTGCGCACTCCAGGGGTGGGGCTGCTGGTGACCAGCCGCCGTGAGCCGCCGCCGCCATTCCAGGCCGCGCTGCTGCCCCCACTGGACCGCGCCGCCTCGGACCAGTTGCTGCTCCGCGAGGCGGGGGCCGACCTGCCGCCGGAGGCGCTCGCCTGGATCTGGCGGCGCGCGGCCGGCAACCCGCTCTTTACCCTGGAGTATTTCCGCTTCCTGGCGCGGCAGGGTCACGTGTGGAACGACGCGCGCTGCTGGCGCTGGCGGGAGCCGCGCGCGGAGCAGATGCCGGCCATGGTGGAGGCGCTGATCGAACGCGCCCTGCTGGATGCGGGCCGCGAGGTGCTGCTGGCCCGGCTGATCGGGATGAAGGCGTTGCTGCCGCGCGTCCTTGACGACGACCGGCTCGCCGCCCTGTGTGACCTGAGCGTCACGGACCTGCAGCAGGCGGCCGCGGAGCTGGGAAGGCGCGGTGTGCTGAGCGGCGGCGACTTTGTCCACCCGCTGTACCGGGAACTGGCGCTCGGCAGCCTCCCGCCCGAACAGCGCCGCACGCTGGCCCGCCGCGCGCTGAGCGTGGAGCCGGGCGAGCCGTCCAGCCTGGTGCGGCTGGTGGACGCTGCCGAACTGGACGCCGTCCGCGCGCTGGAAGCGCTGCTCGGCGCGGCCGGGCGGCGACGGACGGCCGGAGACCCGGTGGGCGCCGCGCGCCTGCTGGCCCACAGCCTGCGCTACGCCGACCCGGACACCGCCGCCCGGCTGGCGCTGGAGGCGGCCCGCGACCTGCAGGAGCGGGACGTGCCGGAGGCCACCCGGCTGGCCGAGCGGGCCGCGCTGTCGCCCGCGCTGCACAGCGAAGCCACCTGGCTGCTGGCGGAGCTGCTGGCCGCCCAGGGCCAGGGTCAGCTGGCCGAGGAGCGGCTGGGCCGGCTGCCCGCCGCCGAGCGCGAGGGACCGGCCTTTCTCACGCGGGTGCTGGGGCTGCGGGCCAACGACAACCACCGGCTGATCGAGCTGCTGGACCGCTCGCCGGGCCTGCTGGCGCACGCCGATCCCGAGACGATGTGGCGGGCGGGCCGGGCGCTGGCCTACCAGGGCCGCGTCACGGAGGCCGGGCAGATCGCGGCCGCCCTGCTGGAACGACCCCAACTGTCCGCACATGGACGGGCCATGGCGCTGAAGATCCGGTCGGTGGTGGCGCAGGTGCAGGCGGACTTTGCGGCGATGGAGCGGCTGGAACATGAGGTGCTGTCGCTGGTGCAGCCGAGCGGCAACTTGCGCCTGATCGACGCCGCGCTGTTCAACCGGGCGATGGCGCTCGGCACCCTGGGCCGGCACCCGGAACGCGCCGCCTGTCTGGAGCAGGGTCTGGCGGTCTGCCACGAGCTGGGCGACCTGTCGGCCACGGCGATCGCGCAGGTGGCGCTGGCCGAAGCGCAGAGCGAGGCGGGCAACTCCCCGGCGGCCGAGGCCCCGCTGCTGGAGGCCCGCGCCGTGCTGCTGGGGCTGGACGTCAGCGGGTATCTGGTGGACTGCGAGTGCGCCTTGAGCCGGCTGTACCAGCGCTGGCAACCGCCGCACGGTCCGGTGATGGCCACCCGCTACGCCTCGGCGGCGGTGCAGCACGCCCGCGAGCTGGAAGACCTGCGGTCGCTGGTGGAGAGCCTCCCGGTGGCCGCCCAGGCCGCGGTCTGGGCCGGTCAGCCGCAGCAGGCGCTGGCGCTGGGGGATGAGGCCCTGCAGCTGGACCCGGACGCGGGCCTGACACAGGCGCGGCAGGCGGCGCAGGCCGCCCGGGGCGCCGCGCTGGCCGCCCTGCACCGCGAGGCGGAGGCGATGCTGGCCCTGCAGGAGGCCGAACAGCTGGCCACCCAGATGGGTGACCTGCTGAATGCCCAGCTGGCCGGGCTGGAGCTGGACCGGCTGCGCGGTGACCCGGCGTCGGCGGCGGGCCGCCTGGCGTGGTTCATCCAGAGGGGGCTGGGGGCCGGGGTCGATCAGGTGCGGCGGCGTTTTCCAGACTTGCAGCCGCCCGCCGGGTCGCTCTCTACCACCGGGCCCCGCCTGCGGCTGGAGGTGCTGGGTGAGCTGGGCTGCGGGCCGGCCTCGGCCGTGCAGCCGGTCCGCGGGCAGAAACGGCGGGCCTTGCTGGCGTGGCTGCTGGAGGCGCGGCTGGCCGGACGGCCAGGCGTGGCGCAGCTGGACCTGCTGGACGCGCTGTATCCGGGGCTGCCGGAGCGTCAGGCCCAGGCCGCGCTGCGCGACCTGGTGCATCAGCTGCGCGCCGGGCTGGGGGCCGGGGCCCTCCGCACCACCCCGGACGGCTACGCGCTGGGCGACGTGGACAGCGACGCCGCCGAGTTCCTGGCCGGCGGCGACACCCGCCTGTGGCGTGGGCCGTATCTCTCGGGGCTGCAGCTGGAGCGCCGCGACGACGCGGTGCCATCGGCGCTGTATGTGGCGCTGCAGACCCGCGCCGCCGCGCTGATCGCCACCGATCCTCAGGAAGCGGCGCGGCTGGGCCGGCTACTGCTGGAGGCCGATCCCTATGACCTCGCCGCCCTGCGGCTGACCCTGACGGCCCTGCGTGCAGCCGGCAACCACCGGGGCCTGGGCCGGACCTACCAGGAGGCCGGCCGCCGGCTGCTGGAGGTGGGAGAGCACCTGCCCGAGCGCTGGAGCGACTTTCTGGAGGAGGTCCCGGATCCCTCCGGCGCCAGCGCCTGAGTCACCGGCGTTTGATGCCCGCGGTCTGATGCCGGTCTGATGGCCGGAGCCTCAGGCTGGACGGTGAAGGGAGGCGGCCGGAGATCGCCGCGCCCGCCCCCACCGCACACCAGCGGCCGCCACCCACCCTCAGGGAGGACATTCGAGATGGCACAGGCACCGAACCGTTTGATTGTGGGAGGGCTGCTGCTGGCCTGCAGCAGCGCACTCGCCCAGGGCAGCCTGCTCAAGCAGTGGGCCAGCAGCGTGGTCACCCGCAGCTCCGAATATGGAGCGCAGACCTGGGGCGCGGTGCAGGCGCTCAGGGAGCCGAACACCATGGCGTACGGCGACAACGGCACCGCCTGGGCCCCCGCCAGCAACAACGGCCCGGTGCAGTCCATCACCGTCGCCTTCGACACGCCGGTGTACGCCACGGCGGTGGTGGTGCGCGAGACCTACGGCAACGGCTTCGTGCAGAAGATCTTTGCCATCGACACGCAGGGCACGCCGCACCAGGTCTGGGCCGGCCGGGACACGACCCAGCCGGGCTACACGGTGAACTTCGTGGTGAATTTTCCGCGCACCACCTACCTGGTCAAGGCCGTGAAGGTGGTGATCGATCCGAACCACAACATGAGCACCTACGAGGAGATCGACGCCGTCGGGCTGCACGGGTACGGGCAGTGAGGCGGGACGCGCATGCCCCGGCTGATCCGGCGTGTCTCGCCCCCTGAGGACAGCGGACGCGGGCCGTACTACCGCCTGTGCCCCCGGTGCTTCCGCGCGGTGCCCGGGAGCACCGCCGAGCGCTACTGCATCAACGACGGCACCCGGCTGCTGGACCGCTGCCCCTGCTGCGGCACCCGCATCACCTCACCGTACAGCCGGTATTGCAGCGGCTGCGGGCATCCCTATGCACAGGCCTGAGCGGTCAATCGCCGTCCGGGCCGACAAGGAGCGTCATGAAGCGACTGTGGAGTTCCACCCTCGGCGCCACCCTGCTCTCGGTGCTGGTCGCGTGTTCCTCCGGGACCGCGCCTCCGCCCCCCACCCTCTACACCGAGAAAAACGCCTGGAGCGGCGCCATCCCGGGCGACGCCCAGACGGTCAGCGCAGATGAATTCAGCCGGGGCATTGCCACCGGGGAGCTCCAGCTGATCAGCAGCGCGGACCTGGCAGCGCAGAAGGCCGCCCGCGAGGCGCAGTACCAGCAGGACCTGGCTTTCCTGCGTGGCCTCCAGAACCCGTCGCCTGCCGTGCAGCGGCTGCTGGACCAGGCGACCGCCCACCCGACCTTCGAGGGAGACCGGCCGGTCAAGGTGCCCGGCGGGCAGACGGTGCTGCTGTTCGGGCTGGGCACCCAGCTGCACAACGCGGCCGAGACCGCGCGCCTGGCCGGGAACGTGGACAACGCCCTGACCCAGTACCGCCTGCTCTACGACCTGCTGCCGGAGACGCTGAAGGCCCAGGCGCCCACCCCCGACAGCCTGAAGGGCAAGGGAATGGCGGAGGTGCGGGCCGCGTTGGACACGCTGAACACGTTGCTGGGCACCGCCCCGGCGTCCGGCACCCTGGGCGCGGCGCGGCTGGAACCGAACGGCGGGCTGCAGCCGCTGGCCATCACCCCCGGCAACGGCACCGACAACAATGGCCCCTGCGCGCCCACCAACCTCGTCAAGCGCTACTGGTTCCCGCTCAAGAACTTCGTGAGCTCCATCAAGAACCAGGCGAACCGGGGCACCTGCTGGGACTTCTCGGCCATCGGGGCGGTGGAGAGCCGCGAGCGGGTGCAGAACAACAACCCGGCGGACCTCTCGGAGCAGTTCCTGGCCAACAAGGTCAAGCAGGACTGGGACGCCAGCGACTACGTCGACGGGTACTCTTCCGTATCGGCGCTGAACACGGCGGTGGACAAGGGCCAGCAGCTGCCCAGCGAGGCCGGCTGGACCTACAACGGGGCCATGAACCGTCCGTACGTCAAGGACGGCGACAGCGGCAGCTACGCGAACACCTGCAAGGGGTACACCGGCACCTGCTCCGAAACGGCGCACGAAAGCCGGCGCACCTGCACCACCGTCATCTTCACCTTCTGCAGCTACGTGAAGGTGACGTTCGGCGGGCCCGGGGTGGCCGCCTCGCGGCCGGTCCTGGTGTGGGCCAACGGCAACAAGGACACCCCCTGGAACCTGAACAGCCTCCGGCTGCTGCTCGCGCAGGGCCACGTGCTGATCGCCAGCTTCCCGGTGTACAAGGGCTTCCGGGACGACGTGACGGGCGACGGCGTGGTCAGCAACTACAAGAAGACCATGATCGACGATAAGAGCAAGGAAGTGGAAGGCGATTACGGCGGGCACGTGGTCCAGATCGTGGGCTTCCTGAGCAACGAGGACCTGACCGCCTTCGGCACCACCCCCAAGATCGGCGGGGGCGGCTACTTCATCGTCAAAAACTCCTGGGGCTGCAAGAACGGCGACGGCGGCTACTACTACGTGCCGGCCGACTACGTGAGCGGGCTCTTCTCCGACCTGTACACCCTGGACTTCGACAGCCGGCGCAGCGACGCCTGGACGAAGGAGCAGGCCACCCCGGGCGGGTCGCAGGCGCCGGCCATCGAGCTGAAGAGCAATCCGGCGCGCGCCGACCTGCGGGTCGAGACCGATCTGGCCGCCTTCTTCCGGGTGACGCATCCGGTGGCCAAGTCCGTCACACTGCGGGTCAGCTCGGACGTGGACGGCGTGCTGTACAACGGCCCGTGGAGCACCGACACCGGCGCGCTGTTCGGCCCGACGCTCAAGCGCACCTTTGCCACCCCCGGCTCCCGCACGCTCAGCCTGCTGGCCAGCTACGGCACCGGCCAGGCGCAGGCCAGCCTGAGTGTGAACGTGGTGAACAGCCCACCGACCCTGACCCTGAACGCTTCGGGCGACGCGCACCAGAACGAAGCCTACCCGGTGACGGCGCTGGTGGCCGACCCGAACGAGACCGATGCCGCCGCGCTGTGCGCCCGCACCACCTGGAGCGTGGACGCGCCCGACACGCTGCCCGCCACCACCGGCTGCAGCCAGCCCATCACCTTCCGGACGCTGGGGGCACGGCAGGTGCGGGTCACCACCGTGGACCTCGAGGGCCTGAGCGCCAGCCGCACCCTGACGGTGAACGTGCTGCCGCCCTCGGTGAATCCGTATCCGCGCATCGTCAGTTCCGGGGTGTACTCGCGCCAGTTCATCACGATCGGCAACTTCCCCTTCTGCGGGTCGCCGGCGGTGGCCCCGGGCAACACCATCGACCTGAGGGAGAAGGGTTGCACCCTGGTGAGCTCCCAGCCGGACCCGACGCGTTACTTTGGCTCGGTGGAGGTGGAGAATCCCTCCGGTGAGGCGCTGACCTACGACTGGACGCTGTACGTCACGGACAACCGCGGCGAGGTGCCACTCTACCGCACCGTGGCCTCCACCAACACGTTCCAGCTGTATCCCTACGCCAACGCGATCGACGTGACCAACCCCTGCCGCGTCGCGGTGACCGTCAACGCGCCGGACCCGGCCCGCAGCAAGACCCAGACGGTCTGGAGCGGCCGCTGCACCTACTACTCCACCCGCCTCAACTGAGTAAGGGAAGAGGGGGCCCGGCTGCAGCCGGGTCCCTTTTTGTATGCCTCACAGCCGGGCGCGCAACACCCACAGCGCTTCGGCGGCCAGCAGCACGCCGGTCAGCAGGAACGGCGCGCGCAGGTCCAGGTGGACCAGCAGCGCGCCCAGCAGCGGTCCCAGCGCGAAGCCGAACGCCCCGGCGCTGGCGGTCAGGCCGAAGGCCACCCCGCGTTCCTCCGGCCGGATCAGGCGGCCCATCAGGGCGTTGGCGGCCGGGATGGTGCCGCCGATGCACAGCCCCATCAGCACCCGCCCCACACCCAGCAGCAGCACACTGGGTGCCAATGCCTGCAGCGCGGCGAACAACGCCGCGCCGCCCGCCGAGTACACCAGCACCCGCCCGGCCGACCAGCGGTCCGAGAGCCGCCCCGACAGCAGCGCGCCGATGCTGGCGCTGACCGCCACGGCCCCCAGCACCGCGCCGGTCTGGCTGGCCACATGCCCCACGTCCGGCCCCGACAGGTCCGAGATCACCAGCGGCAGCACCGGCCCCACGATCGAGCCGGCCAGCTGATCCAGAAAGTTCACCACGATGATCGGCAGGATCAGGGCGCCCACCACGCGGGCGTGGGGCCGCTCCGGTCGCGGCGCGGCGGGGTCGGCGGCCGGGCGGGGATGCGTGCCGCGTTCGGTGCCGAACAGCACCAGCAGGCCCGAGAGCAGCAGCAGCGCGGCCGTCACCCCAAAAGGCAGCCGGTAGCCGAGCCGGTCGGCGATGAAACCGCCCAGCAGCGGCCCGCCCGCCGCACCCGCGAAGACCGCCGTCTGCATCAGACCCATGCTGGACCCCAACTGGCGCGGCGGCACGGCCCCCGCCACCAGCGTGTTGGAGGCCGAGACGGTGCCGGTCAGCAGGCCCTGCAGCAGCCGCAGCAGCACCAGCGGGGCCGGCGCGGTGACCAGTCCCATCAAGCCCACCACCACCACCCCGGCGAAGGTGGCGCGCAGCACCATGGCTTTGGCGCCGTATCGGTCGGCCAGGCGACCCCACACCGGGGCCATCACCGCCATGGCGACGCCGCTGGCCGTGGCCGACACGCCGGCCCACAGCGCCGCCCGTTCAGCCCCCGGCACGCCCAGCCGCTGGATGAACAGCGGCAGAAATGGCAGGGCCAGCGTGAAGGCCGTCTGCGTGATCAGCTGCGACAGCACCATCACCCACAGCGTCCGCTGCCACGGTTCGGCGAACTGGATCCGGAGGCGGACGGGACGGCGCGACACGGCGGCATGATACGCCTCTCGATCTCTGGTGCCACAGCAACACCGCCCCGGGAACGTTCCCGGGGCGGTGTCGGGCACCCTAAGCAGCAACAGCACCCTTACCTGGTGTTGCCGCCCTGCGCGTTCTCTCCGCCCGTGCGTCCGGCCTCGGCGTGCTGCTCGCTGCTGCCGCCACGCTGGCTCTCGCCGCGACTGCGCGACGCTTCGCCCCCCTTCTGACCAATCTCGGCCATATGCTGACGGTCCTGGCTCACGGCCTCGCCCCCCTTGCGGCCGGCCTCGCGGGCTTCCTCGCTGGTGAACTCATGGGCATTGCCACTCTCATGCGCCGCCCGGCCGCCTTCGCTGGCGATCTCGCGCCGCCGGTCCTCGTCCATGCCGGCAAATCCACGGCCATCATTCTTCGTCATGCGTCGGCCTCCTCGAATGAAATGAAGTGTGTGGAGGGCTGCTCCACGCCTCAAGTATGAGAGAAAAATATGAAACCGAGCCTAGGGATGAGAAATGGTGGGTCTTACTCCTCTTGATTCTGGTGCTTCAGTTTGCTGAAGTGAGGGTCAGCCGATGCTCATCTGAGTGAGAGGGCGAAGAGACCGGGGCGCCTGGACCTAAGCCCAGGCGCCCCGGTCTCTTCAAGTTCAATCGGCGGATGCCGGTGTCTGCTCCTGCTTCTGGGCGGCGAGCAGCGCCTGCCGCTCGCGCCAGCGCCGGCTGTAGCCCATCGGATCCATTTCTGGGTCGCGGTCCTGCTCGGCCGGATCACGCTCGCCGCGGTTCGCCTGGGCCAGGACCGCGAGCGGGACTTTGGCGCTGCGGTCCTCATACAGCAGGCCGTTTTTCTCCTGGAAGGTGTCGGTCAGCTGGGTGTAGCAGAAGCCGGCCAGCCCCTTGCAGGCGTGGATCGCCTCCAGCAGCGCTGTGTACTGGCGCTGCAGTGAAGGGGCGTCGGCGCTGCGCTGGTACCCCCAGCCGCGGTCGCCGCTGGGACTGTAGGCCACGCCGCCGAACTCGCTCAGGACCACCGGGGCCGCCGGGCCGTCGGCGTTGAGCGCGATGCGCCGGCGACCCGGCCGCACTTCCGCCACCGAACGGGCGGTGGCTTCCGGGGTGCCGTAGCGCGTGGTCAGGGTCTGCGGCTTCTGGCTGTAGTCGTGGACGCCGATGATGTCGGTGACCACCGATTCCCAGCCGTCGTTGCCGATCACCGGGCGGCTCTGGTCCAGCGCGCGGGTCAGGTGGTACAGCGCCCGCACCAGCTGGCGGTGCTCATCGGCGTGCGGGAGGTCCGGCACGCCCCAGGACTCGTTGAACGGCACCCACGCCACGATGCAGGGGTGTGAGCGGTCCCGCTCGATCGCCTCGGTCCACTCGCGGCTCAGGCGGCTGGTGGCCTCCGGGTTGAAGCGGTAGGCGCTGGGCAGCTCCTCCCAGACCAGCAGGCCCAGCACGTCGCACCAGTACAGCCAGCGCGGGTCCTCAATCTTCTGGTGCTTGCGCGCGCCGTTGAAGCCGAGCATCCGGGTCAGCTCCACGTCCTGCCGCAGCTCGTCGTTGGTGGCGGTCATCAGGCTGTGCGGCCAGTAGCCCTGATCCAGCACCAGCCGCAGGGGATACGGCTGGCCGTTCAGCAGGAAGTGCTGCTGGTCCACGCCCGCCGAGCGCAGCGCGGTGTAGCTCTCCACCCGGTCGAGCACCCGGTCGCCCACCCGCAGCTCCACCACAGCCCCGATCAGCTGCGGGTGTTCCGGACTCCACAGCAGCGAGTTGCGGGCGTCGTCGATGCCGCCGTCCGGGAAGCCAATACGCCGCCGCACCTCGCCGCGCTGCAGGCCGGTGTTCGGCACGCTGTAGTGGTCGCGGGAGAGCGTCTCACCGTCGAGCGACAGCTCCACGTACAGCTGCAGCCCAGCCATCTGCGGCCCGTGCACGCTGGCTTCCAGCTCGACCTCCCAGCGCGGCACGTGGGGGGTCCACTGCAGTCGGCTGATCGAAACTTCCGGCACCCACTCCAGCCAGACTTCCTGCCAGATGCCGGTGGTCCGCGGGTACCAGATCTCGTGCGGTTCCAGCTGCCAGTCCTGTTTGCCGCGCGGCTTGGCCAGATCGTGCGGGTCGTCGGTCGCCTGGACCACCACCACGAAGTGGTCGCCGATGTCGCCCGGCAGGTCGGCGTGAAACGGGGTATGGCCGCCCTGGTGGCGCACGACCAGCTGGCCGTTCACCCAGACACAGGCCTCGTAGTCCACGGCTCCGAAGTGCAGCCGCAGGCGATGGGTGCCGTTGTTCGGGCGGGGCGGCGTCCAGACTTCTTTGCGGTACCACACCGAGGGGTGAAACCCGGTGTCGTGAATGCCGCTGGCTTCACTCTCTGGCGGGAACGGAACCTCGATGGACAGATTGAATTCCGGTTGGTCTGGCGCCTGCCAGGCCAGCTGATCGTCAAATGCGAACTGCCACGTCCCGGAGAGGGAAAACCAGGCATCACGGCGGAACTGTGGCGTGGGGTGTAACAGGGTCACAAGACCTCCAGAACAGAGAGTGAAGCGTGTTGAATTGAACGGACATGCGGAAGAAGAGCCGTTGGACCCGCCGATGGTAGTCGGCCCCTTCTGCCCTGTCAATCGCCAGAATACCCATTCAGCAGATACTGATTGAAGAATCCCTGAAATGAGGATTCGGTGGGTTTCTTATCCAATTCACTTCCTCTTTCAGCGGAACGAAATTGCTCATCTTTAGAAACCTGTTTTGGGTGCAACGCCAGTTTAAAAAAATGATTCGGCGATGGGCCGTATGGCGCAGAAAATCAAAAAAACACCTTCTGTCTCTCTTCAGCCTGTTGAACCAAGTACGCCTCAGATCTCTCGCCGTCTCCCACGGCTGATGCTTTCATTCGGCGCGTCCTTGGCATTCCCGATAATGATCGGTTTCCTCCCCTTGCTCATGCTTGGGCACGGGCAAGAAGGAGAAACATCTCTGTACCTCTAGACAAGCAGTCCACGTGCTCGATGAGGCCCCATCCACCCTGCTCGCCTGTTGCTCTTTCATAGATTCTTCAATCGTGTTATCTTCAGGCATGCCTCCCGAGCTCGTTCCTGATGAACCGTTGGTGCAGGCCCTCATCGCTGCTGACCTCAGCACCGTGTTGTCCCTCCCCGGGCCCTGGCAGCAGCGTCCGCTGGCCGAGACGCGCACGCGGCTCACACCGATCTTCAGTGCGGCGCAGCGTGACCACGTCAATCTGTTCGCCCCGGGCGACGACTTCCACAGTTGGCTGATGCAGGCGGTCAGCGTGACCCGGCACGGCCCCGGCACCGCCCGCGCCAACACCATGCGCGCCCGCCTGTCCACCCTCGCGTCCATCTACACCACGCTGCTGGACGAAGAACTGCTGTCACGTGATCCGATGCACGGTCTGGTCTGGCCACCGCTGGAACACCGGCAGGCACCTCTGCCCCCCCCCGAGGAAGTCACCCGCCTGCTGCGCCACGCCGAACCGGACCTGCCGTTGCATGCGGCTCTCACGTTGATCGTGCGGCACGCCTTTCAGGTGGCTGACCTGCTGGCCTTACGGTGGCCGGCCTTCTATCACGCGGACGGCACCCTGCTGCGCCGGCGTACCCTCACCCGCCTGGACGACCCGAGTTACCGCAGCCTGGAGCGCCTGCTGGCCCAGGCTGGCGGGCCGCTGGCGGACCCCCAGGGACCGATCTTCCCCTACCGGACGCTTGACGACCTGCGCCGCGCCCTATTTGCCCTCAGCCTGCAGGCAAACGTGCCATTCATCTCCCCTTCGCAGCTGCGGCAGGTGTCCCTGCGCGATGTGGACCATACCGCCAGCAGCGCAGGGTTCGCCTCTCAGCGCCGCGAACCGTTCGAACAGGCCGTCGCCCTGGCCCGCAGCGTGAGCGAGAAGCTCAATTCCTCCTCATGAAGTAACGGGAAAGGCCAACCTTAAGCTCTCTGAAGGCGGTGCGGCGGCGTGCCCTGTACGCTGCCGTCATGTCGACCCCGCTGCTGCTTCTGCTGAACGCTCTGTTGCTCGCGGGAGTGTTGGGACTCGCCTATGGCATTAACCTCGCGTGGACGCGGTTTGTGACCCGGGACGACCGCACGCCGGAAGAGCACAGCTGGCCCGTTGACCAGCATATGGTCCGGACCTGGGACCGCTCGGTGCTGGAACGTCAGTTGAACTGGATTTCGGGCACCTCAGGTCCTCGGCGCGGCCTCAATTGACCATCCCCCCCGTTGTGTGAAGATCCTTACAGAGAAGTGAGCAGTACGCGAGAACACTCGCCCTGAAGGCTGTCGGGCGGGTGTCCTGGTGTTTAGACCGGTCGCGCCCCCTGTTCCCCCAGCGGGCGGTGGGCGGCGCGCAAGATTTGTGGCAGGAATGGTCCTCTACAATCACCCTCACGCATGAAGCCTCCCCTTGCCGAGGTCGAAACCCAGGTACACACGGACATCGAATGGCGCCGTCCGCTGCTGTTTGCTCTTCCCGCTGCGGCCATCGCCTTCCTGCTGGGCATGGTGCTGGACGGTCCCAGCGGCCAGGGATCCCTCTATGACGCCCTGAGCTACCCGCTGGCATTCACCTTCGTGAGCTGCCTGTCGGTGGTGTTGTGGCTGGTGCCGCGAAGAATCAACGTGGTGGTCACGGTGCTGGTGCTGGCCATGAGCGCCTTCTTCCTCGGGAAGTTGATCTACATCCTGTTCCTGATGCCGCAGACGGTGCGGGTGCAGCTGGAGATGACCGAGACCTTCTTCTGGATCCCGGCGCTGCAGGTGCTGTCATTCTTCATTCCCAATCTCCGGGGCGCCCGGCAGGCCTCCATCACCTTCTTCACCGTCTTCCTGCTGGTGAGTCTGGCGTACCTGGCCGTCACCATGCACGGCGGCACCACCTGGGGCATCGTCTTCTCGCTGTCGGAACTGAACCTTGCCAACCTGATGCTGTTCGCGGTGACCAACACCTTCATCGGCTTCAAGGAGAAATACGTGCGTTCGGTGTCGGAGCACGACACCATGCGGCAGCTGGTCGGCACCGACCTCCTGACCGGCCTGCCGAACCGTCAGAAGGTCCACGAGGTGATGGTCGAGTCCATCGCCGCGCACCGCTCGTTCGCGCTGCTGTTCATTGACCTGGACGGCTTCAAGCTGATCAACGACACCCTGGGCCACGCCACCGGCGACTGGGTCCTGCGGGCCACCGCCCAGCGATTGACCCGTCAGCGCGATGTGGTGCACGTCGCCGCCCGGTTGAGCGGCGACGAGTTCGTGATGCTGCTGTACGCCCGCCCGGAGGAGGCCACCGCGCAGGCCCGGGCCCTGTTGACCGAGCTGGCGCAGCCGGTGGTGGTGGACGGCCAGGTGATTCACCTGTCGGCCAGCATCGGCATGAGCATGTACCCGGACGACGGCCGGGAGCCGCAGGAACTGTTGCAGCACGCCGACAGCGCCATGTACACGGTCAAGACCTTCGGCAAGAACGGGGTACGGCGCTTCGAGCAGGGCGCCGACTCGGCCATCGAGCGGTTGAAACTGCTGGAGCGGGCGCTGATGCAGGCGATGAGCGCCGGGCAGCTGCACCTGGTGTACCAGCCGATCTGCTCGCTGGCCGACGGCACCGTCAAGAAACTCGAGACGCTGCTGCGCTGGACCCACCCCACCCTCGGCATGGTGTCGGCCGCAGAGTTCATTCCGATTGCGGAGAGCAACGGGCAGATCGTGGCCATCGGGGCCTGGGCGCTGCGGGCCGCCTGTCAGCAGGCGCGACGCTGGAACGACAGCACCGGGCGGGCCATCACCGTCAGCGTGAACGTCTCGCCGCTGCAGTTCACCCAGGCGAATTTTGTGGACCTGGTGCGTTCGGCGCTGGACGACGCCAACCTGCCGGCCTCGGCGCTGGAGATCGAGCTGACGGAGAGCGCCGTGATGCGGCGGCTGGACATCGTGCGGTCCTCGCTGCGGGAGCTGCAGCAGCTGGGCGTCAAGATCGCCATCGACGACTTCGGTACCGGCTACTCGTCGCTGTCCTACCTGCGCGACCTGCCGATCAACTGCGTCAAGATCGACCGCTCGTTCGTGCGCGACCTGAGCACGCCGCGGCGCGCCCCGCAGTTCTCGCTGGCGATCATCGAGGCGATCATCGGCATCGCCGCGACCTTGGACCTGCAGGTGGTGGCCGAGGGCGTGGAGACCGGCAAGCAGCTCGACATGCTTCGTGACCTGGGCTGCGATCTGGGACAGGGGTATTTCCTGTCGCCTCCGCTGGAGGAAAACGCCGCGCTCGACGCGTTTATCGCGCCGCCGCTCTGGTCGGCCAGCGATGTGTCGTCCCCGCTTCATTAAGGAAAGCTTCAGACGCAATCCTTTAAGGATGATACATATGAACTTTTTCATATAGACTGTGAAGACTTCGGGACGCCCTGAAGAAGGAGGCTTATGCTGGATCACAGTCGTCTCTCATTTCTGACGCATTCGGACCATATCGATCGCGCCGCTCTGCTGCAGCGGATCTGTGTCCGGCCGCCCTACTTCGCGCTCAACAACCTGCACTACTCGCGCGGTCAATTCACCGCCACCGCCGTGGCCGAGCACCCGGCCACCAGCGAGGTCGGCCCGATGCAGGCCTGCGAGATCAGCCGTCACGCGGCCATCTGCGGCCTGAGCGCGGTGGCCATGAACTTCGGTGACGACGACCGGCGCTACTACCTGGCGCAGGACGCCACCTATCAGGGCTACGCCAACAGTGCCCCTTACGGCTCAGACGTCTCATTCGAGGCGCGCATCACCGACCAGAACAAGCGGCAGGCCACCGCCGAGATCATCGTGACCGCCGGGGGGCAAGACCTGGCCCTGCTGAGCGTCACTTACACCATCCTGAACGAGGCGTCCTTCAAGCGGCTGTTCCGCTCCAAGCACTCGCCTTTCTTCACCAACTTCCGCCAGACCGAGATGCCGTACCTGCCGTCGGGCGAGTTCGTGCAGACGGGCCGCACCTGCACCGTCTCGGTGCCGCGGGTGCCGGAAGAGGCGTGCGCCGGCCACTTCGAGTTCTACCCGGCGCTGCCGGTGGCCATGCTGATGGGCCAGCTCGGCACCATCGCCGGCCGGATGTATGCCCGCCCCTACCGGGTGGAGGCGGCCACCATGACCGCCTCGGACTTCTGCTGGGCCGGAGAGAGCGCCCAGTTCGAGGTGACGGCCCTCGCCGAGAACGGCAGCTACGCCTGCGCCGCGCTGGCCAGCGGCACCGTGGTGAGCGACATGCGGCTGCGGCTGGCGGCCGGTGTGTCCGACCCGCTGGGCCAGGCGGCCGATCTGGACCTGCAGGTCGCCACCGCCTGATCGGGTGAAGCGGGGCGGGCCAGGGAATCCTGGCCCGCCCCGCCTCGTTACGTGCGTTACGGCAGCCCCACCGCCCGCCGGAAGTCGGCCAGCAGCGTCTCGACGTTGCGGCTCAACCCGTCCAGGGCCGGCGTGCCGGCGCGGGCGGCGTTGAACGCCGACAGGTACACGATGTGCGGCCCGCCGCGGGTGTTGAGCGGCCCGTCCCCGGCCACCGCCAGCTGCGTGAAGTGCTCGCTGCCGTCCGGAAGCGTGTAGGTGACGCCGATCACCCGGTACGCTCCGGCGTCCTCGGGGGAGCTGAAGGTCATCCGGAAGCGGCTGGCCGCCGTCTGCGTGGCGGCGGCCGAGGCGGCCTTCAAGGCCTTGACGCTGACCGGGTTGATCGGGTCCGAGGTGAAGAGCGCGTTGACATCGTCGAAGCTGAGTGCCTGCAGGGCCCCACTCAGCAGCGTCAGCACCTGCTGGGCCTGCGCCTCGCTGACGGTCCCGCCGCTGGCAGGGGCGGAGGCCGCCACCGGCGCCGGGGCCGCCGTCCCCAGCGCTGCACCCGGCGCGACCGTCAGGTAGGCCTTGAGGGCCGCGCTGCCGTTGACCCGCTGCACCAGCTTGCCGGCGCAGTCCGCGGCCGCCTTGTCGTCGTCGCTGTTGAAGGTCACGCCGCTCCACCAGTACCACGAGCTGTAGCCGGCGCTGGTGCCTTCACAGCTGTCGCGCCACACCACCGTGCCGGTGGCCGCGTCGTCCAGCTCCAGGTTGGCGCGGACGGTGCGGGCGTCCAGGCAGCCCACCAGCGGCAGACACACCCCGCCCCCACCCGTCACCGAGCTGATGCCCGCCTTCATCACCAGGTTGGCACCGTCGGGCTTGCGCACCGCTCGGACATACCCGCTGGCGGTCATCGCCTGGGTGATGGCGCTGTCGAACGCGGCCCACACGCTATTGCCGCAATACCCGCCGCTGCAGGAGTTCTCTCCGATGTACACCACGGCCTGCGGCCCGCTGTAGGCTGGCGTCTGCTGCGCCTGCCCGGTCCCCACGCCTGCCAGCAACCCCAGCAGGATGCCATGACCGATCGTTCTTCTCTTCCTCAACCGTCCCATTCCACCCATGTTCACTTCCCCCTGATGTGCGCCCGGCCACCCCGGTCGCCCGGAGGCGAGCGGTCACGGTCCCGGCGATGTCACCAGTGTGACATTCTTCACAGTGTTTCGGCCAGCCCTGCCGGTGGGTGGTTGCCTGAACGGGCGGCAGCCCTTAGACTGCCCCTACAACCAGGCCGCCGGGCGGCCGGAGCTCCAGCCTCCATATGCTGGCCGGGCGGAGACTGTCGAGCGGTCTTCGCCCCTTTGTGTTGTTCCCCTGGACGTCCTATGCTTAAGATTTCGCCCTGCTCCGCCGCGCTCCTCGCGCCGCTCCCGCCTCACCATGACCCGGTGGCCGGATGACTCCCTTTCAGCTGATCTCGCTGGTGGTGAGCGTCACCGCCCTGCTGAGTTTCATCAACCGACGTTACCTGCGCCTGCCCACCACCATCGGCGTGACGCTGGCGGGGCTGGCGGTGTCGGTGCTGCTGCTGGGCCTGGTGGGCCTGCAAGTCCCGGCCGCCGAAACGGTGGTGAAGGTGCTGGGCACCTTCAAATTCAACGACGTGCTGTTTCAGGGCCTGCTGAGCTTCCTGCTGTTCGCGGGGGCACTCAGCCTCAACACCGGCGAACTGTTCCGCCAGCGCACGGCGGTGCTGACCTTCGCCCTGGTGTCCACCGCGCTGTCCATCGTGCTGGTGGGGGCGCTGGTCTACGGCCTGCTGCATCTGGTGGGCCTGGGCGTGTCGTGGCCGTTCGCGCTGCTGTTCGGGGCGATCATCTCGCCCACCGACCCGGTGGCCGTGCTGGACCTGCTCAAGCGGGCCAAGGTGCCGGCGCGGCTGGAAGCGCTGGTGGCCGGCGAGAGCCTGTTCAATGACGGCATCGGGGTGGTGGCCTTCGCCGTCATCGCCGCCATCGCCAGCGGCGCGGGGCACGCCTCCCCCACACCGCTGGCGGTGGCCGGGCTGTTCGCGCAGGAGGCGCTGGGCGGAGTGCTGTTCGGGGCTGTCCTCGGGTACCTCGCCTACCTGCTGCTGCGGCAGGTGGACGACTACGTGGTGGAGGTGCTGATCACGCTGGCGGTGGTGACCGGCGGATACGCGCTGGCCGACCTGCTGCACCTGTCGGGACCGCTGGCGATGGTGGTGGCCGGCCTGCTGATCGGCCAGCTGAACGACCGGGGCGTGCTGTCCGATACGTCCAAGCCGCACTTCGACGGCTTCTGGCACCTCACCGACGAGATTCTCAACACCGGCCTCTTTGTGCTGATCGCTCTAGAAGTGGTGGCGGTCTCGTTCTCACCGCTGACGCTCCTGCTGGGGCTGGCCTGCGTGCCGATCGTGCTGTTTTCCAGGGCCGTCAGCGTGCAGCTGCCGCTGAGCCTGCTGGGGCGGCGGTATTCCTTCTCGCCCTTCACCGCCCAGGTGATGACCTGGGGCGGGCTGCGCGGCGGCATCGCGGTGGCGCTGGCCTTCAGCGTCCCGCCGGGTCCACAGCACGACATCTTCCTGGTGCTGACCTACGTGGTGGTGGTGTTTTCGATCGTGGTGCAGGGCCTGACCATGGGCCGCCTGGCCCGCCGGGCGGCGGGCGCCCTGCCGGAGTCGGCCGCCTGAGCCTCACGGCTCGACCAGCTGGTCCGGCGCGCCGCACGCGTCCTCGCAGCCGCCGTCCAGCCGCTCCAGCGCCGTCACGAACTGCACCACCCGCTGGGCCAGCGCCGGACTGAAATGGCTGCCGCCCAGATGCGGGCCGTGCAGCGTGACCAGGGTGCTGACGCCCGGGGCCGCGGCCCGCTCGAAGAGCGGCAGGCCGTTGTCCATAAACGGCACCACCGCGTCGTCACGGCTGCCCATCACCAGCAGCGGCAGCCGCGGCCCGGCCTCCGCCAGCACCAGCGGATCGAGGGTGGGCGGCATCGGCCCCGACAGGACGTAGGCCTCCTCCAGCTCGCGGCGGTGGCTGCCCGGCACGGCCCAGGCCACCCGCAGGTCGGCCCAGGCGTCCAGCAGCACCACGCCGGACACCGGATACGGGCCGGCCAGGGCGCTGCGCAGCGCGGTCAGGCCGCCCATGCTCACGCCGAAGGCATAGGTGTGCCCGCTGTACTGAAACTGCGCCACACTCTCGCGGTGCAGCTCATCCAGCCGGGTCAGCGCGGCCGGCCGGCCCCAGCCGGTCGGACCCCCGTCGTTGCTCAGCAGCACCGCGATGTCGGCACCGGTCAGCGCCTCTACGTAGGCGCTGAAGGGCGTGCTCTGCAGCAGGCGCTCGGCGCTCTGGCCCCGCGGATGCGACACCACCATCAACGGGCAGCGCCGCTGCTGCAGACAGGGGTGCGGCACCAGCAGATACGACGGGCCGTCGGGCTGATCCAGCCGTCTGAGCAGCACCGACGGGGACAGGGCGGCGGCCACGGGCGCCGCCAGCAACAGCGTCAGCAGGAGGGCAAGCAGGCGCATGACCGCCCACTGTAGCGGCCCGCCCTGGCCAGCCGGGTGAGAGCGTCGGCTCAGCGACCGAACAGCAGCACGCTCAGCCGGGTCCCGCGCAGCGCCCAGCCCACCAGCGCCGGGATCAGCAGGGCGCTCAGCCCGTAGGCCGCGACCGTCAGCGCGAAGGCCACGCTGGCACCGGGAAACCCGGCGCGTTCCAGCAGCTGCAGCAGCATCGGGTGCAGCAGGTACACCTGCAGGCTGACCGTCCCGAGGGCCGCCAGCGGCACGGTGACCGCGCGCGGCAGCCGACCGGCACTGGTCGCCAGCCCCAGGAGCGTCAGGGCGCACAGGGTGGTGTACACCCACGACAGGCCGCTGTACACCACCGGAGTGACCGGCTCGCCGCGCAGGTACGCCAGCGCCAGCGGCAGGTACGCGGCGTAGACCAGCGCCAGCAGCGGCAGCAGCTTCCGCCGGTGGGCCCGCCACCACGCGCCGTACTCGCCGGAGCGGGCGCCCACCGCCACCGGCAGGGCGTACCACAGCAGGGAACTGGCCGGAAACGGCAGCCGCAGCGCCTCCCGGTTGAGCAGGTACAGGCCGAGCTGCAGCGCCAGGCCCAGCGCGAATGCCAGCGGCAGCGTGGGCCGCCGCCGGGCCAGCGGCAGCAGCAACGGCAGCACCACGTACAGCTGGAGCGCCACCAGCAGGAAGTACAGGTGGTAACTGGCCTTGCCATACAGCAGCCAGAGCGTCCAGCGTTGAGGGTCCGCCAGATGCTCGGCCGGGCGCAGGCCGGTCCACACGTACCACACCGCATAGACGCCGGTCCACAACACATATGGCCAGCCGCCGCGCAGCAGCCGCCGGCTGAAGTAGCGCCCGGCGTCGAAGCGCCGCAGCAGGCTGCGGGTCAGGATCATCGCGCTCAGGAACATGAATGCCGGCACCGCGAAGTGCAGCGACCGGTTCAGGACCGTCAACAGGGCATGCAGGCCGGATTCGGGGGTCGCGTGGCGCAGGGCCATGCCGCTGGCGTGATGGCCGATCACCTCCAGGATGGTCAGCCCCCGGAACACGTCAATGGCCGTATGGCGGTCCGAGGTCGTTGCGGGTGCGGCCGCCCCGGGCACCAGGGCCGAAGCTCCGCCGTCCGTCACCGGTGCTCCTGCCGGGCGGCCCTGCGCCTATACCGTCCACTCATCAGGCGCCAGTCTAGGGTGCGCCCAGATGAAAAGGCAGGCGCCCTGCCTACAGCAGCTGCCGCACCAGCGGGTCGTAGCCGTTGGGGTAGACCGGGAACATCTTGCGGCCCTGGGTGTTCCACAGCGCGTCGAAGCTGGCGTAGCTCAGGTAGGCCACCGGCCCCACCATGCTGTCACTGACCCACACCACCCCCGCCTGATCGTCGTAGCCGCGCACCACCCGGAAGTGGTTGATGTGACCGGGCCGGTCGTACCACTGCAGCACGATCACCGGGATGCCCAGCGCCAGCAGCCGCTTGATCTGGCTCAGCTGGCCGTTGCGGATGGTCAGCGTGCGCAGGCCGAAGCGGGCCAGCTCCGGCGCGATGGCGCTCACCTGCATGTAGCCGCCGTCCGGCCGGGTGCTCTGGCGGATCACGTCCTGGCTGATCTTGACCCGGTAGAAGCCCAGCACCGCCGAGAGGGCGCTGGGCCCGCAGTTGTTGTAGGTCTGGTAGTCGAAGGTCAGGCCCTTGAGAAAGGTCCGCAGCGGCAGCAGGTCACCGAAGCCGCTCAGGTTGCCGGGCCCCGGCAGCCCCCCGATGAAACTGGCGACCGTGGCGGGCGGCTGCACCGCCCAGGCCACCGGCCCACTCACCTTGCCCGGGTCCAGCCGCGGCGCACTCACGGTGCCGGCGGGGCGCACCGTGGCGGTGGGCGTCGCGGGGGAGCGGACTGGTGCCGGTGTTGATGTGGCGCCGCCGTCCGGCACCTGCAGCCGCTGGCCCACCGTCACTGTGTCGCTGGTCAGCCGGTTGAGCCGCTGCAGGGTCGTGGGGTCGGTGCCGTGGTCGCGGGCCACCCGGTAGAGCGTGTCGCCTGGCCGCACCGTGTAGGTCGCGGCGTCCACCCGGGTGGCGGGCCCGACGGTCAACAGCGTCAGGGCCGCGGTGGCCAGACCGGCAAAGCGTGTCGTGTGATGAAGCCGCCGGACCGCGGTGGTCCAGGCGGGAAGCAGCGCATTCTCTGGCAATCTACCCACCCTGTCCTCAAGTGATTGTGTCCAGCGGACGGTGATGTGTGTCGGCTGGCCGCCGTCAGCGTAACACGAACTGTGGCTCAGGCACGTCCGGCGGGCGTGTCCTGCAGCATCGCCACGAAGCTGGCGGCCAGCTGCGGGTCGAACTGCCGGCCCGCCTGCGCGTCCAGCTCCTGCAGCGCCGCCTCCGGACTCCAGGCGGCTTTGTAGGGCCGCTCGCTGGTCAGCGCGTCGTACACGTCACACAGGGCAAACATCCGGGCCAGCAGCGGGATCTGCTCGCCGCCCAGCCCGCGCGGGTAGCCGCTCCCGTCCCAGCGCTCGTGATGCCCGGCGATCACCGCCCGGGCGCCCACCGGCAGAAACCCCAGCGTCTCGGCGAAGCGTTCGCCCTCCAGCACATGCGTCTGCATCAGGGCCCATTCCCCGGTGTCCAGCCGGCCCGGCTTCAGCAGCACCTGATCCGGCACCGCCAGTTTCCCCACGTCGTGCAGGTACGCGCCCCAGCGCAGCGCCTGCAGCGTCTCCGGACTCAGCGCCAACCGCTGGCCCAGCTGCACGGCCAGGTGCGTCACCCGGTCGGTGTGGCCCAGCGTCTCGCGGTCCTTGTACTCCAGGCCCAGCCCCAGCGCCCGCAGCGCCGACTCGCGCGCCGCGAGCAGCCCTTCTTCGGCGGCCAGCCGGGCGGTCAGGGTCGCCATCGTCTCGGCCACCGCCGTGAACAGTTCGGCCTCGGTGGTGCTCCAGCGGTGCCGCACGAAGGTATGCATCAGGAAGGCGCCGAGCAGCGTGCCGTCACGCCCCCGGACCGGTGCGGCCGCCAGCGAGCGCACCCCCAGCTCCGGAAAGCCGGCGGCCTCCGTGGCCAGGTGCGTGTCGTCGAAGAACAGCGGCACCGTGGCGCCGCGCAGCGCGTGCATCAGCGGGGTCTCGGCCGGCAGCCCGTGCGCCAGGATGGCGGCCATCGCCGCGCCTTCGGGCATCTGGCCAGCGGCGACCCGCGCGTGGTAGGCCGGGCGGAGCCCGTCGGTCTGGAAGTAGGCGGAACCGGCGGCGGCCGTGCGGTCCACCAGCTCCTGCAGGGTGGGCACCACCGCGCTGCTCAGGTCGGCCGCCTCCAGCGCGCGGCGGGTCAGGCGCACGATCGACTCGGCGGCGTGCGCGCGGCGGTCCGGCGTGGCAGCGAAAGGGGCTGTGGAAGGAGGGGGCTCCTGGCCGGACCGGTCGACCGGCCGGGCCGCGGGAGAATCGGGAAGACGGTCCACCCGTCCATCGTGGCGGGAATGAACTTACAGCCGTCTGACAGCGATTGCACGCCGTGGATTAGCGTCGCCGGAGCGTCACCACCACCAGCAGCCCGATCAGGGCGCCGATCACCGTCTCAGCCGCGCGGGACGTCAGCAGCCCCAGCGCCGGAACCGGGTTGCCCAGCTGCGACATCAGCAGCGCCAGCGGCGTAACGAACACCATCGCCACGCTGTAGTTGCGCGCCACGTACAGCTCGGCCAGGAACTGCAGGCCCACCACCAGCAGGGCCAGCCCCCACGGCGACAGCGGGAGGGCCAGCAGCAGGGCGGCGAGCACCACGCCCAGCAGCGTGCCGAGGATGCGCTGAAGCGCGCGGATCACCTGGCCCGCGTGGTCCTGGGCCGAGATCGGTGCCACTGCCGCCACCATCGCCCAGGGACTGTGGCCCAGCCCCGACAGCACGGCGGCAAGCCCGGCCAGCGACGCCGCGAGCAGGTGCCGCAGGCCGTGGGCGCCCAGTTCGGTCTCCGTGTGGGGGTGCGGCGGGGGCGCGGACAGCTCCGCGGGGCGCAGCCGGCCCGACACCTGCGCCCCCGCCACGCCCAGCAGCAGGCAGAACAGGGCCGTGCTGGCCGCCACGCCGAGCGCCACGCCCAGCGGCGCCGGGTTCGGCAGGCTGGCGATGCCGGTCACCGCGAACACGAAGAACAGCGCGCCGGCCGGGCGCAGCCCCAGCGCCGCTGCCAGCACCGCTCCAACTGCCGCCACCACGCCTCCGGCCATCACCACGCCCCATGGCCCGGTCCCCGAGTGGGCCAGCCAGAGGCCCAGCAGCTCGCAGGCGAGCAGCAGCAGGGCGCTCACCCCCTGGTGCCACAGGCGCGGGACCAGCGGCTCATTGCGCGCATAGATGCCGGTGAAGGCAGCAAACGAGGCGTAGATGGTGAGGTCGCTGCGGCCCAGCCACAGCAGCATCAGCAGCGGCAGGGCCACCCCCAGCGCGATGCGCCCGGCCGGCAGGTGATCGCGGCGGGCCGGGCCTAGGGTCAGCAGGTCACGGACAAACGGCACAGGCAGGCGCCCTCCTCCACGGGACGTGCGTGCCAGTGTAGCGCGGCCCCTCCCCCGATCGGGCCCGGGACGCGCGGACCGGCAGCCGGTATGCTGGAGCGCAGCGCCACCACACCCCCAGGAGTCACCATGCATACCCGTGTTCATGCCCGCCCGATGCTCGCCCTGATGTGCCTGCTGCTGCCGGCCAGCGCCTCGGCTGCCACTCCCGCCAAGCCCAGTGAGGAAGCGCCGGCCCTCGCGGCGGTGCGGGGCGGCCAGAACCTGTGTTACAGCGCCAGCGTGCTGGTGAACGACAAGAAGGACGCCGCGCTGGTGACCATGGCCGAGACGCAGCTGGCCGCCGCCCTGAAGGGCCTGGGGCTCAAGGCCCTTCAGTACGACGCGGCAGACACCTGCGACCGCGAGCTGTACTTTTCGTTCTCGGTGGACGTGGACGGCGAACCCACCATCTACCAGGATTTCCTGACGGTGTACAGCTACGTGGCGAACGACGGCAAGGTGGAGCTGCCGATGGCGCAGATCTGGCGCGACGGGATGTACGGCGGCAACAAGAAGGTGCTGACCCGCGCCGAGTACACGAAGACCATGACCGACGACCTGAAGACCCTCCTGGATGAGGTCAAGGTCGACTACGCCTCACTGAAGTAGCGCTCAGCTGCCCGGCGGGCCGGCCAGCCGCTCCACCGCCGCGCGCAGGGCCGGCGGCAGCGGCGTGGGCCGCCGCCCCTCGCGGTCCACATACACATGCACGAAATGGCCGGTGGCGGCCGGCTGCACCTCGCCGCTGCGGAACAGCCCGATCTCGTAGCGGACGCTGCTGGTGCCGATGCGCGCCACCCGCAGCCCGGCCGTCACCTCGTCCGGGTAAGAAAGCGGCGCGAAGTAGCGGCAGCCGGACTCCACCACCAGCCCGATCACCGGGCCGCGCTGCACGTCCAGCACCCCCGCCCGGATCAGGTAAGTGTTGACCACCGTGTCGAAGAGGGCGTAGTAGATGACGTTGTTGACGTGGCCGTAGGCGTCGTTGTCCATCCAGCGGGTGGTGAGCGGCAGCGTGTGCGGGTAGTCGGCCAGCGTCTCCGGCGTCACCACAGCTCCAGCGACTCGGCCAGGATGCGCTGCAGGTCGTCCGGGGACGGCTGCACCGGCGCCACCGCCAGCAGACGGGTCTGTTTCAGCGCGCCCTCCACCAGCTGCGGCAGGTCTGAGCGGTCGTAGCCCAGCTCACGCAGGCCGCTGGGGGCGCCCACGTCGCGCATCAGCTGGGTCAGGGCGGCGGGCAGGGCGTCGCGGCCCTGCGCCTCGCCGGCCCCGCCCAGCAGCCGGGCCGCCTCCTCGTGCCGCTCGGGGTCGGCGTCGTAGGTGAACCGGAAGGCGGCCGGCGCGGTCACGATCACGCTGAAGCCGTGCGGCACGAACGGGTGGTCGGCCGGATAGCCGGGCGCCCGGTAGGTGTGCCGCAGCCCGGCGACCGGGTAGGCGCACGCGTGCGGAATGTGCACCCCGGCCGAGCCGAAGCCCACGCCCGCCATGGTCGCGCTGAGCATCATCCGGCCGCGCGCCTCCACGTCCGCCGGATCGTAGACGGCCCGGCGCAGGTAGCGGCCGCCCGCCTCGATGGCCGCCGCCGACCACAGGTCCGAGACCGGGTTGCGGCCCTGGTACGGGGGCCGGTCCTCCGGCCGTTCCGGCCGTGGGCGCGACGTGTACGGCCGGCTCAGGAACGACTCGGCCGCGTGGCACACCACGTCCAGCCCGGCGGCGGCCGTCACGGCGGCCGGTGCGGTGGCCGCCAGTTCCGGGTCCACGATCGCCTGGCTGGGCCGCAGCGAGCGGTGCGAGATGCCGGTCTTGACCCCCAGGTCCGGCAGGTCCAGGATCGCCACGGTGGTCGCCTCGGAGCCGGAGCCGGAGGTGGTGGGCAGCGCCAGCAGCGGGCGCAGCGGCGCGCCTGGCCGCCGGCCCTCCCCGATCGGCAGGTTCACGTACTGCATGATCTGGCCGCCGTCACTGACCACCAGGTTGGCCACCTTGGCGGTGTCGATGCAGGACCCGCCGCCGATGGCCACGTAGCCGTCCACCTGCGCGTCCCGGGCCGCCTGCACCGCCGCCTCCAGCGAGGCGAGCGTCGGTTCGACCCGGACGCCGTCGAAGAGGACCGTCTCGATGCCGGCCGCCTCGATGACCTGCAGCACCCGCCGGGTGGTGTCCAGCACGGCCACCCGTGGATCGGTCACGACCAGGGCGCGGCGCACGCCCAGCCGCTGCAGCTCCCAGCCGGCGTCCATCGCCGCGCCGGGACCGAACTTGATCGGGGTGGCCTCGACCGTGAAGATCGTTTCTGACGCTTGAATACGGCACCTCGCTTTCCCTGTTGCTCAGGCTGCCAGTATGTCGCGCGGCGGCCGGGCACAGGCGACGGGCCTCGTTAACCGGCGGCAACCCGGCCCGGTGCGGCGTCTGCGACGGCACCGGACCAGCCGGGCGGCATGGCCGCCGGCCCTCCAGGTGCCTCCACCAGCGCCTCGACCGTCTGGCGCGCCTGAGGCAGCGGCGCGCCGGTCATCCAGTGGCACTCCTGCGCCGCCTCATCCGGCCGTCCGGCCCGCATCAGGCCGCTCAGCTGGTGGCGTTCGGCGGCCGTCAGGGGGCGGCAGCGTCGGGGCCGGCTGTGCGCGTGAAGAAACGTGAGCGTCAGGACCGCCATCAGCGCGATCACCCCCAGCAGCAACGCCATCATGCCCCACTGTGGCCCGGCACGACTCCTGCCCGATGAGCCACGCCACAACAGCCTTAAGCCGCTGGCGGCACGCCCGCTGGGTCAACGCCGGCTCAAGACCGGCCCTCACCGGCCGGCACCTGAAAGTGCAGGCGACGGCCGGTGCCGAGCGGGAGCGTGGCCCCCCGCTCCTCGTCCGCCGTCAGCTGCAGGCCGTGCAGCACGCTGTGCCAGAAGTGGCGGGCCGCCAGATCATCTTCGTGGTACTGCACCGACCAGCGGCCCGGGTGATGAGCGAACAGCTGACGCATCACGGCCCGGCCCACGCCCCGGCCCTGCGCGTCTGGAAGCAGGTGCAGCTCGGCAAGTTCGGTGCGCGGCTCGTCTGCATGGTGGTGGAGCAGCGCCAGCCCGGCCGGCCGGCGCTCCACCCGGATCAGCCACGCCTGATCGCCTGCGCCCGCCCAGTAGCGCCCAAAGTCCGGATAGGGGTACTCGCCGTCCTCGCCCACCGGCACCCCGTGGCAGCGGGCCAGCACGTGCAGCTGAAGCTGCAGCAGCCGCCACACCGTCGGCTGCTCAGCGGCGGTGGCCGGCGTGCAGCTGAACTCCGGCGGCCCCGCGTCCATCCGGCCGCCCGAGCTGAGCGCGTCATTGAACCGGCCTGACTGCAGCAGGGTCCGCCAGCGGTCCACTGCCATCTGGACCTGCAGCCGCTCCAGGCCCAGTTCCGAGATCAGCCGACGGGTGATGGCGTCGGTGCGGGCCGCGCCCTCCGGAGTGAGGGTCAGCAGCGTGCGGCTGCCCCGCTCCGGATCCACCTCGCGGCACAGCAGCCCCGCCTTCTCGGCGCGCTGCGACAGCTCCACCGCGCTGTTGTGGCTGAGCATCAGCTCCTGGGCCGCCTCACCGACGCTGGGCGGCTCGTCCTCGCGGCCTGCGATCATCACCAGCAGCGCGTACTGCTGCGGGGTCAGCCCGCCGGCCCGGATTCGCTCGGCGCTCCCCCGCTCATACCCCAGCAGACTGCAACGAAACGCCCCCAGCATCTGATAGGCCGCCGCGGGCAGGTCGGTGGCGACGGAGATGGTCATGGCCTCACCGTACCCGTCCTTAGCAACCGGAGCAACATCGGGCCGCCAGAAACGGTGCTGTTCCTGGCGGCCCTGAAGCGCGGTGGTGGGGTGCCGCCTTACCAGTTCCAGCAACACGGACCGGCCAGCCCGGCGGTCCAGGCACGCATGCAGGGGCCGTCTGGCCTGGACGCGGCCTACGGTGATTTCATGAAGGGTTGCTCTAGTGACGCCAAACTCGCAAGGCGTACCGTAAAGACAGACATCGTCGTAACACGACACGATTAACGCTGACCGGCGTTCGGGAGAGGAGCGGGCCATGAAACTCGCGGATTGGTGTGGTCCTTTGGAAGTGCTGCCGCCTGCGGTGAGTGTGACGCCTGTGCCCGACACGTGGCAGGCCCTGCGGCACCGCCCCGAGATGCGGTCGGTGCTGGAGGTGGTGTGCGCCGGCCCGGTCGCGCTGATGCCCCTGTGCCGGATGGCCCGCCTCGATCCGCAGGTGGCCAGCGACCTGCTGGGCACGCTGCTGGACCTGCAACTGCTGGAACGCATCTGCATCACGGTGTCGCCGCGCCGGCACGCCTACCGGCTCACGCCCTGGGGCGAGCGCTGCAAGCCGCTGCTGCGGAGCCTGTCGTTGCCGCCGAGTCCACAGGCCGCCAGCATGCCCGGGGGAGGCCGCCGACATGCGCGCTGACCTCGGCCCCAGGACCGGAGCGGGAGGCCAGCCATGAGCGCGTTCCCGGTCTTCGATCCAGCGTCCTCGCTGGCGCGCCCCATCACCCAGCTGACCAGCATCACCTTCTGGCTGGGCCTGGGCGTGTTTCTGCTGGTGGCGGGACTGCTCAGCTGGTTCATGTGGCGCTACCGCCACCGCGGGGCCGGAGGCGAGCCGGCCCAGATCTTCGGCAACACCAGAGATGAGGTGGGCTGGATCCTGGGGGCCGTCGCGCTGGTGGGTGTGCTGCTGTTCCTGACGGTGCGGGTGGCGGGCCAGTCGTCACCTGACACCGCCGGACCCAACCCCGACGTGTATGTGACGGCCCACCAGTGGTACTGGGCCTTCCGCACCCCGGGCGGCGCGGAGACGGCCGGTGAGCTGCACATCCCGGCGGGCCGGCGGGTGCTGCTGGACCTCACCAGCGCCGACGTGATTCACGACTTCTCGGTGCCGCAGCTGGCCCGCAAGATTGACGTGATTCCCGGTCAGCACAACCGGCTGTGGATCGAGGCGGCGAAAGCGGGCACCTACGCCGGCGAATGCAACGAGTTCTGCGGACCGCAGCACGCCTGGATGCGCTTCCGGGTGATCGCGGACGACGCGGCCAGCCTCGCCGGAGCGGGGCCGGACTCTCCCGCCCCCACGCTGGTGGCCGGCAGCGCGGCGGCTCATGGCGCCCAGGTGTTCCGTGAGGTGCAGTGCAGCGCCTGCCACGCCGTGCAGGGCCAGACATCCGACTTTCCGCACGACGGCGCGGTGGGCCCGGACCTGACGCACTTCGCGTCCCGGCAGCTGATGGCGGGCGGCGTGCTGACCAACACCCCGGCCAACGTGCAGCGCTGGCTGAAGCACACCCAGCAGGTGAAGCCCGGCGCGCGGATGCCGACCCTGCCGCTCTCGGATCAGGAGATCAACGACCTCAGCGCCTATCTGGAGGCCCTCAAGTGAATCAGCGTGTTCCTGCCGTGTCCGCTGCGCCGGCCGCTGCCCCGGCCCTGTCCTGGTGGCGCCTCTTCACGTCCACCGACCACAAGAGCATCGGCCTGACCTACATGGGCGTGGCCGCCGTGTTTCTGGTGCTGGGCGGCCTGGAAGCGCTGGTGATGCGCCTGCAGCTGGCCGTGCCGAACAACCACCTGCTGGTGGGCGAGGCGTACAACCGCTTCCTGACCATGCACGGCACCACCATGATCTTCTTCGTGCTGCTGCCGCTGCTGCTGGGCTTCACCAACTACCTGCTGCCGCTGCAGATCGGCGCCCGGGACATGGCCTTTCCACGCCTGAACGCCTTCTCGCTGTGGCTGCTGGTGGGCGGCGGCCTGCTGCTGTACCTCAGCCCCTTTACCGGCTCACCGTCGCAGGGGTGGTTCAGCTACGCGCCGCTCAGCGAAACGGCCTTCACGCCGCAGCGCGGGGTGGACCTGTGGTCGGTGGCGCTGATCGTCAGCGGCTACGGCACCACCCTCACAGCGGTGAACATCCTGGTGACCGGCGCGCGGCTGCGCGCCCAGGGCATGCTGTACCGGCGGCTGCCGATGTTCGCGTGGATGGCCTGGGTCAACGGCTTCATCATCCTGTTCGCGCTGCCGTGCCTGACCGCCGTGCTGATGATGCTGGAGGTGGACCGGCTGCTGGGCGCCGGGCTCTTCACGCGCGGCGACCCGGTGCTGTGGCAGCACTACTTCTGGCTGTTCGGGCACCCGGAGATCTACCTGCTGATCCTGCCGGCCTGGGGCATCATCAGCGAGATCATCCCGGTGTTCTCGCGCAAGCCGATCTTCGGCTACGAGTTCGTGGCGTGGTCGAGCGTGGCGATCGCCTTCCTGAGTTTCGCGGTGTACGCGCACCACATGTTCGCGGTGGGCCTCGGCTGGCCGGTGGACCTCGCGTTCGGCACCACCTCGATGCTGATCGCCATTCCCACCGGCATCAAGGTGTTCAACTGGCTGGCGACCATGTGGAAGGGCAGCGTGCGCTACACCCTGCCGATGCTGTACGCCGCCGCCTTCATCGTGCAGTTCACCTTCGGCGGGGTATCGGGCGTGACGTTCGCGGTGGTCCCGATCGACTGGCAGCTGACCGACACCTACTACGTGGTGGCGCATTTCCACTACGTGCTGTTCGGCGGGTCGCTGTTCGCGGTGCTGGCCGGGCTGCACTACTACTACCCGAAGTTCACCGGGCGCTTCCTGGATGAGCGGCTGGGCCGCTGGGGCTTCTGGCTGAACGTGATCGGCTTCAACGGGGTGTTCCTGGTGCAGCACCTGCTGGGCCTGATGGGCATGCCGCGCCGCGTGTACACCTACCCGGCCCTGAGCGGGTGGGAAGCGCTCAACCTGTTCTCCACCGTGAGCGGCTTCGTGCTGGGCGTGGGCCTGCTGGTGCTGCTGGTGAACCTGTGGCGCAGCCGCACCCACGGCGCCGTGGCCGGGCCGGACCCGTGGAACGGCTGGACGCTGGAATGGCTGAGCAGCAGCCCGCCCCGGCGCGAGAACTTCGTGGCGCTGCCGCCGCTGCACTCCCGCCGGCCGCTGTGGGACCTGAAACACCCGGACGACATGGATCACGTGCGCCCGCCCCGCCACGACCGCCAGGGCCGGCCGATCCGCGACGAGGAGCGTGAGCACCGGTGACCGCCGTGCCGAACGATCGCGCCTCGCGCACCCACCTGGGCATGCTGGCGTTCCTGGCCAGCGACACCGTGATCTTTCTGCTGCTGGTGGTGTCGAACGTCTACCTGCGCCGTACCGAGGACCACGGAGGGCAGACGCTGCTGGACCCGGCGCATATGCTGATCTTCAGCGTGCTGCTGTGGGGGTCGAGCGCGGTGCTGGTGCTGGCCGAGCGGCAGCGCGAACGCCGGGACCCGCGAGGGGCCGGAGCACTCTATCTGGTGACGGCGCTGCTGGGCGCGGCCTTCGCCGTGGCGCAGGGCCTGGAGTGGAGCCACCTGATGGCGCGCGGCGGCACCGTCAGCGCCAGCCTGTTCTTCGCCACCTTCTACACCACCACCGGGCTGCACGGCCTGCACGTGCTGCTGGGCCTGCCGATGCTGGTGGGGCTATCGGTGCTGAGCTTCCGGGGGCTGATCGGGCGCCGCGCGCCGGGCGTGGCGGCCGCCGCGCTGTACTGGCACTTCGTGGACGCCGTGTGGCTGGCGCTGTATCTGGTGTTCTACGTCTGGAGGGGGCCGTGACGCGCCTGCCGCTGGGGCTGGCTTCCGCCGGCGTGCTGCTGGCCGGGTGGCTGTACACCCGCCTGCAGATGCCCGAGCACATGCTGGCCCACCTGCTGCTGTCGCTGGTGGTGCCGCCGCTGCTGCTGCTGGGCCGGCCCGGCTGGCGCCCGAGGGTGCCGGCGTGGCTGGGCGGCCTGGCGCTGGCGAGCGTGACGGTCCTGACCCACCTGCCCGCCACCCTCACGCGGGTGGACGCGCAGCCGGACCTGCTGGCCGTGGAGGGCGTGGCCTTCCTGGGCGCCGGGACGCTGTTCGCGCTGGCCCTCTGGCCGGCCACCGTCGCCTCGCTGGCGGTCACGGTGCTGCAGATGGCCGTGTGCGCCCTGACCGGCGCGTGGGTGGCCTTCGGCAGCGGCATGGACAACGCAGGACTGGTGGCCGGCGTGCTGATGTGGGTGGGCGGCGGCCTGCTCTACACGCTGGCGGCCCTCACCATCGTGGCCCGGATGGTGGCCACCGAGAAAGGAGCGGTTCATGTCCACTGAGTCGCATCATCACCCGGCCCAGCCGCCCGGCCACGCGCTCACCCCCGGCTCCGAGTGGCAGCCGCCACAGGAGCTGCCACACACGCCGGACACGCCCGCCCCGCTCATCTGCGCTGCCGGCCTCACGCTGGTGGGGCTCGGGCTGGCGTGGCCCAGCCTGCTGGCCGGCGTGCTGGGCGCGGCCGTGCTGATCGTGGGGGTGGTGCTGTGGCTCACGGCGGGGCTGAGTGCCTGGCGGGCCTGGCTGAGCGACCATCCGGAGGAGGGCTCATGAGGCGGGCGCTGGGCGTGGGCGCGGCGCTGCTGGGCGCGCTGGCGGTGCTGGCCCTCACCGCCGCCAGCTCCGGCACCCGGCCGTCGGTGCCGGCCAATGCCCAGACGGCGCCGGGCGTGCTGGCCGCCCAGCTCGGCTGCCCGGTGTGCCACGGGCAGCGCGGCCAGGCGCCGCTGTCGAACATTCCCTCGCTGGCCGGGCAGCACGCCGAGTGGCTGGAGGCCCGGCTCGAGGCGTTCCGGGCCCAGGCTCAGGCGGGCGAGGACGGCATCATGCCCCGTTACGCCCGCCACCTCACCGACGCCCAGATCCGGGCGCTGGCCGGCGCCTACAGCCGCGACCCGCTCCCCCACCCCACCCGGGTGCTGCAGGCGCAGCTGGTCTCGGAAGGGCAGGCGCTGTACGAGCGCGGCCGCCCGTATCAGGGGCAGATCGCCTGCGCCACCTGCCACGGCTCGGCCGGCAGCGGCGGCACCACGCCGCTGGTGCCGCGCATCGGCGGGCAGCACGGCGGCTACGTGATCTACCGGCTGAACGTGTATCGCCAGCTGCCGGCCCGGCCGGACCAGCCGTCGGCCCAGGCGATGCGGACGGTGGCCCGCACGCTGAGTGACCGGGACATCCAGGCGGTGGCCGCCTACGTGCAGCAGCTGCCCACCGGGAGCTTCCAGTGAGGCGCGTGGTGGTGCCGGTGGCGGTGCTGGGCGCGCTGCTCGCGGTGGGCGGCGTCATCTATGCGCTGCGGCCGGTGACGCCGCCCGAACAGCCGATGCCGGTGGGCGACGTGGCGCGCGGCAGCACGCTGGTGGACCAGCACTACTGCGCCGACTGCCACGGCGGCAAGGGCCAGCCGACCAACGGCGACATTCCCAACCTGGGCGGCCAGCAGGTGGACTTCCTGTACAAGAACATGCTGCTCTTCCACCACCGTCAGGGCAACCTCCCCGACACGATGGTGACCAGCATGATCAACGTCTTCCCCACCCTCGACGCCCAGCAGATCTCGGACATCGCCACCTACTACGCCGCCCAGAAGCCGGTGGACCCGTGGCCCGGCATTCCCGGCAGCAACATGACCCGCGCCCGCGCCCTGTACCGGAACGGCGACCCGGCCCGCGCGGTGGTGGCCTGCCAGATCTGCCACGCCGAGAACGCCCGCGGCGACGCGGCGCGCGGCACCCCGTCGCTGCTGCACCAGAGTCCCGGCTACACGCTCACCTACCTGCGAACGGTGCGGGCCTCGCCGCCCGGGAATCAGCCGGGCCAGAACGCCATGCACGTCGAGACGCAGCACCTCACCGACGACGAGCTGAAAGACCTGGCCAATTACGTCGCCACCCTCACCCCCGGAGCAGCCAAACCATGACCGCACGTCTCCTGACCCTCACGCTGACGCTGGCCGCCGTGGCCCTGGCGCAGCAGCACGCGCCCCCCTTCACGCCCAGCACCACGGTGGTGTCCCCGCAGGCGTCCAGCAGCGCCCCCACCGACGCCCAGCTGACCGACCCCGCCTCCACCGACTGGCTCAGCACCGGTCGCGACCTGGGCAGCCAGCGTCACTCGCCGCTGCGGCAGATCAACACCGGCAACGCCGCGCAGCTGAAAGAGGTCTGCACCCTGGACCTGCACCTCTCCACCACCTTCGAGACCAGCCTGATCGAGGCGGGCGGCGTGCTGTACTTCACCACCCCCAGCGGCACCTACGCCGCCGACGCCGCCACCTGCAAGATCAGGTGGCACAGCGAGTACCGCTACCAGGACCCGATCGTGTACCCGGCCCAGCGCGGCGTGGCGGTGTACGACGGCCGGGTGATGCGCGGCACTCCGGACGGCCACGTGCTCGCCTACGACGCCAGCACCGGGAAGCTGCTGTGGAACACCCATCTGGTGGACTCCTCCACGGGGGCCTTTGTGCCGGCCGCGCCGGTCGCCTACGGCGGCAAGCTGTTCATCGGCACGGCCGGCGGCGACTGGGCCGCCAACGGGTACGTCACGGCGCTGGACGTGCGTACCGGCAAGCCGCTGTGGCGCTTCAACGCCATCCCGCAGAAGGGGGAGTTCGGCGCCGACACCTGGCCCAACGACCTGGCGCGTGAGCACGGTGGCGGGGCCAACTGGACGTCCGTGAGCCTGGACCCGGTGGAGGGCACCCTGTACGTGCCGCTCGGCAACCCGCAGGCAGACCTGAACGGCGGCAACCGCGAGGGCGCCAACCTGTTCACCGACAGCGTCGTGGCCATCAACACCGGCACCGGCAAGCTGCGCTGGTACGTGCAGCAGCTTGCCCATGACACCCACGACTGGGACACCAGCGCGGCCCCCGCGGTGTACCGCCGGGACGGGCACCCCTACATGGCAGTGGGCACCAAGGCCGCCCAGCTGTTCATCTACGACCGCGCCAGCCACCGGCTCAAGTCCACCACCGACATCTCCACCCGGCTCAACACCGGCACGCCCCCGGTCCGCAAGGACCCGCAGCGCACCTGCCCCGGCATGAACGGCGGCGTGGAGTGGAACGGCCCGGCCTACCACTCGGGGCTGGACCTGCTGTACATCAACACCGTGGACTTCTGCGCGTCGTACCAGCTGATTCCCGGCAAGCTGATCCCCGGCATGTTCTACTTCGATGGCGCGGCCAAGTTCGACCCGCCCAGCAAGGCGAGCGGCTGGACCTACGCGGTGCACGCCTCGGACGGCAGCGTGGCGTGGAAGGTGCACCAGAAGACCCCGATGCTGGGCGGCGTCACCACGACCGACGGCGGGCTGCTGCTGACGGGCGACATGAACGGTGAGGTGCAGGCCATCGACGCCCGCAGCGGCAAGGTGCTGTTCCGGGGCCAGACGCACGCCGCCATCCTGGGCGGCGTGATCACCTATCTGGCCGGTGGTCGGCAGTACGTGGCCGTCGCGGCCGGCGGCACCTGGACCGGGCCGTTGCCCAAGCCGAGCGGCAACCGGGTGGTGCTGTACCGCCTGCCCTGAGCCCTTCAAAAAAGCGGAGGCCCGCGCGTGCAGGTTCACCTTGACCTGCACGTTTCACGTGTCTGGCCGCGACGCTCCACCTGGCCCGCCCCTTCACACATCATTCAGAGTTCTTTAAAAATGAAGACTTTCCTCAGCTGAACGGCCAGAGGCTGAACTGCGGATGACAACTCGCTGTCTATCATGGCCGCCGTTCCCCATGTTGTCTTGACCAAGTTCAGCGGAACCCAAGGAGAAGTCATGCGTATTCCCCTGCTGCTCGTGTCGTGCTCACTGCTGCTGGCGGCCTGTGGCTCCAGCCCGGCCACGACACCCCAGGCCTCCAGCCTGCCGATCACGGCGCTGGCCAAGAATGATGCGGCGCTGACCGTGAAGCTCGCGCCGGACGTGCAACTGGTGACGGTCGAACTCAGTGGCAAGAAACTCAGCACGCCCAAAGTGTTCAGCGCCGTGCCGAAAGACGGCGTGGCCACCGTGGTGCTGAGTGGCGCCGACACCGCGAAGTACAGCGCCGTGATCCGCGGCTACGACCGCCCGGACCGGCTGGTGGTGCTGTACCGCGCCGACACCGAACTCAGCACCGCCGGCGGGAAGACCACCACGGCGCCTGCCCTGACCCGTGTGACGGCCACCGTGCAGGTGAGCGCCTCGCCGGTTCACGACCAGAGTCAGGCACTGGTCGCTCAGCTGGGCGACCTGAAGCAGCCGCTGACGGTCAGCGGCAGCACCGCCAGCGGCGCGTTTGCCCGCGTCCCCACCGCGCGTGGCCTGACCGTGACGGTGGAGGGCCGCTCATCCGACGGGCAGCAGACCCAGACCGGTCAGCTCACCTTCAACCTCAGCGAGGGCGGCTCCACGGCGGTTGTGCCGTTGACCGACGTGACCAGCTGCCCGCCCAGCGGCACGCCGGTGACGACCATTCCGGCCATTCAGGGCGACGGGGCCACCAGCCCGCTCACCGGGCAGCCGGTGACGGTGCGTGGCGTGGTCACCGGAGACCTGCAGAGCGGCCTGCGCGGCTTCTACCTGCAGGACCCGAAGGGGGACAACAATCCGGCCACCTCCGACGGCGTGTTCGTGTACACCGGCACCACCCCACAGAACGTGGCGCCGGGCGATCTGGTGCAGTTCAATGCCGTGGTGCGCGAGTTCAAGGGCAGCAGCGACAAACTGCCCGGCACCGAGACTGAACTCGACACCGTGACCAGCTTCGTGAAGTGCGGCGCGGGCGTGGAGGTCAAGCCCACCAACGTCACGCTGCCGATCAACGACTTCGAGCGGTACGAGGGCATGCTGCTGCAGGCCAGCGAGCCGCTGTTCGTGACCGAGACCTTCAGCCTGGGCCGCTACGGCGAACTGACGCTGTCCAGCGGCGGCCGGCAGTTCAACCCTACCAACTTCGATCCACCGCTGGCGACCCAGGACCAGCTGGACCGTCTGCGCCTGGTGCTGGACGACGGTCAGTCGGCGCAGAACCCGGCCCCCATCCCGTTCCTGAGCGGCAGCGGCACCGACGCCACCCGCCGCATCGGCGATCAGGTCAGCGGGCTGACCGGCGTGCTGCGCTACGCCAACGACGCCTACAAGCTGGAGGCCACGGTGGCGCCCAGCTTCCTGAGCAGCAACCCCCGCCCGGCCGCACCCCAGCCGGTGGGCCCGGACGGCGTGCTGCGGGTGGCCGGCGCCAACGTGCTGAACTACTTCACCACGCTCGGCAGCGCCGGGCGCGGCGCCACCACCCAGGCGGAATTCGACCGGCAGAAGGCCAAGGTCGCCGCCGCCCTGAAGGGCCTGAATGCCGACATCATCACGCTGATGGAGGTGGAGAACAACGGCGAGACCACCCTCACCGACCTGGTGAACACCCTCAACGCCGCCATTGACCCGACCCTGCAGGTGCAGACCTACCGCCCGGTGCTGACCGGGACCGTGGGCACCGACCAGATCCGGGTGGCGATCCTGTACAAGCCCTCGCGTGTGAACCCGGTGGGCGCCCCGGTCATCGACACCAACAGCGTCTACAGCCGCCCGCCGGTGGCGCAGACCTTCCAGGACCGCGTGAGCGGCGGCGTCCTGACGGTGGTGGCCAACCACTTCAAGAGCAAGGGCAGCTGTCCGGCGGACGGCGACGTGAACGCCGATCAGGGCCAGGGCTGCTGGAACCCGCTGCGGGTGCAGCAGGCGCAGGCGGTGCTGGGCTTCGCCAGCCGCCTGAGCAGCAGCGCCGCCGACCCGGACGTGCTGCTGCTGGGCGACCTGAACAGCTACGGCGCCGAGGACCCGATCAAGACCCTGCAGTCGGGCGGCTTCGAGTCGCTGAACCTGCGCATTCCGCAGGCGGAGCGCTACTCCTACGTGTTCGGCGGCCTGAGCGGCTACCTGGACCACGCGCTGGCCAGCAGCAGCCTGTCCGGACAGGTGAGCGGCATCACCGAGTGGCACATCAACTCGGACGAGCCGACCGTCTTTGACTACAACACCGAGTTCAAGACCGACGACCGCTACGCCCCCACCCCCTTCCGCGCCAGCGACCACGACCCGGTGCTGGTGGGTCTCAGCCTGACCCGCGACGCCGACCGGACCCTGCCGGCCCTGACCGTGACGGCCAGCGGCGCCAGCACCACCACGGTGGGCCGGCCCTACACCCTGAACGTCTCCAGCAACCGCGCCGAGCGCATCACCGCCCAGTGGGGTGACGGCACCTCCGATACCCTGAACGGCACCAGCGGTACGCTCAGCCACACCTACGCCGCGCCCGCCACGGTCCAGGTGAGCGTCACCGCGACCGCCGGCAGCGACACCGCTTCGGCCACCCCGATCACCGTGAACGTGACGCCCGTGCCCACCGGCGTGGGCAAGCTGGTGGTGAGTCAGGTGTACGGCGGCGGCGGCAACAGCGGCGCCACCTACCGCAACGATTTCATTGAGCTGTTCAACGCCGGCGACGCCCCGGTGGACCTGAGCGGCAGCTCGGTGCAGTACGCCAGCTCGACGGGCAACAGCTGGCAGGTCACCACGCTGCCGGCCACCACGCTGGCTCCGGGGCAGTACTTCCTGGTGCAGGAGGCGGCCGGCACCGGCGGCACCACCGCGCTGCCCACCCCCGACGCGACCGGCACCATCGGCATGGGCGCCTCGGGCGGCAAGGTGCTGGTGGCCCGCCAGACCACGGCGGTGGGCAGCCTCACCGACCCGACGGTGCTGGACGCGGTGACGTACAGCGGCCTGACCGCCAGCACCAGCGCCTCGCGCAAGGGGAACGGCTGCACCGACACCGACGCCGACGGAGATTTCGCCGCCGGGTCGGTCAACCCGCGCACCACCGCCACCCCCCCGAACGTCTGCCCTCGCTGAAGCGGATGGAATCTCACCGGCCCCCTGTGGGGCCGGTGTTTTCTTGGCGTCGGCACAAGCAGCGGCTGACTCCGGCCAAAGCCTTCTCCACTTCTCCTGTCGCAGGACATCACCCTTCACCGTGCTGAGCCGGCATTCATGCTCACCCCAGCTGACCGCTGAGTCGCCTCAATTTCCCTTGGCCGTGCCCGCACCCGCCCTGCGGCCCTGGCCGCTAGCTTGGCGCAATGGATGTGCGGGGGTGGGCCAGACGCCATGAGGCGCTGATCGGATGGCTGGCGCGCATCGGGTACGTGGCCAAGGGCCTGGTCTTCTTCAGCCTGGGCGCCTCCACCCTGCGCGCCGCCCTGGGGGTGGGGCAGCTGCCGGACGGCGTACGCGGCGCCCTCGCCACCTGGGCGAACGAACCGTGGGGCCGCGGGCTGCTGTGGAGCGTGGCGGCTGGCCTGCTCTGCTACGTGGTGTGGCTGCTGTGCCGCGCCTTCCTCGACGCGGACGGTCAGGGCAAGGGGTTTCTGCCGCTGGTGCGGCGCCTGGGGTGTCTCACCAGCGCCCTGACCTTCCTCGGTGCGGCTGGGATCGCTGTGCAGGTGGCATGGCGCGGCTGGGGGCAGGGAGACGGCAACGACCCCCAGATGTGGGTGGCGTGGTTCCTGATGCTGCCGCTGGGGCCGTGGCTGGTCGGGACGGCCGGAGTGGTGCTGCTCGGCGTGCTGGTGAATCACCTGATCGTAGCGTTCACCGGCATGTTCCTGATGTTCGTTGAGGTGGAGCATCTGCCCGGGTGGCACACCGCCCTGCTGCGTGCGGCCGGACTGCTCGGACTGCTGGCACGCGGCGCGGTGCTGGGCGTGATTGGGGTACTCCTGATCCGCGCGGCCCTGTGGGACAACGCCCAGGCGTCGGGGGGCATCGGCAAGGTCATCCGGATCGTGGCAGACGACCCGTCGGGCCTGTGGCTGCTGGGGGTGCTCGCCTTCGGCCTGCTGTGCCTGGGGCTCTATTCCTTCGCGCAGGCGTGGCACCGGCGCGTGAGCCTGCTCTAGGGCCGCCGCGCCTTCAGGCGGTCGGGAGCTGCCCGGAGGCGAACAGTGGCTCCAGCAGCGCCTGTTCCAGCACGATGGTCAGCGCCAGGGTCTGATAGCCGTGCTGATCAAACAGGACGGTGATCTTCTCGCCCTCGTAATGCATGACCTGGCCCTCTCCGAGGCTCCGATGGGCCACCCGGCCGCCTATGGCGAACGGCACCGCCAGCCCCGCGCCGGTCTCCTGGACCCGTCCGTCCTGGCAGGTGTCGCAGTTGTCACACGGCGCCTGGTACGGCTGGCCGAAGTAGTTGAGCAGGTACTCGCGCCGGCATCCTTCAGTCTCGGCATAGCCGCGCATCATGTCCAGCCGCGAGCGCTCGTAGGCCTGACGGCGGTCCTGGGCCTGGGCCGCCTGCGCTGCGAGGTCTGCCGGGGGGGTCTCGTTCGCCTCCCCGCTGACGTTCACCGCGCCGCCCGGCTGCACGTCCACGGCCCCAACATCCTCCAGACGGCTGACCGCCGTCAGCACCCGTGCCTGAGACAGGCCCGTCTGCTCACTCAGCGCCTGGACGTCCAGCGAACCGTCCGCCTCCTCCACCGTCCGCAGCACCACCTCCACCTGCTCCGCGTCCAGGTGAGGGCCGCCCGCGAAGTACCGGCGCAGATTGAGGTCGCTGGGTGTGTAGAACAGGATCACATCGGCCGCTGCGCCGTCCCGGCCGGCCCGCCCGAGCTCCTGGGCGTAGGCGTCCACCGACCCCGGAAGCTGAAGGTGATACACGAAGCGCACGTTCGACTTGTCGATGCCCATGCCGAAGGCGTTCGTCGCCACGATCACCTCCAGCTCATCCAGCATGAAGCTGGTCTGCACCTGCTCGCGCGCCGCCGCATTCATGCCGGCGTGATAGGCCGCCGCCTGTACCCCGCATGACAGCAGCTCCTCGGCACATTCCTCTGCCGCCCTGCGGGTCGCCGCGTAGACGATGCCGGGCTTCTGCGCCTCCAACACCGCGGCCAGCAGCGCCGAGCGTTTGGCGTCCGGGTTCTCGAAACGCCGCACCTCCAGCCGGAGTTCCGGCCGGTCGAACCCACTCACCAGCGTGCGGGCGCCGCGCATTCCCAGCCGCTCGATAATTTCGGCCCGAACCGGCGGCGCAGCGGTGGCGGTCAGGGCCAGCACCGGGGGGCGACCCAGCGCCTCCACCACCTGCCCGAGCCGCAGATACTCGGGGCGGAAGTCGTGGCCCCACTCGGACACGCAGTGCGCCTCATCCACCACGAACAGTGAAGGTCGGGCGGCGCTGAGCCGGGCCAGCGTCTCCTCACTGCAGAGCTGCTCGGGTGCGAGGAACAGGAACGCGAGCTGCCCCTCTTCGAAGGCCTGCAGGGTCGCCTCGCGGTCTGCCGGGCGCAGGGTGGAGTTGATCCAGGCGGCCTGACCCGGCAGGTGCACCTCCAGCGCCTCCACCTGATCGCGTTGCAGAGCGATCAGCGGCGAGACCACCACCGCCGGGCCGCCCAGGGCCAGCGCCGCGACCTGATAGATGGCCGACTTGCCGCTGCCGGTGGGCATGATGGCCAGCGTGTCATGGCCCTCCAGCACCGACCCGATGGCCTGCTGCTGCGCGCCGTGCAATTGCTCGTGTCCGAACACCTCACGGGCGATTCGCTGTGCCCGTTGCATCTCTTTGCTAACTCTGACCATGGACCCGGCTCCTTCCGCTGCCTCGAGGCCGGACACCCTGCCTCTCTCCAGCTGGAGCAAGAGGCGACGCCGGCCGTGACCGGGCCGTGGCCCGACGTCACTGCGGCGCCTGATGGTGTCAGCACTCGAACCTGGCTCTGGGAGCCACGGGAGACCAGTCTTGCAACGTTCGGGCCCCTGCGGATGTTGGCCATCACAAGCGGCCTTTACCCGGCCCTGGCGCGCCCATGAGCTGCCATGAAGCCGGGTTGGAGAAAGCGGCTGGTCCGCTCATCTGTACGCAGGCCGCCAGCAAGGCTGTGCCCCCAGCCCCGCAGTGGGCAGAGGGCCAGCTTTCCTAACGCAGTGCCGGCTCCACTGTTCTGTCGCCGCAGGAACAGCGGAGCCTGCCCCGGTCTTCTTGTTGAGCCGGCCGCCTGCTTCCCCGGTCAGGTGAACTGGCCGTCCTGCTGGAACACCTCGCCGTCCAGCAGCAGCTGTCCTCCCTGACGCAGGTCCTTGATCAGGTCCCAGTGCAGCGCCGAGACGTTGCTGCTGCCGGTCTCGGGGTAGCCGTTCCCGAGGGCCAGGTGGACGGTGCCACCGATCTTCTCATCGAACAGGATATTGCGGGTCGGCACCTGGATGCCGGCGTTGCTACCGATGCCCAGTTCGCCCAGCAGGCGGGCGCCGGCGTCCGTCTCGAGCGCGGCCAGCAGGGCGGCCTCGCCCTCTTCGGCGCTCGCCTGCACCACCACCCCGTCCCGGAAGGTCAGCTGGACGCCGCTCACCGCTGCGCCGCCGTAGATAGTCGGGACATCGAAGCGGATCTGACCGTTGGCGCTCGTTTCCAGCGGGCCGGTGAACACCTCTCCGCTGGGCATGTTGCGCTTGCCGTCGCTGTTGACCCAACTGCGCCCGCCGATTCTTAGGGTCAGATCGGTGCCCTCGCCCAGGATCCGGACCTCATCGGCGCGTTCCAGCCGCTCCAGCAGCCGGGCCTGCAGCGCGCGAACATCGCCCCAGCGGGCCACCGGGTCCGGCGTATCCAGAAACATCGCGCCCGCCACGAAGGCCTCGTAGTCCGGCAGGGTCATCTGGGCGGCCTCGGCCCCGAAGGCGGTGGGATACAGCGTCAGGTTCCAGCGCCGCTGCGCCCGCGCCCGTGCGATGGGGGCCAGGGCCGCCCGGTGCCGGGCCGCCCGCGCCGGGTCCAGGCGGCTGTCCGGCGCGGTGGGCGTCAGAATCCGTACCGACGCCTGCACACTCTCCACCTCGCTGAGCAGCAGCGGTTCGGTGGCGTCCAGCAGGTGCTCCGGGGCGTACCGGTAGAACTCGTCCGCCTGCGACGGAAACTCCAGCCGCACGATCGGCGTGGCCCCGCGCTGAAGCAGGGTGCGGTGCAGCGCTTCCACCAGCGGGAGTGCCAAAGTGGTGGTCTGCACCAGCACCCGCTCTCCCGGCTGAACCGCGAGGCAGTAGTCGGTGAGCAGCCGGGCGTGCCGCTCCGGATCGTAGCCCAGGTGGTCCGCCGTCACAGGCTGGTCACCGCCCCGCCGTCCACCAGCAGCACGCTGCCGTTCACGTAGCTCGCCACCGGGGAGCACAGGAAGGCCGCGACCTGTCCGAACTCCTGCGGCTGGCCCAGGCGGCCCATCGGAATCTGCCGCTCGGAGGCGGCCCGCACCTCGGCACGGCTGAGCCCTCGCTTCTCGGCCTGAGCATCGTCCAGCTGGTTGATGCGCTCGGTCTCGATGCGGCCCGGCGCCAGCCCGTTCACCTGGATGTTGAGCGGGGCCAGCTCGGTGGAGAGGCTCTTGCACAGGCCGTGCACGGCGGGCCGGAAGGTGTTGGACAGCGTCAGGTTGTCAATCGGCTTGCGCACGCTGCTGCTCAGAATGGTCAGGATGCGTCCGCCGCCGCCCGCCTGCATCAATGGCACCGCCAGCCGCACGCTGCGGACCACGCTCATCAGGGTCAGCTGGAAGGCGGTGGCCCACTGCACCTCGCCCAGCGCGCTGAAGTTGCCCGGCGGCGGCCCGCCCGCATTGCACACCAGAATGTCCAGTGAGCCGAAGGCGGCCGCGACCTCGCCGAACAGGCGCGTCAGGTCGTCCTCACTCGCCACGTCCGCCTGAAAGGCCAGCACCTCGTGGCCGCTGCTGGCCTGGATGCGCGCCGCCGCGTCCTGCGCCCGGGTCAGATCGCGCGAGCAGAGTGCCACCCGTGCGCCCTCGGCCGACAGGGCAGCGGCGGTGGCGTAGCCGAGCCCGGCGCTCGCGGCCGTGACCAGGGCGGTCTTTCCGTTCAGCTGCAGGTCCATCAGACGTGCCCGTACTTGGCCAGCACGTCCGGCAGGCTCATGCCCCGGTCCAGGTCCTCGCGGATCGCCACTTCCTTCACGGTCAGTGCTTCCGCCCGCTCCAGCACCGGCTCCACCAGTTCCAGCGGAATCACGATGGCCCCGTCGAAGTCCGCCAGGATGAAATCGTCCGGCCGGACCATCACGCGCTCCGCTGTGGCGCCCGGCAGGTACACCGGCACCTGCCACGCGTTCACCTGCCAGCGACCGATGGACTGGACCGGCGAGCGGTACTGCGTGAACACCGGAAAGTTCATCTGCGCGATCCACTCGATGTCGCGGATGCCACCGTCGATCAGGGCGCCCGCGCAGCCGCGGTGCTGCATGCCGCGCGCGATCAGCTCGCCGAAGAAGCACACGCCCGACGCGCCGCCCCCGCTCCACACGCTGATCTGGCCGTCTTCCAGTCCCGCCACCGCCTGCATCTTGGCCGGGTCGCCGGTGCCGGGGTAGGGGGTCATCTGGCCGCGGATGGTGTAGGCCCAGCCGGCCAGCTTGTTCTGGCTCTCGCGGATCGGCCAGAAGCTGCTCGCCAGCCCGTAGTCCGGGTGGCCCAGCTCGTCCAGCACGTCGGCAACGTTGGCGGTGTCCACCTTCAGGAAGCGGGCTCTCAGGTCGGATTTCTGCTCGGCACTCAGGGTCATCGTGCTCCTTGGACGGTCAGGCGGCGGCGCATGTCCTGCGCGATCCAGCTGACCGGGGCGCTGCCGTAGGACAGCAGCTGATCGTGAAAGTCGGTGGGGGGCAGCCGCAGTTCCTCGCGCAGCGCCCGGATGGTGCGGGTGCCCAGCCAGTACATCAGGCGGCTGGCCGGGTAGAGGCTGTTGCGGGTGGTCTCGGCCCAGATGCGGCCCGGCGCGAAGCCCACCTCGTCGCGGTAGAACGCGCGCATCTGCTCCAGGGTCCAGCGGCCGGTGTGCAGGCGGATGTCCGCCAGGCAGCAGGCGGCGTTGCGCAGCTCGAACTGCTTGAGCAGCAGCTGCTCCTGCGGGGTGTAGAAGCCGGGGGCTTCCAGCAGCAGGTCCTCGGCGTAGCAGGCCCAGCCTTCCACCAGCGTGCCCGCGCCCAGAAAGGCGATGCCGCTGGCGCAGTCGGTGCCGGCCAGCCGCGCCAGCCGGGAATCGGCCTGGCGGGCGCGGGTGTTCTGGGTGTGATGGCCGATGCTGCCGTGGTGGACCGCGTGCACCAGCTTGATGAAGGGAATGTTCTGGCCGCGCAGATAGGCGGCCGTGTCCTCGCCGGGCGGGAACACCCAGTACACGCTGCCGCTGCCCGGCTGCAGGGCGGGGGGCGAGCGGTAGAACAGGAAGTACAGGTCTCCGGCGGCTTCCTGCGCCCAGGCGGGCAGCGTCTCGAACGACAGGCCGTAGTCTGCGGCTGGCGTCAGCAGCCCCTCGCCGCGTTCCAGCGCCTGCTGGTGCCAGTCCTGGTAGGTGGAGCGCACCTGCTCCAGCGCCGGCTGCTGCGCTTCCAGGTCGGCCAGCTGCTCAAGCCAGCTGCGGTCCGGGTTCAGCTGAGCGGCCAGCTGTTCCAGCTCGCCCAGCAGTGCCTGGAAGCCGGCCTCTGCCTCCGTTTCCGCCTCTGCGGGGCTCATCGGCAGCGCGTGCGCCTCGCGCATCAGGAAGCCCAGGTACGCTTCGCCACACGCCGGGTCTGCGTCGCCCGGCTGCAGTGCGTCCGCGTAGGCCTGGACGGCCCGCGCCGCCTGTTCCGCCGCCGGGCGCCACTCCTCCTGCCAGGCGGAGTGCAGCGGCAGGCCACCGAGCAGCAGCCGCTCCAGCGCCCGCGCCTCGCGCCGCGCCCGCTCCACCCAGTCGGCCGGCAGGTTCAGACCGCTCAGCTGGGCGGTTCCGGCCTCCAGAAAGGCGGGGATCTGCTGCAGCCTCGACAGCACGGCCGCCGGATCGGTGGGCCGCTCACCCGGCAGCAGCAGGCTGATCAGTGAGAAGGCCGCCTCGCCGGTGTACCACGACGGGTTGTGCTGCCGGGGGCGCACCCGCGCCTCTTCCCGGGCCACCCGCAGCCACGCGCGCAGCAGGAAGAGGTCCAGCTGCTCGCCGGGCGTGTCCAGCGGATCGCTGAAAGCCTCCGCTTCGTCCAGCAGGGCACTCAGCGCCTGCTGTTCCTGCCGGTTGGCGTCTGGACCCGCCGGCGGCAACTGGCCGTCGTGGCCGGGCAGGCCCATGAAGCTGGCGTCCACCGGGCGCAGCTGAGCGTGCAGGGCCAGCAGCCGGTCCACCAGCGTGTTCAGGCTGCTCACCGGGTCGGCACCGCGCTGGGCAGGTCCACCCAGCGCCGCTCCCGGTGCGAGCGCACGATGGCGTTGACCGTCTCCTGGCTCTTCGCGCCGTCGTAGAAGGTGCACTCGCCCGGCAGTTCATCCAGAATCTCGTCCACCCAGTGCCGGATCAGGTTGCGGTAGTACAGCTCCGGCCAGGGGGTCTGCAGGGTGGTGCCGGGCGGGTAGGCGGTGTCCGGCAGCTCGATCTTCTGAAACTCCACCGCCTCGGGGGTGGCAAAGTGCAGCGTTTCGGCCACCCCGCCCTCCTCCACCAGCCGCGCCACCGCCGCGCCCTTGCTGCCGTACACGCGCAGTTCCACGCCCGGGTAGTTGCCCACCGCGATGTAGCTGGTCTGCAGAATGCCCTGCGCCCCGCTCGCGAACTCGGCCAGCGCCACCGTGCCGTCCTCGACCGGAATGCGCTGCATGCCCTCATACCCGCGCACCATCCGCTCCGGCACGTAGTTGTGCATGCTCCCGATGACGCTTTTGTACTCGCCCGCGCACCAGCGCACGAGGTCCAGCAGGTGCGAACCGTACCCCACGATGCTCGAAGGAATCAGCGACTCCCAGTCGGCCCCGGCCGGCACCTGCCGCAGCGGGTACAGCGGGTCCAGGAACTGCGAGTTCTGCTCCAGGCCGTGCACGTGGAAGATCTCACCGAGCGTGCCGTCATCAATCCAGGTTTTGATCTGCCGGATGGCCGGCGAGTACCGGAAGGTGAAGCCGAGCTTGGTGCGCACTCCATGCGCCTGTGCCAGCCGGGCGGCCATGAAGGCGTCGTCGGCCTCATGGGCCAGCGGTTTCTCCGAGATCACGTGCTTGCCGGCGCGGATGGCGGCCAGGCTCAGCGGGAGGTGGGTGTCGGTGGGCGTGCAGACGTCCACCATCTGCACCTCCGGATCGTCGATCAGCTGCTGCGCGTCGGTGTACACCCGCTGGATGCCGAACTGCCGCGCCATCGCCTCGGCGCGTTCCGGCACCGTGTCACAGATGGCCACCAGGCGGGCCCGGTCGTAGGCGTGGTAGCCGGGCAGGTGCGCCTGCTCAGCCCAGGCGTGCGCCCCGATCACTCCGACGCCCAGGGTCTTGCCGCCACTCATGGCAGCGCCTTTCCGAGCGAGGTCACGTAGGCTTCCAGCTCGTCGTAGTTGTGGAAGCCCAGCTGCCGCTCGCCGCCCTCGATCTCGTAGATCATGTCGCAGAGCTTGGCGTTCAGCCGCGCGTCCGCGCCGACCCGCGCGGCGTACTCCACGAGCTTGCCGTTGCTGGAGCGCACCTCGCTGGGGCGGTTGCGGTACACGATGTCCCACCAGATGCCGCTGCCCTGCTTGCGGAACTGGTGCGCGCCGGGCTTCTGGTCCTTCTTGAGCAGCCACACCGCGTGGTTGATGTTGTCCAGCAGCTTGCGGGTGTCGTCCGGCGTCTGAGGCTTGTAGTTGGCCGGGTCGAAGAAGTCGAAGGCCTCCACCGTGATGCCGTTCGCCTCCGCGATCTCCAGCGCTTCCCGCACCACGGCGCCCGCCACCCGGGCGTAGCGCTCCACGCCCAGCGTCTCGCGGATCGGCGCGTTCACCAGGGCGCTGAACACCACCTGGGCGCTGTAGACCTCCTTGGCCCAGATCTGTCCCCAGATGTTGTCCGAGAGCTGCACCTCGGTCAGCGCCGAGAGCTGAGCCGCCAGCTCCAGCAGCCTCGGCGTGCGCTCGCCGGTCATCTCACCCAGCTGAATCGGCCCCTCGTGCACGAACTCGATGTGCCCGGGGTCCACCAGCGCGCCGCCGTAGTTCGGGATGCTCCCCATCACCCGCTCGCGCCCGCCCAGGCCCGCTGCCTCCAGCCGCGCGATGATGTCCGGCTCGTTGAAGCCGTTCTGGTACGACACCACGAAGGTGTCCGGACCGAAGTGCGGCAGCATGCTCTCCAGGGCGTCAAGCGTGTGCTGGCTCTTGGTGGCGATCAGCAGGGCTTCCAGCGGCCCCTGCACCTCGTGCGGGTGCAGCGCTGTTGGCGTGAAGTGCAGGTCACCCCGCACCCCGTCCACCGTCAGGCCGTCCTGCTTGATCTTGTCGATGTGCTCGGCCCAGCGGTCTACCAGCGTCACGTCGTGGCCCGCCTGCGACAGGTAGGCTCCAGCGAGGCCGCCGATGGCGCCCGCTCCCAGAATGGTGATCTTCACAGCGTCTCCTTGAGGATGAAAAGGGCCAGCGTCAGTTGCGCGGGTCGAAGGCGTCTCTCAGGCCGTCGCCCAGGAAATTCACCGACAGCACGGTGATCAGGATCATCAGGCCCGGAAAGAGGGCCAGCCACGGCGCGGCGGTCAGCCACTGGCTGGCGTAGTTCAGCAGGTTGCCCCAGGTGGGCGTGGGCGGCTGCACGCCCAGGCCCAGGAAGCTCAGCGCACTTTCGAGCATGATCGCCCCGCCGACCGAGAGGGTGGTGGACACGATGATCGGCCCGACCGCGTTCGGCAGGATGTGGCGGAACATGATGCGGTTGTCGCGGCCGCCCAGGGCGCGCGACGCTTCCACGAACTCGCGCTCGCGCAGGCTCAGGAACTGGCCGCGCACCAGCCGGGCGGTGCCCATCCAGCTCAGCCCGCCCACGATGCAGATCAGCAGCGGCACGCTGGGCCGCAGGATGCCCGACAGCACGATCACCAGCGGCAGCAGCGGAATGCACAGCACCACGTCGGTGAAGCGCATCAGGATGGTGTCGATGACCCCGCGGTAGTACCCGGCCAGCGCGCCGATCAGGGTGCCCAGGCCGGTGGCGAGCAGCGCGCTGAACAGGCCCACCAGCAGCGAGATGCGCGCCCCGTACAGCATGCGGGTGAAGGCGTCGCGGCCCAGCTGATCGGTGCCCATCAGGTGCGCGCGGCTGGGCGGCTGCGGCTGCCCGATGATGTCCAGGTCCTGCCCGTCGAAGGTGTAGGGCGCGATGGTGGGGGCCAGGATGGCGAGCAGCGCCAGCAGCAGCAGCACCGTCAGCCCGAGGACTGCCAGGCGGTGGCGCAGGAAGCGCCGGAGCAGCGTGGGCCAGTAGCCGCGGCTGGGGGCCCGGCGCGCGAGCGGAGAGGGCATCGCCTCATGCATAGCGGATCCTCGGGTCAATGGCGGCGTAGGCGAGGTCGGCCAGCAGGTTGCTGATGATCAGCGCGAACGAGCCGACCATCAGGATCGCCATCAGCACCGGGTAGTCGCGGCCGTTCATCGAGTCGATGAAGAGCCGCCCGATGCCGGGCCACGCGAAGATCGTCTCGGTGATGACGGCGCCGGACAGCACCGAGGCGAAGTCCAGCGCCACCACCGTCACCACCGGAATCAGGGCGTTGCGAAAGGCGTGCGCGTAGATGACGCGCCGCGACGACACCCCCTTGGCGCGCGCGGTGCGGACGTAGTCCTGCCCCATCACCTCCACCATGCTGGCGCGCATGTAGCGGCTCCAGCCGGCCACCGACGCGAACGCCAGGATGAAGGCCGGCATCGCCAGGTGCCGCAGCAGGTCCGGCAGCGAGCCGTCCCCGATGGTCAGCATGCCCGCCGAGGGCAGCAGGCGCAGCTGCACCGACAGCAGCAGCTGCAGCATCAGCGCCAGCCAGAACACCGGCATGCTGATGCCCAGAAACGACAGCAGCGTGATGGCGTAATCCACGCCGCTGTACCGCCGCGTGGCGCTCACCACGCCGAGCGGGATGGCCACCAGCAGCGCCACCAGGAAGGCGGTGCCGCTCAGCATCAGGGTGGCGGGCAGGCGCTCCAGGATCTCCTGCACCACCGGCTGGGCGGTGCGGATGCTGAAGCCCCACTCGCCCTGGAAGAAGGCCAGCACCCACGACAGGTACTGCACCGGCAGCGGCTTGTCGAGGCCGAAGGCGCGGCGCATCTGCTCCAGCGCCTCCTGGGTGACGGACGGGTTGTCGGCGTACACGTCCAGCGGCCCGCCGGGCGCGAGGTGCAGCACCCCGAACAGGATCAGGGACACGCCCAGCAGCAGCGGCAGCATGCCGGCCAGACGCTTGAGCAGATAGGAAAAACTCACGCACGCTCCTTTGACGGCGAGGGTCGGGGCAGACCCGGATCAGGCCTGCCCCGCTGCCCGCTACTTCTTCAGGTACCAGCCGCTGGTGTTCACGAAGTTGGTCATGTTGGTCGGGTTCGGGACGAAGCCGCCCAGCTTGTCGGTGACCGCGATCATGGACGGGTTGCTGGTGATCGGAATGGTCGGCAGGTCCTGCATCAGCAGCGTCTGGAAGTCGCGCAGCGCCTTGCCGCGCACCTGCGGGTCCAGGCTGCTCTCGGCGGTGTTCAGCAGCGCGTCCACCGCCGGGTTCGAATAGCCCTGGCCGTTGTTGACGCCCTTGCTGCCGAAGAACACGCTGTAGGTGGGGTCGGCGGCCGTGATCCAGCCGCTGTAGAACAGGTCGTACCCGCCCTTGTAGCGGGCGTCGCGGAACGCCACGCCGGACTTGTTGTCGGGCTTCAGCTCCACGCCCACGGCCTTCAGCGACGCGATCAGCACCTGCTCGGCGTCCTCATCGGTGCTGCGGCCTGCCTGCACCATGATGTTGAAGCTCAGCCGCTGACCGTCCTTGACCCGGATGCCGTCCGGGCCGGGCTTGTAGCCGGCGGCGTCCAGCAGCGCCTTGGCCTTGGCCGGGTCGTAGGGGTACTTGGGCACCAGCTTGTTGCTGTACGAGAACACCGGCACCACCACCGTGTCGATCGGGGTGGGGTAGCCGCCCAGCGCCTTGCTGACGGTGGCCTTGTTGATGGCGTAGGCGAAAGCCTTGCGCACGTTCAGGTCGCGCAGCGGGGCCGGCCCCTTCAGGTTGAAATCCAGATGCTGCCACGACAGCACCGAATTCTTGATCACGTTGAGGCCCGGCTGGTTGTCCAGCTGCGACACCTGCGAGTACGGCACGCCGTAGGCCAGCTGCACCTCGCCGGACTTCAGCTGCGTGACCATGGTGTTGCTGTCGGGAATGATCTTGAAGATCATGCGGTCCAGGTACGGCAGCTGCACGCCCGCCTTGTCCTTGCGCCAGTAGTAGGGGTTACGGTCCAGGATCACGTACTGGCCCTTGCGGTACTCGGTGACCTTGAAGGGGCCGGTGCCGAGCGGCTGCTGGTTGTAAACGTCGGTGTTGAGGTCCTTGCCCTCCAGGGTGTGCTTGGGCAGGATGCCGAAGGTGAAGAGGGTGCTGGCGAAGTCCGGCGCGACCCGCTTGTAGTTCACCACCACCGTGAGCGGGGTCGGGGTCTCAATGGACGAGATGTCCTCGGTGCCGTCCTTGGACTCGGCGATGAACTTGGGGTTCTTGACCGCCTCCCAGGTGAACTTCACGTCGGCGGAGGTGAACGGCTGCCCATCGGACCACTTGACGTTCGGGCGCAGCTGGTACGTCACGACCATGCTCTTGCCGTCGGCGGCCACCTTGATGCCGCCGTTCGCCACCGTCGGCACGCGCGTGGCGAGCACCGGAACGTAGCGGGCCTTCTGGTCCGGCGCCACCAGCCCTTCCACCACCGCCGCCTGCACGTCGCCCAGATAGCCGGTGGAATACACGTTCAGGGTGTCAATGTCGTATCCCAGGCCCACCGTGAGCGTTCCGCCCCGCTGCTGCGCCAGGGTCATTCCGCTCAGCAGAATGCCCAGGCTCAGGGCGACGGTGCCGCTCGTTCGTCTGACGGAATGTCCAACCCGCTGCTGGTACTTCATGCTTCTACCTCCACGATGAGAAGGAAACCCGACCAGAACGACAAAAAACCGATATCACATTGATTGGTTTAACGGACAGTTTAGGTAGCTGCCGCGACAAAGTCAACAGATGACACGCTGTTCCTTCCGCCATGCGGAATGGGGCCTTGACGAATGATTCCACTTGACGGAATGATAGGAGCACCCCAGGAGGAAGCATGCAGACCCACGACAGGACCGTCAATGACGCGCAGATCGGCCGGCAGCTCACCGCCCTCACCACCGGGATGGATCACCTGGAGCGCCGCCTGTCGCGCGGGCACGGCGTGCTGGACAGCGAAGGACTGGTGCCGATCTATCTGGGCAGCGAGCTGGTGCCGCCGCTGGACCTGCAGGACTGGGACGCGGTGCACCGCGAACTGGACACCCTGGAGCAACAGACGGCCCAGTACCCGGACAGCCCCCGGCGCACCTTCCTGACCGACATGCTGCGCTCGCTGCGCACCGCCACCCGGCTGTTCGAGGGCGAGGAACTGAGCTTCCGCGAGAAGCTTGAAGGGTTGGTCGGCGTGCCGGCCGCGCCGGTGCGCGACGAGGAACTCCAGGCGATGCATGCGGAGCTGGACAGCCTGCTGACCCAGGCCGGCATGCGCAGCGGGAGCCTCGCCGAGCGGATTCAGCGCTGGGAGGAGGAACGCAGCCTGGACGCCGCGCAGCTGGAATCCACCTTCACGGACCTGATGGCGCAGGCGCAGGCGCGCACCGACACCATGATCTACCCGACCGGCGACTACACCATGCAGCTGAACGCGCTGCGCGGCGTGCCGTTCACGGCCCGCTGCAACTTCACGGCCGGCCAGATGGACCTGAACGTGGACCTGAGCTTCACCCGCGCCGCCATCAAGCATCTGGTGTGCCACGAGGTGTTCCCCGGCCACTCCACCCAGCTGCTGTACACCCTGGACAAGGCGAAGAGCGGCGAGAGCACCGCCGACGTGCTGCTGTGCACCGCCAACGCCGTGACCGGCTGCGTCCAGGAGGGCATCGGCGACCAGGGCGTCCACCTGCTCGACTGGGTGGAGGATCAGGACGACGCCGTTCACGTGCAGCTGCGCCGCATTCGCAGCGCGAGCGCCACCAGCGCCGCGTGGTACCAGATGGGCGAAGGCTGGGCCGAGGACCGGGTGCTGCAGTTTCTGGAGACGTACTCGTTCGGGCAGCGCGCCTGGATCGAGGGCCGGGTCCGCTTCGCCAGCTACAGCTTCCGGGGGCCCTTCATCGCCTCGTATTGGTTCGGCAACGAGGCGGTGCGCGAGCTGCGCGAACGCATCACCGACGAGCAGCGGCCGGAATTCATCCGCTTCCTGTACGGCCAGATGCACTCACCGCGCAGCCTCAGCCAGTTCGGAGCGTAGGCTTCCTCCACCATGAGCGAGAATGTCCAAAGCGTCGAGCGGGCCCTCGACATCATCAACACCATCGTGGCGGCCAACCGTTCGCTGAGCGTGGCGGAGCTGTCGCAGGCGATGGGGCTGGCCCCCAGCACCATTCACCGCATCCTGCAGACCCTGACCGTCAAGAACTACGTCTTCCAGGACCTGCAGACCAAACGCTACGACATCGGGCCGGAGATCGTGGACATCAGCAGCGCCCTGCACCTGCGCTACGACCTGGTGCGGCGCGTGCGGCCCTACCTGCAGACGCTGGTGGAACTGACCGGCGAGACCGCGCACGTGGCGCAGCTGTACGGCACCTCCGCCATGTACCTGAGCCAGGTGGAGCCGCTGAGCATGGTCCGGATGTTCACCACGCCCGGCAGCATCGCGCCGCTGCACTGCAGCGACGTGGGCAAGGTGTTCCTGGCCGACCTGCCGGCGGCCCGCATCGAGGAGGTGATCCGCAAAACCGGCCTGCCGGCCCGGACGCCCCACACCATCACCCAGCCGGACGCACTGGAACAGGAACTGCAACGGGTACGCCAGGACCGCTACGCGCTGGACGACGAGGAACGCGAGATGGGGGTGCGCTGCCTCTCCGCCGGCATCCTGAACGGGGCCGGCAAGGTCATCGCGGCGGTCGGCGTGGCCGGCCCCACCAGCCGGCTGAGCCGCGAACGCATCCCGGAGGTGAGCGCGGCCGTGCGCGGCATGGCGGCCCGCTGCGCCGAGGAACTGATTTCCCAGCCGGACCACGCGCAGCCGGTCGAGCGCTGAGCCGTGCCCCAGGAGACCCCATGACCCTGCTCACCCCCCCTCTGGAGATCACCGCTGAGGAGTACCGGACCCGGCGGGAGCGGCTGTGCGGCCTGCTGGCCGAACGGTCGCTGGACGCCATCGTCGTGTACGGGCCGGTGCGCGTCGCCTACCTGAGCGGGTTTTTCTTCTCGGCCACCGAACGCCCGGTGGCGCTGCTGCTGACCGCCGAGGGCGAGGTGCACCTGCTGCTGCCCAGGCTGGAACTCAGCCACGTTCAGCAGCAATGCCCGGAACTGAACAACATCGAGGTGTACGAGGAATACCCAGGCGGCGGCAGCGGGCGGCACCCGATGCAGGTGCTGGCCGACCTGATGCGGCGGCTGGGCCTGGCCGGCCGGCGAATCGGGGCCGACCTGGACGGTTATGAGCACCGCTGGGGGTACCGGGGCCCGGCCCTGAGTGCGGTGCTGGGCCAGCCGGTCCAGGCGGATGTGGCGCTGGTGGACGACCTGCGGAGCGTCAAGAGCGAGGCGGAGGTGGCGCTGATGCGCGAGGCCTGCCGCTGGGGGGACCACGCCCACCGGGTCATGCAGCAGATGATCCGCGAGGGTGCCGATGAACTGGCGGTGTCGCACGCGGCGAGTCAGCAGGCCACCCGCGACCTGCTGGCCGACCTGGGGAAGCGCTACGTGCCGAAGGCCCGGGAGGGCATGCCGGCCAACGCCATGTTCATCCGGGGCGCCAACACCGCCCACCCGCACGGGCTGCATCAGGCGGGCGCGGTGACGGCCGGAGACGTGCTGGTGACCGGGGCCTACGGGGTGATCGGAGGGTACGAATCGGAACTGGAGCGCACCATGCTGGTGGGCGACCCGGACCCGCGCTTCCGGCAGTACTTCGAGGCGATGCTGGCCGCCCAGCAGGTGGGCTTTGACGCCCTGAGACCAGGGCGCACCTGCGCCGAGGTGGAGAGCGAAGTGCAGCGGTTCATTCGCGACGAACTGGACATGGCGAACCTGATACGCCATCACACCGGCCACGCCTTCGGGCTGGAGGGCCACGAACACCCGTTCCTGGACCTGGACGATCACACAGTCATTCAGCCCGGCATGGTATTTTCCATCGAACCGGGGCTGTACGTGCCGCAGCTGGGCGGCTTTCGTCACTCCGACACGCTGGTGGTGACCGCCCAGGGCAGCGAGCGCCTCAGCCTCTACTCTCGCGCCCTGGACGACCTGCTCATTCCGGTGTAGGCCGGAACCTCTGGGGGCGAGGTCCAAGGCCACCGGCATGGGTAGGCGCTCGACACACCGCTCGCCTGGGCGGCTCCGAACCTGCCAAAGATGTTTCCGGAGCCGTCCGCCCTGCGCGCCCCGGACCCTCAGCGGCTCACGGTAAAGAGTTAAGCTGAACCGACCGCGATCACCCGCCGCCCTGACAGACAACAACAGCGAGGGGACCTGTACATCAGGTCCCCTCGAAGCCGTCAGGTGATGGCGCTGGTTGGGTCCAGGCCCGTGCCTAGTGGCAGTTGGGCGAGCGGAACGAGCCGATGCGGGTCTTCCAGCCGATGTTGTAGGTGCCGGCAGCGCCCAGGTTCGTGACGGGGCTGTCGTCGCCGTAGTACTCGTTGGTGTACCAGAAGGTGCAGTCGTCGGACGGGTCCACCGAGAGGGCGGAGTAGTCGCCCCAGCGGGACGCCGTCGCGGCGTAATCGCCCTGCAGGCCGATGTACTGCGGCTTGGTCGAGGTGATCAGCGTCCGGCCGGTGTCGAGCCGGCCCAGCGGATCGGTGGCGTTCCTGAAGGTGTAGGCGATGGCCGGCAGCGTGCTGGTGCTGGAGGTGCTGTACCCCATGCCGATCTCGCCCAGCTTGTTCATGCCGATGGAGGCCATCCAGGTGTGCAGGCCGGCATCCACGAAGGTGCCCTGCTGGTACACGCTCCAGTTGGTGGAGCTGCCGGGAGCGCGCAGCTCATACCAGCGGACGCCCGCGAGGTTGTTGCCGGTGGCGTCCACCGTGTGGTTCAGCACCAGCGAGCCGTGGCCCTGGAACTTGCGGTACTGCGCTTCGAGCATGATGCGGCCCACGCTCGGGTCCAGCTTGTTGCTGGTCTGGGCCTGCGGAATGCACTGACGCTCAAAGTCGCACAGGTTGCCGTCCAGCGGCGCCACAGCGACACTGCGCGGGTTCTGCAGTTTGGAGGCGCGCGGGTTGGCCCAGTTCACCTTGAAGTCCCACAGCCGCAGGCTGTCGGTGCTGAAGCCGTGGAAGTCGCGGTCCGCGAGCATCACGATGGTGTTGGCGGTGCCGGGAGGCGGGCTGTCGCCGTCCAGGTCGGTGGGCACGGCGCTGAAGTTGAAGCTGCCGTCGCCGTTGTCGGCGGGGATGTCCTGCAGCACCAGCCGGGCCGGCTGACCGGACAGCATGCGGGAGCGCTCGGCGGCAGCCACCTTGATGCCCTCATAGCCTTCCTCGCCGAACATGTTGAAGGTCATGTAGTAGCCGTCCGGCCACACGCCCAGCTTGGGATAGTCGTTCTCCTGATCGTCGGCGATCTTGAAGGCGTAGCGGTAGTAGGCGCCTCTGGGATCGGCCGTCGCGGAGACCGCCACGCACTCGTAGGCCTCGTCGCCGGCTTTCACCGCCGCGCCCTCACCGGCGTCCCTGGAAATCGGCGGACGGCTGCTGTCGCCCCCCTCGTTGTCCTCGCCCGGCCCGATCTCGTCCCCGTTGCCGGCCGGGTCTTCAGGCGCGTTGCCGTCCAGGATCGGGAAGCGCATCTGGGTGATCAGGAAGCGGTTGGCGAGGTGATCGAAGAGCACGATCGGGTCGCCGCTGCCCTGACGGCACTCCGGCCCAAAGCCGCTCCAGAAGCTGTCCAGCGACACCGGTCCCATCACGCGGGCGCCGCTGGTCTTGTCGAAGACGCCCACCACCTCGTTGACCGCCTGCACGTAGTAGTTGTAGCCCACGTCCCCGACCGTGTCGGGCGGCAGCACGCGGCCGCCGATGGTCTTGCGGTTGTCCTCGTTGGTCATGCCGTCGAACGACCGCGTGGCGGCCGGCGCCTGCTGCGGCAGGTTCGGGCTCGGCAGCGCCTGCACGCCGATGCGGCCGGCCTGGCTGGAACCTCTCCCCTTCACGCTGGGCGACAGGTTGCTGGTGGCGCGCACCGAGCTGCCCGCCGACGTCTGGCCCTGAAAGCTGCTCAGCGGGGCCGAGGTGTCGTTGCGGGTCGAGGAGATGACGCCCGTCTCCTGGGCACTGGGCTGGGCGCTGGGCGATCCGCACGAGACGAAGGCCGTGGCTCCCAGGGTCGCGCTCAGCATCCACATCACGTTTTTTCTGTTCATCAGCACTCGCCTCTCTGTTTTCACGCAGCAACAGGACGACGACGCGCCCCCGGAAGGGCGAGTGGGAATAAGACTGCGATGAAACTGACGTTAACCTAACATCTTGGAGCGCCCCGCAGCATGGTGGCTTTATGAAGACAACCAGACCTTGCATTCAGAAACATGAAGTTTTCTGCGGGCGAAGGGCCGTCCTCCTGCCCCGGGCGGCGGAGTCCGTCATGCGCCTGCACACCGCGGTTCACACCCATTCAACAGCAGAACGTGCCAGGGTTCGCCTGTCCTCTGGGCGGTGCCGGGCGGATTTGCTAGCCTGAGCCATCATGCAGATGTGGCACCTGCGCTTGCTGGGTCCGCCGGCCCTGGCAGCTCCGGACGGGCGCGAGGTGCGGCTGGAGCGCAAGACCCTGGCGCTGCTGGCCACCCTCGCGCTGGAGGGAACGCTGCCCCGCGCGCGGCTGGCCCAGCTGCTGTGGCCCGATACGCCGGGCGGGGCGGCGCGCAACAACCTGGTGCACCTGCTGCGGCGGGCGAAGGGGACCTTCGGTGAGGCGCTGGTGGAGGGGGCCGATGAGTTGACCCTCACCCCGAACCTGCGGGTGGACGTGCGAGCGCTGGCCAGCGCGACGCCCGCAGATCCCCTCCCACTCGGCGAGTTTCTGAGCGGCACCGAATTCGACGACCTCCCGGAACTGGCCGACTGGCTGCTGGTCTGGCGGGACACGCTCGCGGCCCAGCGGACCACCCTGCTGACGACCTGGGCGGCCCAGGCGGAGGCCGACGGGGACGTGGCCGGCGCGCTGGGTCAGGCGGGGCGGCTGATGGACCTGGACCCGCTGTCAGAAGACGCCTACCGGCTGGCCATGCGCCTGCAGTACCGTGCCGGAGACCGGTCGGCCGCCCTGCAGACCTACCAGCGCTGCAAGGAAATTCTGGCCCGCGAGCTCGGGGAGACGCCAAGCCCCCAGACCGTGCAGCTCGCGCGCGACATTGACCGGGGCAATCTCGCGGTGGACGTCACGCCGGTCCGGGCGGTCCGGCCGCTGCCGCTCGCGGTGCTGAGACCGCCGCTGCTGGTGGGCCGCGAGGCCGCCTGGGCGCAGATGGAAGAGGCGTGGCGGCTGGGGCAGACCATCTACGTCACAGGCGACGCCGGGATCGGCAAAACCCGCTTCGTTCAGGACTTCGTGGGCAGCAAGGGCCGCGCCCTGTACCTGCCCGCACGGCCCGGAAGCCAGGACGTACCGTTCTCGGCGGCGGCGCGCAATGTCCGCGCACGGCTCGCCGCGGCGCCCCACGTGACCCTGCCGGACTGGGTGCGGCGCGAACTGGCGCGGGTGCTGCCGGAGATGCGCGGAGACGAGCCGCCCGCACCAATCAGCTCGCCCGAGGAACGCCTCAACTACTTTCTGGCCCACCTGGAGGTCGTGCGCCGCACGGCGCACGGCTTCGCCGGGATCATCACGGACGACGTGCAGTACTACGATCAGGCGACCGTCGAACTTGGCGCGTTTTTTCTGACGCAGAGCACCCCGCTGGGCGCGCAGGGCGAGGTGCCCCGGCACGTGCTGGTCTACCGCCGCGGCACGCTGCCCGAGGTCACGCAGGAGCGGCAGGACCAGCTGGTCCAGGCGAAGCTGGCGGTGCGGATCGACCTCCCCCCGCTGGATGAGGCGGCTGTGGAGGCCCTGCTGGACGAGCTGCGTGCGTCGGACGCCTTCTGTGCGCCGCCGGGCCTGGCCGGGGAGTTGCAGCGCCTGACCGGCGGCAACGCCCAGTTCCTGCTCGACGCCATCCGGCATATGTACCGGACCGGAGAGTTCAGCGTCACCGACGCGCTGCGCCTGCATGCGCGCGGCGCGGCCCGCCTGATCGCCGAGCGCCTGACGCACCTGTCGGTGCCCGCGCTCCAGGCGGCCCGCGCCGCCGCGGTGCTGCGCGACGAGTTTACGCTGGAGGTGGTGGCGGCAGTGCTGGGGGTGGGCCTGCTGGACCTGGCGAGCGCCTGGGAGGAGCTGGAGGACACCCAGGTGATGCACGGCGAGCGCTTCAGCCACGACCTGGTGCAGGAGGTGGTGCTGGACGGCACGCCGCCCGCCATCCGCAGGCTGCTGCACCGCAGCGCGGCCCGGGTACTGCCGGGGTTGGGGGTGCATCCGGGCCGGGTGGCGCAGCACTGGCTGGACGCCGATGACCTGCGCCAGGCCGCGCCATGGCTGATGCGCGCCGGCGAAGCGGCCGAGGGCACGTCGCGGCCGGTGGAGGCGGCGGCCTTCTATGGGCGCGCGGCCGCCGCGTACCGGGAGCTGCAGGATCAGGAGGGCGAGCGCGCGGCGCAGGCGGCGGGTCAGCGCGCGGCCCCGTAACATACGCGGCAGTTCGCGACGTTCCCCAGTACAGTAAGGTATGCCTCAAGCGCATGAATTCTGGCAGTTGACGCTGCTCGGCCGTCCTCAGCTGTGCCGCCCGGACGGAGAGGTGGTGCGGTGTGAGGGCAAGGTCCTGGGCATGCTCGCGTACCTGGCCCTGGAGGGCAGTTCTCCCCGGTCGCGGGTGGCGGGGCTGCTGTGGCCCGATACCGTCGAGAGCAGCGCGCGCAACAACCTCGTTCACCTGCTGCGCCGCATGACGCGCACCTTTGGAGCAGAGCTGGTGCTGGCCGGTGAAACGCTGGCGCTGAACGGGCAGTTGCAGGTGGACGTGCACGGCACACGCGGCGCGGGCGAGCTGCTGGAGGGCACCGACTGGTCCGGGCTGCCGGAATTTCACGACTGGGTGCTGGCGTGGCGGACCCGCCTGGACGGAGAGCGCGCCGCCTCGTGGCGGGCGGAGGCGCAACAGCTGGAAGACGCGGGCGCGTACGGGGAGGCGCTCACCGTGACGCGCCGGGTACGTGACCTCGACCCGCTGTCCGAGGAGGGGCTGCGGCGCGAAATGCGGCTGCTGTACCTGATGGGCGAGGTCAGCAGCGCCCTGCAGGTGTACGAGCAGGCGGTGCAGGCCCTGCGCACCACGCTCGGCACCGAGCCGCTGCCGGAAACGCAGCAGCTCGCCCGCGACATCGGGCGCAGCGCCGTGCTGCATCCGGGACCGGGCCCCACCCCGGCCGCCCTGCCGGTCAGCGTGGCCCGGCCTCCCACCCTGGTGGGCCGGGAGAAACAGTGGGCCCAGATGGAGGCCGCCTGGGCCAACGGCCAGGGCATCGTCCTGACCGGTGAGCCGGGCGTGGGCAAGACGCGGCTCGCGCTGGATTTTCTGGACGCGCACGGCGGCGGCCTGCGCTTCGAGGGCCGCCCGGGCGACGCGGGGCTCCCCTACGCCACGCACGCCCGCACCTACCGGCAGGTGCTGGCCGCCTACCCGGACCTCCAGCTCGAACCGTGGATCCGCGAGGAGCTGTCGCGGATCCTGCCGGAACTGGGCGGCGCCCCCGCGCCCATCACGTCCGAAGTCCAGAAACTGCGCTTCTGGCAGGCAAAGACCGAGGCGCTGGGCGCGGCGGTGACCCACGGGCTGAGGGCCATGGCCTTCGACGACGTGCAGTTTATGGACGACGCGAGCGTCGAGGCGGGCGGATTCGTGTTCGCAAATCTCGGGTGGGGGCGACCCGACGCGACGTACCGCACCATCCACATCTTCCGCAAGGGTGAGCTGTCGCCATTCCAGAGCATGGTGCTGCAGACGATGGTAGACGCGAAGCTGGTCGCGCTGGTCGAGGTGGAACCGCTGGACGCGTCGGCGGTCGAGCAGCTGGTGGGGCAGCTGGACATCTCGCCGGACCCGAAACTGGCGGCGGCCCTGGGTCAGTTCACCGGCGGCAATCCGCTGCTGCTGCTGGAAACCGCGCGCAGCGTGCACGAGGTCCAGCGGCGTACCGGCACCCTGCCGGAGACGCTGCCGCTGCCCGAGAAGGCCAGCGCCGTGATCGCGTCGCGGCTGGCCCGCCTGTCGCCCTCGGCGCTGCATGCGGCGCGCGCCGCCGCCGTGCTGGAAAGCGACTTCGACCTCGATATCGTGGCGCAGACGCTGGGAGCGCCGCTGCTGGAGATGGCCGAGGCGTGGGAGGAACTGGAACGCGCCCAGATCGTGCGCGGCTCGCGGTTTGAACACGACCTCGTGGCGGAGGCGGTGCGCCGCAGCGTGCCGAGCGCGGTGCGCCACCTGCTCCACCGCAGCGCGGCGCGCACCCTCGGCCAGCTCGGCGCCCACCCGGCCCGGGTGGCGCGGCACTGGCGCGAGGGCCGCGATCCCCGGCAGGCGGCGCGCTGGCTGGAGCAGGCCGGGCAGGAAGCGGTCAAGACCTTCCGGCACCGGGAGGCGGACAGCTACTTCCAGCAGGCCGCCGGCGCCTACGAGGAGGCGGGCCTGCCCGAAGAGGCCCAGGCGCTGCACCACCGTGTGGCGCAGGCGCAGTCCGCACCCGCCTGAGCGCAGGCCGGAGAAATGGCCGCGTTCAACCGCTGGAGGCACCCCATGAAGCACCTCGCCGGAGTCGTCGCCCTGTCGCTGCTGGTCGCCTGCGCTCCGCCCACCGGAGGCGGCCTCACCCCATCCGCGCCGGACGACCCCCTGCAGATCACCGTGCAGTACGAGGGCTTCCCGAACACCGCCATGAACGCCACCACGCTGGAAGGCGTCATGGTCGTGACCGTGACCCCGCCGCTGGCTGCCCCCGTTGCCGATCTCAGCGCGGTGCTGTGGAACAGCGGCGAGGTGGACACCGTGGAGAGCTACGGCCCCGTCACCGGTGACGGTCACGTCATGAAACGCGCGTTCCGGTTCTTCGCCGAGGCCGCACCCGAAGGGGACACCAAAACGATTCACCCGGTGTTCCACGCCCGCGGCACCCTGCCGGACGGCACCCGGTTCGGCGGACCCACCGACCGCCTGACGCCCGGCGCGCCGCTGGCGGTGACGCTGATCTTTCACTGAGGTCAGCGGCCCGGGGCGCTCTGATACGCTGGCGGCGGACGGGACCCCCTGATCCCGCAGGAGGAATGCGATGCCAACCCTGGATGCAGACGTGATCGTGGTGGGTGCCGGCCTGGCCGGGCTGGTGGCCGCCGCCGAGCTGGCCGACGCCGGAAAGCGTGTCCTGCTGCTCGACCAGGAAGGCGAGCAGAACCTGGGCGGGCAGGCGTACTGGTCCTTCGGCGGGCTCTTCTTTGTGAACAGCCCCGAACAGCGCCGTCTGGGCATCCGCGACTCGCTGGAGCTGGCACGCCGCGACTGGGAGACGACCGCCGCGTTTGACCGGCCCAGCGACCACTGGCCGCGCCGCTGGGCCGACGCCTATCTGGAGTTTGCCGCCGGGGAGAAACGCCAGTGGCTGCACGACCAGGGCATGCGCTGGTTTCCGGCGGTCGGCTGGGCGGAGCGCGGCGGCGGCGGGGCGGCACAGCCGGGCAACAGCGTGCCGCGCTTCCACGTCACCTGGGGCACCGGGCCGGGCGTGCTGGAGCCGTTCGAGCGCCGGGTGAGGCAGCACGTGCAGACCGGCCGTGTGGCCTTCCGCTTCCGGCACCGGGTACGTGGCCTGAACCTGACGGACGGGGTAGTGCATGGCGTTCACGGCGACGTCCTGGAACCGTCCGACGTGGCGCGCGGCGAATCCAGCTCCCGGGTGGTGGTGGACGGGTTTGACCTGAATGCCCAGGCCGTGCTGATCACTTCGGGCGGCATCGGCGGCAACCATGAGCTGGTGCGGCGTCACTGGCCCACCGATCGGTTGGGACCAGCCCCGGACTTCCTGCTCTCCGGCGTGCCGCAGCATGTGGACGGGCTGCTTCAGCAGCAGGCCGCGGCGCAGGGCGCCAGCCTGATCAACCCGGACCGGATGTGGCACTACACCGAGGGCCTGCGCAACTGGAATTCCATCTGGCCGAACCACGGCATCCGCATCCTGCCGGGACCGAGCAGCCTGTGGCTCGACCCCACTGGGAAGCGCCTCCCATTCCCTCATATTCCCGGCGCGAGCAGCTACGACACCCTCAAACACATCACCACCCACCGCTACCCGTACACGTGGTTCCTGCTCAACCGCGCCATCATCAAGCGCGAATTTGCCCTGTCCGGCAGTGAGCAGAACCCGGACCTGACCGGCAGGAACATCCGCCTGACCCTCCGGCGGGCGGGAAAGCACATCGCGGCGCCGGTGCAGGCCTTCATGGACAACGGGGCGGACTTCGTGGTGCGCCGGACCCTGCCGGACCTGGTCCGCGCCATGAATGCGCTCACCGGGAATGAGCAGGTGGACCTCGCCACGGTGGAACGGGAGGTGCTGGACCGGGACGCTCAGCTGCGTAATGTCGCCGGCAAGGATGCCCAGCTCGCCATCGTCCGGGGGGCACGCGCGGTGCTGAGTGAGCGGCTGATCCGGGTGGCCAAACCCGCCCCGATGCTGAGCCCGGCCGACGGTCCCCTGATCGCGGTGCGGCTCAACATCCTGACCCGCAAGTCGCTCGGCGGCCTGGAAACGGACCTGCAGGGCCGGGTCCTCTCCCCGGGAGGCCAGCCGTTGCCGGGCCTGTATGCGGCGGGCGAGGTGGCAGGGTTCGGCGGCGGTGGCGTGCACGGCTACCGCTCGCTGGAAGGCACCTTCCTGGGCGGCTGCATCTTCAGCGGCCGCACTGCCGGCCGGGCCATCGCCGAAGCGGTTCGGTAAAGGCCGCGAGAAATCGCCCCCGCACAACGATGGCGTCGCCGTGCCTGAGAGCGACCCTGGCGGCTTCTGAAGGACGATCAACGGGATCGGCCCAGTGCGATGGCTGCACCGTCAGCAGATCCCCAGCAGTTTTTCTCCACAGCCGGCTTCGGTCTGGTGGTCTCTCTGGCCTCACATCCGCACCGAAACATGAATATGGATGAGACGGAACCAAAATAACCTTTGCTTGACACACCTGTGCGCGCTTGTTACGTTGGGCGTGCATCAAAACAGATCCGTCGCGTCATTGGCTTTTTAGCCAGGACCGAACATATTTTCCGTGGCCAGAGAAACGAATCGCTTCGTTTCGAGGAGGTGTCGTCAGACCATCCAGCTTTACCGCTACAGCAAAGAAAGTGGTACGCCGCACACGCGTTGCGGTGGAGCGATGACGATGTTTTTCAGCATGGACTGAAGGAAGCTGGGCAGGCCAGTCCCTCAGACAGGGAGCATATGCACAACATGGATCAGGTGGGGCAGGGTTCGTTGCTCAACAGGAAAGACGTTCGGCTCAAGGTCACCACGCTGCTGGCCGGACTGACGCTGGCGCTCAGCGCGTGCGGCCAGCAGACCACGGCGCCGCAGGTGCAGGTCGGCGCCCTGGCGGCTCAGGTATCGACCGGAAACCTCGGGCCGAACGTCACGGTGCTGGACCCCAGCATGTCGGTGGCCGAGATCAAGGCGAAGGTGGACGCCATCGCCGCCGCACAGTTCTCCAACGAGTTCGGTCCGCGGCGGGACGCGATCTACTTCAAGCCCGGCACCTACGGATCGGCCACCGAGCCGCTCAATTTCCAGGTCGGCTATTACACCGAGGTCGCCGGGCTGGGCGCCTCGCCCACGGACGTCGTGATCAACGGCACCATCAACGTCTATAACCGCTGCCTCGACAATAACGAGACGGGAAACTGCCTCGCCCTGACCAACTTCTGGCGCTCGATGTCCAACCTCACCATCAAGGCGACCGGCGGCATGACCAAGGTGCTGGGTGAGGCCGCCCCGCGTCCGGACTGGTGCACCAACACCGAGTTCTGGGCGGTATCGCAGGCGGCGCCGCTGCGCCGCGTGAATGTCATTGGCGGGATGTCGTTCATGGATTACTGCTCCAGTGGCCCGCAGTACGCGTCCGGCGGTTTCATGGCCGACTCGCGGCACAGCGGCGCCGACGCCCTGGTCAACGGCTCGCAGCAGCAGTGGTACACCCGCAACAGCCAGATCGTGAGCTGGTCAAACGCGGTGTGGAGCGCCGTGTTCTCCGGTGTGGTGGGCGCGCCGGCCGAGACGTTCCCGACGCCGAACGCCTACACGGTGCTGGACACCACGCCGGTCAGCCGCGAAAAGCCGTACCTGTTCGTGGACGCGAGCGGCCAGTACAACGTGCGTGTGCCGTCGGTGCAGGTCAACAGCCGCGGCATCACCTGGGGCGCAGGCATGACGCCGGGCCGGACCGTCCCGCTCTCGGACTTCTATGTGGCCACGCCGTCCGACTCGGTGCAGACAATCAACAACCAGTTGGCCCGCGGCCGGAATCTGATCCTGACGCCAGGCGTCTACAGCATCGACCAGAGCATCGCCGTCAAGCGCGCGGACACGGTGGTGCTGGGCCTCGGCTACGCCACCCTGACGGCCGCGAACGGGGCCACGCCGATCACGGTGGCGGACGTGCCCGGCGTGGTCATTGCGGGCATCACGCTGGAGGCCGGCCCGACCATGTCGCAGACGCTGATGCGCGTGGGCACCAAGAACGGCAACAACGGGTCACAGGTGCGCGCCTCCGCCACCAACCCGACCACGCTGTCCGACGTGTTCCTGCGGGTCGGGGGCGCCCAGATCGGCAAGGTCGACGCGGCGCTGGAGATCAACAGTGACAACGTCCTGATCGATCACACCTGGGTGTGGCGCGCCGACCACGGCGTCGAAGGCCCGGGCGGCACCAGCCTCCCCGACACCCAGCGCTGGGCGCAGGTGATCGGCAACAACGGTGTCGTGGTGAACGGCAACAACGTGACGGCGACCGGCCTGTTCGTCGAGCACTTTCAGAAGAACAACGTCGTCTGGAACGGGGAGAACGGCAAGACCATCTTCTTCCAGAACGAGCTGCCCTACGATCCGCCCACCCAGGAGGCCTGGAATGCGGGCAACGGCGGCAACGGCGAGCAGGGCTGGGCGGCGTACCGGGTGGCCGACACGGTCAGGACGCACCAGCTGTACGGCGGCGGCGCGTACGTGTTCAACCAGAACAACCCCTCGATTCACACCACCAACGGTTTCGAGGCCCCTGCCACGCCGGGCGTCCGCCTGCATCATCTCCTGACGGTCAACCTGAGCGCCGGCACCATCGACCACGTGGTCAACGGTGTGGGCGGACCAGCCGACACCACCCGGGTGGGCCAGCCGGTGTACGTCACCGACGCTCCCTGAGCGAACCGAACCAGCAGCGCGGCACGCCTGGTTGGGGCGTGCCGCGCTGTTTGTTGAGGACAAGGTGGACCCTTCCCGATCCCCGCCAGAGGATTTTCGGCAGCGAATTTCTTTGAACTTCAGAGGCAAGCGTCAGCCGAAGCGTGTGGACAGACGTCCCTGAACGTTCCGGCAGCGGCTTGGCACGCTGGGCCGTGAAGCAACGCCCCAACGCCCGGCCAACCTCCAGGCGGTACCTGTTCCCCTCTGACATGAGCCCTTGACCCGGGCGCGCGAACCCTCGCCTCATCGGACGCGGTCGGCCCTCGCTTACGCTGGGCCTGTCCGCCACGTCACCCCGGGTTCGTTCCGATTCTCAGGAGGCACGACATGGAATATTCCGGTTTCCGACACGTCCAGGCATCACCCGAGCAGGTCTACGCTTTCGTCTCCGATGTCCGCAACCTGCCCCGGTATCTGCCGACCACCAAACATGCCGAGCCGCAGGGCCCGGACCGGGTCGTGGTAGACGGCGTGGCTCAGGGGCACGACTACCACGCGGACGGCCAGTTCCATCAGGATGCGGAGCAGCGCCGGCTGTCGTGGAGCAGCGACGGCGAGATTCGCTACTCCGGACACCTGGAGGTGGTGCCGGCCGGGACCGGCGAGAGCGAGGTGCGGGTGCACCTTACCTTCGACCCGGACCCACAGCATGCCGCGACTCAGGGCACCCCGGGCCACGCGCCACAGGACCACCAGATTCAGGAGGGCATCGACAAGGCGCTGGAATCCATCGCGAATCAGCTGGAAGGCCGGGGCGGCAAGGTCGAACCGTCATCGGCCGGCACCACCTGACCGAACCGGCCAGCGCGCCTACTTCACCTCCGCCGTCCAGCGGACGCTGTGCAGCACGAATTCAGCAAACAAAGAATTGGCCCAGGCGAACCACTCGCGCGTGAACACGTCGGGGTCGTCCGGGTCAAAGCTCTCGTGCATGTAGGCAGTTCCGGCGGTCGTGGCCACCAGCATGTCGAGCAGCCGCTCGCGCTCCTCGTCTGAGGTGGAGGTCAGGCCCTGCATGGCGAGCGCGATGGGCCAGACCATGCCGGGCGGCGTGTGTGGGCTGCCGATTCCGGCCGCGTACCGGCCTCGGGCAAAACTCGGGTTGTCGTGGCTCAGCACGAAGCGCCGGGTATTCATGTACAGCGGGTCCGCGGCGTCGCGGTACCCGAGGTACGGGATGGAGAGCAGGCTCGGCACATTCGCGTCGTCCATCAGCAGATGACGGCCGAGCCCGTCCGTCTCGTAAGCGTAGATGGGGCCGTGCTCCGGATGTTCCACGATGCCGTGCGCCTGAATACCGCGCTCGATCTCATCGCGCAGGGCCAGCGCCTCAGTGCTCAACGCGGCGTCGTCCAGCACGTCGCGCGCCAGCTCCGCCAGCTGACCGAGAATCACGACTGCGAACATGTTGGCCGGGATCAGGTACCCGTAGGCACACGCGTCGTCGCTCGGCCGGAACCCCGACCACACCATGCCGGTGTAGGCGACCGGAGAGCCACGTCCGCCGTGACTGAGCGTGTCGCTCGGCGGGTGGGGACCGGGCCGCTCGAAGGTGTACGGGGACGTCTCGTGACGCTGCTCCACCCGCATCACTCCCACCACGGTCCTGAGCATGGCCCGCACGTCCTCCGTAAAGACCTGCAGGTCGCCGGTCACCTTCCAGTAGCGGAACAGCAGCGACACCGGGGCGCACAGCGAGTCAAGCTCGAATTTGCGCTCCCACACCCAGTCGCCCTTGGGCGGCAGGTCGCCCGCGTGACCGCTGCCGTCCGGCGCCGCGTTGAAGGCGTTGGCATACGGATCAATGCGGATGTACATCGCCTGACGGCGGATCAGCCCGACGATCAGCTGTCTCAGCGCCTCGTCGTGCGCGGCGAGCGGCAGGTACGGGCTGACCTGCGCGGTGCTGTCACGCAGCCACATGGCCGGAATGTCGCCGGTGAACACGAACGCGGTGCCGTCATCCATCCGGCGGACGGTGGTGTCCAGGGTGTTGGGGAAGCAGCGCGCGAAGGTCTCGGCGAGCCGGGGCCGGTCCCGGAGGGCATGGCGCATCTCCGCCACAAGCTGCGAAACGGCGGGTGAGATCATGCGGGGCCTCCAGAACAGGGGGACGGAGTGAGGGGGAACGTCCGGGGGTGGGCGGCCGGGCACTGCCAGCCACAGGCCACCGGATGAACCACCGGCTCGACACCGCAGGCCTTCATTTCACCCCCGAGAATGAGATCGACTGGGTGAAGTAGCGCTGGGCGAACAGGAACACGATCAGCACCGGCAGCGACACCACCACCGACGCCGCCATCAGGGGGCCGTAATCGGTGTTGTGGTTGAAGCTGAAGGCCTGCAGGCCCATCTGCACCGTGGACATGTTGGGGTCGTTGAACACGATCAGCGCCCACAGAAACACGTTCCAGCCGGCCTGGAAGGTGAAGATGCCGAGGGTCGCCAGGGCCGGGCCGCACAGCGGCAGGTAGATGCTCCAGAAGATGCGCAATTCCGAGGCGCCGTCCACGCGCGCGGCGTCGATCAAATCCTCGGGCAGGGTACGGAAGAACTGGCGCATGAAGAACACCGCGAATGCCCCTGCCGCGCCGGGCAACACGATCGCCCAGTAGGTGTTCAGCAGCCCCTGGCCGCCGTGCCCGAGCAGGTCGTTGCCTCCAGCGAACGGAAACGACCGCAGGATGATAAAGGTCGGAATCAGCGTCACGACGCCCGGCACCAGCAGCGACGCCAGTTTCATGCGGAACAGCCCCTCGCGGCCCCGGAAGCGCAGCCGGGCGAATGCGTACCCGGCCAGGCTGCCGAGCAGCAGGTTGGCCACCACCCCCAGGAAGGCCATCACGGTGGAGTTCAGGAAGTAGCGGCCGAACGGCACCAGCGTAAAGGCCTTGATGTAGTGGTCCAGAGTCCAGCGCTGCGGAATCCAGCGGATCGGATCGGTGAAGATGTCGGCGTCGGGTTTGAACGAGGTGGCGAGCATCCAGTAGAACGGGAGCGCCATGACCAGCGCCACGAAGACCAGCACGGCGTAATACAGCGTTTCGCGCACCACGACCAGTGGAGTCAGCCGGAGTCGTCTGTTCATGTCAGGCTCCCGTCACGTCGCGGTTGAGGCGCATGCTGAGCAGCGACACGCACAGGATGGCGATGGCCAGCACGACTGCCTGCGCCGAGGCGTAGCCCATGCGCAGCTGCGTGAAGCCGTTGCTGTAGATCTGGTACACGGCGGTCGTGGTGGCGTAGCCAGGCCCGCCCTGGGTCATGACGTAGGCCTGGTCGAACAGCTGGAAGGCCCCGACCAGCGACATGAACACCACGAAGAAGGTCGTGGTCCGCAGCGTGGGCACGGTGATGAACCAGAACTGCTGCCAGGGGCTGGCGCCATCCAGCGCCGCCGCCTCGTACAGGAACTTCGGCACCCCGCTGAGGCCCGCCAGATAGATGATGATGTTGCTGCCCAGGCCCTGCCAGAGCGTCACGATCACGATGGCGTACATGGCCGTGTCGCTGCTGGCGAGCCAGTTGGGGCCCTGGATGCCGATCACCCCGAGCGCCTGATTCACCACGCCGTAGTCCTTCTGGAACATCCAGCTCCAGATGGTCGCGGCGGCGATGCTGGACGTGACGGCCGGAAGGTAGAAGAGCGTGCGGAACAGGACCATGCCGGGGCGCGGGCGGTTGAGCGCCAGCGCGAGCGACAGCGACAGCACGATCATCAGCGGCACGAACATCGCCGCGTAGAACGCGACGTTCAGGACGCCGCGCCGGAACAGGTCGTCGGTCAGGAGCCGCTGGTAGTTGGCGAGACCGACCCACCGGACGGGGCTGAGGATGTCGTAGTTGGTGAAGCTCAGGAACAGAGCCACCACGGCGGGCAGCGCAGTGAACACCAGAAACAGCGCCATCGCCGGAGTGATGAACGCGACCGCCATGCGTGACTCGTGGCGCAGCAGCCGGGAGCGGCGCGGCACGGTCGGGGGAGCGGTGGTCGACACGCGGGGTGGATTGTGCAGCATCAGAACCCTCCGGGGAGAGAAGCGAGAGCGTCAGCGGCGCGGCGCGGCCGTTGAGCGGCCCGGAATCAGGCGAAACGGCACGTGGGTGAGGGTGGGCGGCGTCTCGCCGCGCAGGCGCGCCAGCACCTGACCGACCGCCACCTCCCCCATCTCGGCCTCGTTCTGCCGGATGTGCGTGAAGAAGGTCGGCTCGTCCGGCGAGGCGAGCGGGTCAAACGGCGCGTCGAAGCACGCGACCGAGACGTCCTCCGGCACGCGCCTTCCCAGGCCACTCAGGATGTTGATCAGCTGCAGCGCGAGGTTGTATTCGGCGCACACGAACGCGGTGGCGCCCGTCGTCCGCACGAATTCCTCCAGCAGGCCACGGTCGGCGGCGATGTTGGCCGGGTGCAGCCGGGTGGGCAGCGTGGACTTCAGGTTGCTCAACACCGACCCGGTGCGGCTCAGCAGGCCGTGGTCGGTGAGGGCCGCGCTCCAGCCGGCGTAGCGTTCCTCCAGGGCACTGGTGTTCTCCAGCGGCGGCGACACGAAGGCGATCTCCCGGTGCCCCAGTTCAATCAGGTGCTGGGTCAGGGCCGCCGCCGCCGCGTGGTTGTCCGTCACCACCGCCTGCGCCGGAATGCCGCGCAGGTACCGGTCGATCAGCACCACCGGGAAGCTGTCCAGCACCACTTTGAGCAGCACCGGGTTGTAGTGCTCGCCGTGCACCGGGAACACGATCAGCCCGTCCACGCCGCGCGCCACCAGCCGGGTGATGGCCCGGTCCTCGTTTTCGCGCACGCCGTACGTCCGCTTGAGAATCAGGTCCAGGCCCAGCGCGGACGCGCGGCTCTCGATGGTGTAGACCAGCTGTAGCCCGTACGATTCGTTGAAGTCCGGCAGCACCAGTCCCAGCAGGTTGAAGCGCACGCCGGGCACCGTGGGCGCGTCCGGCGCAGGCTCCGGCGAGAGGCCGAGGGTGGCGCCGACCCGTTCCAGGTCCGGCAGGTCCGGCGCCACGAAGGTGCCGCGCCCCTGCACCCGGTCCACCACGCGGGCGGACGCCAGTACTTCGAGCGCCCGGCGCGACGTGATGCGGCTGACCTCGAAGATGCGGGCCAGCTCGTGTTCGGACGGCACCCGGTCGCCCGGACGCAGCCGACCCGCCCGGAGGTCGTCGAGGACGCTCGACACGATGCGTTCGTACAGGTGGGCGGCCACGGTCAGCACAATATCCCCCGCCGGCCCCTCACGCGCCGCGCCCCACCGGTGGCAGGTGGTCCAGATGCAGCCACGCCGCCGCCTCGAACAGCATCACGCCCGACAGTGCGGCGCTCAGCTCAACCGGCGTGCCAGGCGCTGCGGTCCACGACGTCGAACACACCCCCAGCGCGGCGTCCCGATGCTGCCAGGCGAGGGCGGCATTGCGGGTCAGCCAGGTCCGGGTCGGCTCATCGTCCGCGACCCGGGCGAACTGGGCGAGGTAGCGCGCCAGGATGCCTTTGAACAGTCCTGCGTCGCCGTCGCCCTCGTCGGGCAGCGCGAGCGTCGCGGGGTCTGCCAGGCGGGCGCGGGCGGCCGCGACGGTGCGCCTCGCGGCGTCCAGCAGCGACCGCTCGCCGGTGACCGCGTGCAGTTCAAGGGCCGCCCCGATCTGCACCCCCTGGCAGTAGGTGAAGGCCCAGTCCCGGTCAAGTTCACCGTCGCCCAGGCGGTTGAGGCCATCCCAGACGAAGCCGGTGTCCGGATCCACCAGATGCTCCACCTGCCACCGGTAGAGCCGGCGCGCCCAGGCGAGGTCCTCTTCCCGCCCGAGGCGCGCGTACAGCCGGGTCGCCAGGATGATGGCCGGGGCGTTGGCCGGGGTGTTCTTGTAGTCGAGCTGCGGTTTGCGCCACGTGATGCCGCCGCCACAGTGATCGTTCCAGCCGCCCTGAATGTCGTCCCAGAGTGTCAGGGCAGCGTCCCGGAAGCGCGGGTCGCCCCCCGCATCCCACGCGCGCAGACACGCGAGGGCCAGCCACAGCATGTCGTCGTAGTAGTCGTTGGTCAGCGAGCCGTTCTCGCGCACCACGGCCTCCAGCAGGCGAGCGGCCTGCGCAAGATGACGCCCGTCTCCGTCGCGCTCGAACGCGTCCACCAGCACGTCCAGGCCGTGCGCCTGCCACCAGTAGTGGAACGGGTCGGTCGGCAGATCGTGCTGGGCGGAGGCGAACGGCACCCGGATCTCGAACAGGGCGCGCTCCTCATTCCAGAAGTGCGTCATCAGGGCGCCGAAGGCCAGGTTGGCCCGGACGGTGGCCGGCGTCATGGGCGGCTCCCGAGCGTCAGGTGATCGAGGTTGAGCCAGTTGCGGTCACCGGACAGGCGGTTGAACGACAGGCGCACCCGGCTCGCCCCCGCCGGCAAGGTCAGCGGCACGTCCTGGTCGGCCCAGGTCTGCCAGTCGGGAGTGGCAGGCAGCGTCACCGGACGCGCGTCCGCTCCATTCACGCTGACCGAGCGCACCGCCGCACCTGCTCCCGCGCTGTAATGCAGCCGCGCGGTATACGGACCTGCGCTGGCCACGTTGACCCGGAACTCCACAAAGCCGCCGTCCTGAACGAACGCATTGACGTACCCACGCCCGGTAAAGCCGGGAGCGGCCACACTGGTGTTCACGTGCTCGCGCAGGCTGTTCTCGGCCTCGTAGCGCCCGTTGCCCGTGACTGGGCCGCCCGGAAGCGGAGGCGGGGCCAGGAGCAGCGCCGCGACCGCCGAGGCGGCCGTCATGCTCTCGATCACCCCGTCGCCCGCCGGGGACGACCAGTCAGGGCCGACCAGACCGTCGGAGGGGCGGCGCTGGTTCCACACCTGCGTGGCGTTCTCGCGCAGGCTGTCGGTGTAACGGGCGCGCGAGCCCGGGTTCAGGTCCGGCTCCCGGGTCAGGGCGGCGAGGCCGCGCATCAGGACGCCCTTGAAGCCGCCACCGTCGCCGCTGCCCTCGTCCAGGAAGATGCCTGCGTTCGTGAGGTTCGCCAGCGCCCAGTCGGCCGACTTCACGGCGCGGGTCAGCAGGTGCGCCCGCTCGGCCGGGTCTGTCGTCACCTCCCGCAGCGCCAGCGACGCGAGCACGAAGTTGCCGACGTTGTACGTGAAGTCCCAGCGCCGCAGCTCGCCCCCCTCGATGTTGTCGTAGACCCGCGCGTCCCCATCGGTGAGGCGAGTGTCCACGAAGGTGTACAGCTGCCGGGCCCGCTCCAGGTAGACCGGGTCGTTCGTCGCCTGGTACAGCCGCACTGCCGTCACGACCAGCGGCGCGTTGGTCGCGACGTTCTTCTGGGTGCCGCCGGAGCGGCGCCACAGCACCCCGCCGCCCAGGTCGGGTGTCCAGGAGCGCCAGATGTCGGTGAAGAGCGCCTCGGCCCGCTGCTGGTAGCGCGCGTCATGGGTGAGGGCCGCGGCCCGCGTGGCCGCCTGCGCCCACCAGCCGAGGTCGTCGTTGAAGTCGTTCTGCCACTCCGGGTACGCCGCCTGAAAGCCGTCGTACACCTGGGCGATCAGGGCGCGGTCCGCCGCGTTGTCCGGGTCCCGCGCCGCCGCATCCAGCACCAGGTCCCACAGCTGCGCGGCCCACCAGAAATCGCTGTATTTGCCGCCGCCCGGCCCCGCTCCACTCGGCCGGGCGAAGGGCGCGCTGCGGTTCCAGGCCAGGAACAGGCCCCGGTCCGGGTCCCAGTAGGCTTTCAGGAAGTCGCTCATCGCCCGGGCAGGGTCGGGCGCGGAGGGTGCAGGCTGGGCAGGCGCCGCCGAGACGCACAGGCCCGGCACCGTCAGCCAGAGGAGCAGGGTGTTCCGCATGGTTCTCCAGAGCTCCGGGTGGGCGTGGACCATGCCCACCCGGAAGGGAAGCACTACTTGTTGGCGTTGTCCGCCAGGATGCGGTCGCCCGCCACCTGGGCCTTCTGCAGCGCGGTCTTCGCGTCCTGCTTGCCTTCCAGGAACAGCTGGATGTTCGGGATCAGGGCCTGCCCTTCCATGGGCGGGAACCCGGCCACGGCCGGACGGATCGTCGCGAAGGTCAGGGTGTCGGTAATGGGTTTCCAGAAGGCGTCGCGCTGGAAGTAGGCGTCATCCACCGCTTTGAGGTTGCCGGGAATGTTGTTGCTCGACTTGCCCCAGGTCAGGGCGTTGTTCGAGTTGGCGAGCCACCACTTGATGAATTCCCAGCCGGCGTCCTTGTTGCGGGAGGCCTGGGTGAGCGCCAGCCCGAAGCCGCCCATCACCGCGCCCTTCGCGCCGGTCGGTCCGCTGGGCGGCGGCACGATGCCGAAGTTCAGCTTCTGGCCGTACTTGCGGTACGAGCTGATGTTCCACGGGCCGTTGTAGCCCATGGCGATCTTTCCGGTCACGAACGGGTCCTGGGCATTGCCCTCGCCGCGCCCGAAGCCGATCTCGTACACCTTGTCCTTGTTGAGCAGCGTGTCCCAGAATTCCAGCACCCGCAGGCCCGCCGGGCTGTTGAAGGCAGTCTTGGTGCCGTCGGGCGTGAGCATGCTGCCGCCCGCCTGCTTGAGCCACATGCTGAAGAGCCCCACGTCATCGAGCGCGAACCCGGCGACCAGCAGCTTGCCGTTGGCGTCACGCTTCGTGAGCTTGATTGCGGCGGCACGCAGTTCGGCCCAGGTCCGCGGTGGCTGCACCCCGGCCGCCTGCAGCATCGTCTTGTTGTAGAAGAGGGCGCGGGCGTCCACGGTCAGCGGCAGGCCGTAGATGTTGGTGCCCACCGTCAGTTCCCGTATGGCCTCACCGTAGAAGGTCTTGGGGTCGATCTTGTCCCGCGTCAGGTAGCTGTTGATTGGAGCGAGCACGTTCTTTGGAGCGTATAGGGCGGTCTGAAACCGGTCCCAGATCATCACGTCGGGCGCGTTGCCGGCCACGGTCGCCGTCAGGAATTTCGTCTCCACGTCCTGCTGCGGCACGTACCGCACCTGAATGCGCTTCTGGGAGGCATTGAAGGCCTTCACCATCGTGTTGATCTGCTGCTCGCCCTCCCCGGTCCAGCTGCCCCAGAACACCAGCTGGGTCGGAGCGCTCTGCGCGGACACGAATGTCCGCACGCCGACGAGGAGCAGGGCGGCAGACACGGACATCAAGGCAACCTTACGGTGAATCGTCATGGAAACCTCCGGTCAAGACAGGAAGGCAGGACAGTGGGCCTGACGGGCAGTCGTTCGAGCGACACCTCCTTGAGCCACCTCATAAAAATTTTGCGTTGAAATGAGTGTAAGGAACAGTTTGAACAAAAGTCAACATGACAAGTGCAAAAGCGTATATAACAACTTCGGATATTCTGTTGCCTGAGCTGCAATAGGTTGTCCTACCTGCCACGAACCATTCAGATCAGGGAGTTTTCCGATCAGGACGCAGAGCTGGTTTTTGCTTCTCACCTTCGCCTCAACCCGAGCAGCTTCAGGCAGGCGAGCAGCGTCGCACTCATGACCTGGTCAGATCCGTTTGCCTTTCCGGCACACTCCAGGGCCAGCATTCATGTTTCTTGTGCCGCACCTTCGTAGACTTGGCAGCCGCCTTTCTTCCTCCGCGCGAGCGTGCTCCACTGTCCTGTCGAGGTTCTGCCATGTTTTCCCTGCTGCGTGACCGCCGCATCCTGATTCTGTGGATCGGCGAGAGTATCAACACCTTCGGCAATGGACTGACCTTCATTGCGCTCGCATGGTTCCTGTACCGCCTCTACCCACATTCGCCCGGCCTGTCCGGCACCGTGATCGGGGCGTGGACGGTGGCGATGCTGGTCGGCACCGTGAGCCTGGCGAGCTACACCGACATCTGGGACCGCCGCACGGTGCTGCGGGTCGCCAACGGCCTGAGCGCCGTCTGGATCAGCCTGATTCCGCTGCTCTACACCTTCCACCTGCTCTCGTTCCCGGTCCTGGTCGTGACGGCAGCCCTGACCGGCTTCACGGGCAGCGTGATCTTTCCCGCCCAGCAGGCCTCGCTGCCCACCTTCGTACCGCCAGAACGGGTGCAGGGCATCCAGGCGCTGTTCAACCTCACTTGGACCACCAGTGGCCTGCTCGCCCCGATCAGCGCCGGTTTTCTGGTGGCCAGCATCGGGGCGCCGGGCGTGATGTGGGTGAACGCCGCGACCTTTGTGATCGCGCTGGTGGCGTACTCGCTGGTGCGCTTTCCTCCCGTGGCCCGCGCGACCGACACCGGGCGCGGACTGGCGGCGTGGTGGGAACGCACCCGCTTCGGCTTCTCGTTCGTGCTGGAGCGGCCGGCCCTGTGGGCGACGCTGCTGGGCCTCGCCAGCGTCAACTTTGCCATGGAGCCGTACACCGCCGTGTTTCTGCCGCGCATTGCCGACCGGCTGATGGTGGGCGTGCACCTGCCGGCGGCGCTGTCGTGGGTTCAGACCGAGAACCGGGGCGCGCTTGGCGTGGGCTTGCTCGGCTCGGTGCTGGCGGTGTCCGAACTGGGCATGGTGATCTGGATGGGCCGCCGCACCAGCCGACATCCGCTGAACTGGATCACGCTCGGCTGCGTCGGTCCGGCGCTGTGCATCGTCGGAGTGGCGTTTGCGCCGTCGCTGTGGGTGGCGCTGCTGCTCGCCCTGATGATGGGCCTGTGCTTCGGACCGCTGAACGTGATGGTGGGAACCCTGTTCGCCCGGCTCACGCCCGAAGCGGTCCGCGGACGGGTGTACAGCGCCCGCATTCTGGTGGGTCAGGGCCTGAGACCCGTCGGGGTGAGCCTCGCGGGCCTGCTGCTGGGCGTGGCGGGGCTGGCGCCGGCGGTGGCCATCCTGGGCATCTTCGCGGCCCTCCTGACGCTGGCCGGCTACCTGCGTGCACGCGGCGAGCGCACTGGCGATGAACTGGCCCCCACCGCCCCTGGCGATTAATTCAGCAGGGTAAGGTCTACGCGCAGGGCCGTGAACCGACCGGCTCCGGACCTGCCGCCAGCTGAAGCCGTCCCTACAGAGACAGGAGCATGCCGGCCCGCACAATGGCCACATGACCGACCTTCCGAGTACGGCCTTCCGCCGTCAGGACGAGACGCCCGACGAGCAGTTCTACCGTCAGCCCCGCTTCGTCACCCACATTGACGAGGGGGCCATCGCGGCCGTCACGCAGCTGTACCGTGAATTTCTGCCGTCAGAAGGCCGGATTCTGGACCTGATGAGCAGCTGGGTGAGCCACCTGCCGGACGAGGTGCACTACCGGGAGGTGGTGGGACTTGGACTGAATGCCAGGGAACTCGCGGCCAATCCGCGTCTGACCCGGGCTGTGGTCCAGAACCTCAACACCACCCCGCTGCTCCCCTTCGAATCCCACACCTTCGACGCGGCCGGCTGCACCGTCTCCATCGATTACCTCACCGACCCGGTCACGGTGCTGCGCGACCTGGGCCGGGTGCTGATGCCGGGAGGGCCGGTGGTGATCAGCTTCTCCAACCGCTGCTTCCCTACCAAGGCGGTGGAAGTGTGGCACCGGCTGGACGACGCTGGCCATCTGGCGCTGGTGCAGCAGTATCTGGAAGCGGCGGGAAACTGGACCGACATCGTGGCGCTGGACCGCAGCCCCACGGTGAATGGACAGCGCCGCGGTGATCCGCTATTCGCGGTGGTGGGTCGGGCCCGCAGCTGACCCGGCCGGGGCGTTACAGCCACGCTTCCCGGAAGTCCTCCGCGAACTGCCTCAGCCGGATCGGCGGGCGGCCCAGCAGGGTCTGCACCTCACCGGTGACCTCGCCGGCCAGCCCCAGCCTGGCCACGGTGTACTCGGCCAGCATGAACAGCGCGAAGGGGGTGGCCACACCGCGCGCCCGGCTCTGCTGCACGAAATGCCACGGCGAGGGGTTGGTGTACTCCACCCGCTGCCCGAGCGTGACACTGAAGATGCTCGCCACCTCGTCATACCTGAGGGCCTCGCCGCCCGTGAGGTTATGGGCGGCCTGGCCCTCGCCGGTCAGCAGGGCACGCACGGCCACGGCCGCCACGTCGCGCACGTCCACAAAGCTGGTGCGGCCCCCGCCGGCCGGCAGGAAGATCTCGCGGCGCAGGCGGATGTCGTCGCGGTGGACCCCACTGAGGTTCTGCATGAAGTAGCTGGCCCGCAGGAACACCCAGTCCAGCCCCGACCGTTCCAGATGCTCCTCCACCCGGCGGTGCGGGACCACCCGGATCCGTTCCGCCCCCAGGATGGACAGGAACACCACCTGCCGGACGCCGCGGGCAGCGGCCTGATCAATCACCGGCAGCACGTCCCGCCGCACGTCGGTGCCGGGGGGCCACAGCAGAAAGAGCCGGTCCACCCCGTCCAGCGCCCCATAGCTGGACGGATCGGCAGCATCGAAGCGCACCGGCGCAGCACCGGCCAGCTCAGGAAACGTCTCCGGGCGCCGCACGCCCACCCGGAACTGCACGCCCGAACGGCTCAGCTGCCGGGCGATCTCTCCGCCCACCGTGCCAGTGGCACCCATCACCAGAATCGTTCCGTGGCCGGCGTCTGCCTGAGGCGGTTGCTCTGGGGTCATGGCCCGACCGTACCAGCACCGGATGAGGGCCGTACCTCCCATGTAGGCGCAGATGCATTCCAGAGAGGATTGGCCCCACGATCACTTCACGGCGGCATATGCCTTCCAACGTTCTGGTGCTCCCCCCACATCCTTCGGCATGTAGAGAGATGGCGGGGACAGTTTCTCACCGTGCCTTGCAGAGCAAAGCCGGTTGGATCACGAGGCTGGTCTGCCAGCAGTGAATGCCCCTTCTGAGGGGTGGGAACGCCTTCCCTTCAGTGGGCAGGCAGGAAGAGCTGGGGAAGGGCTTGAAGGTCCTTCCCCAGCTCTTCCGAGTTTTTACCTGCTGTCAGCGCCGATCGTGCCACTGATGCCGAGGCTGACACCACCGACCGACACCCCCAGCGAGCTGCTGGCCGCCGCCGAGCCGCTGACCGGCTGGGTGTTGCTGGTGGTGACGCTGCCAGCGCCTGAACCGCCGGCCGTGGTACCGGAATTACCAGGGGTGGAGGCGCTGACCGAGCCGCCAGCCAAACCAGTGGTGGAACCGCGCTGGCTGCCCTGGACCTGTAACGAACCGTTCAGCACGGTGGCCAGACTCACCGGACCGGCCGTGTTCCCAGCCTGCACCATCAGCATGCCACTGGCAGCGGTGCGCTGCATCAGCGTGTAGGTCTGGGTGGCGGGCTGGCGGGCGTCCCCAATGACGACCCGCGCGGCCTGCTCGCACCCGCTGAACTGGATCACGCTCGGCTGCGTCGGACCGGCGCTGTGCATCGTCGGAGTGGCGTTTGCGCCGTCGCTGTGGGTGGCGCTGCTGCTCGCCCTGATGATGGGCCTGTGCTTCGGACCGCTGAACGTGATGGTGGGAACCCTGTTCGCCCGGCTCACGCCCGAAGCGGTCCGCGGACGGGTGTACAGCGCCCGCATTCTGGTGGGTCAGGGCCTGAGACCCGTCGGGGTGAGCCTCGCGGGCCTGCTGCTGGGCGTGGCGGGGCTGGCGCCGGCGGTGGCCATCCTGGGCATCTTCGCCACCCTCCTGACGCTGGCCGGCTACCTGCGTGCCCCGGCGACAGGGGCCACGCCCCACCCGCTGACTGACGCCCGCCGTTCACCGGCGCCCGTTCTGCTTCCAGGCTGGCGCGTCGGGAGAGCTCCTGGCCCGCCCCCTCCGCGCACATCTGCCGCAGGGCACCGGCTCGCCACCGCAGGTTCGCACCGCGTTATTGCTGCTGAGCGGCGCTGTAGATGTGCACTTCCAGAGGGTTCTGGTCCACGGTCAGGCCCATCAGGGGGCCAGCCGTGATCTCGAAGCGTTCGCGGTCGCCGCGCATGCCCAGGCTGCGAACCTCCGGCGCGAGTTCGTGCAGGGCGAAGCGGGGCGAGAGCACCTCGATGGTCCAGTCATTCGGGCTGTGCCAGGTCATGCCGGTGGTGCCGAGCGCGGTGAATTCGTACCGGCGCAGCCCGGCGCCATCGCTGGACTTGACCGGGAGGAACTCCGGGTTGCGCGCCAGGTTCTGCACCAGGCTGGCCAGCTGGCGCCCGCTGGGCTGCCTGAAGTAGACGTGATGCCCGGCATACACGAGCAGCAGTCCCGCCAAGCTCCACTGCAGCAGGCGGGGCAGGTTCAGGCGGGACGGTGCCGGGGCAATGGATGGTTCACTTCGCTCTACCCGCCGTTCCTGCTTGGACACCCCCCGCAGGAACGGCGCCTCGATGTGCCGGTACGAGAGCGCGGCACCGCGGTACGCCAGCCACACGGCAGCGGCGGACAAGGCCAGGAAGTCCGGCAGCGAGTCGATGCCCGCGTAGGTGAAGGCCGGTTGATGCAGCAGCCGGATCAGTTCCAGGATCAGGTAGTGCCAGATGTACAGGCCGAACGAAACCCGGGCGGTGTAGCGGAAGAAGCGGTTGTCGAACGCATACCGGGCCCAGCGTGAGAAGGGCAGCGTGGCGAGCGTCAGGGCCACCAGGCCGGGAAGCCACGGAAAGAAGTACGGTTGCTCCCCGACGCTGTGCGTGAACTCAGGCGCGTGCCGCAGCTGCCACAGTAGTGCCAGCATCCCGGCAAAGCCCGCCACACCCAGCGCATCGAAGGTCAGGTGCGCACGCCACCGCCGCTGCCCCACGGCAATCGCCCCGGCGGCCAGGATCCCCAGGATGTAGTGCGCGTAGAGCCCGAGGGGGTTGTAGTTGGGCATCCAGAACTTCGCACCGCCCACGATGCCGTACTGCCAACCACGTCCGGCGCCGCCCGGAACCAGGTGGTTGAGCGTCCATTGGTGCGCCAGCATGACCACGCCGAGCGTCAGGATCCAGTAGCCGAACGCGGCTCCGGCCGAGCGGCGCGGCAGCAGGGCGAACAGGCCCAGCATGCCCAGCGGCATCAGGAGGTAGCACACCACCTCGAAGCCGATGCTCCACAGCGGGCCGTTCAGATCGGCCGGGAAGAACGTCAGATAGTGAAAGGCCGACGTGAAGGTGGCAGCGCTTAGCAACCGCAGCCAGGGATGCTCGGCGTTCGCAACAAAGGCAATGCTCACCAGCACGCTCAGCAGCAGGCTGGCGTAGTACCCCGGGGCGATTCGCAGCGCGCGGCGTCTGGCGTACTCGCGCAGGTCGGGGCGCGGCTGGCCGTTCAGGTAGCGCCGCCAGAAGGGCAGCGAGAGCAGCGTGCCCGACAGCACGAAAAACGCGCTGACGCCCACCTGTCCGGTGATCAGGAAAGCGTGCAGCTCGCGCAGAGCCGCCGGTTGCCGGGACGGATCGAATCGCTGGGCCAGGTGGTGTGCGATGACCATCAGGCAGGCGATGGCGCGCATCCCATCCGCCCCGCCGATCGCGCTCCCGTTGGGGCGGTGGCCGTCACCGGCCACCGCTGGGGTCCCTGTGGTCAACCTGGAACGGCCCAGGTTCATGCCACGCGACACCTGATGGGCGGTGAGGGCGAAGACCAGCAGGGTGGGCAGGGTGGCCAGGGCCAGCCCGAAGCGGTAGGCCGCTGTGCCGTCGCCGCCGGGTCGCACGACGGTGCTGAGCGCCTGCAGCACCAGCTGCGTCTCGGGCGTCTTGAAGACAGCCAGCGCGTTCATGCTGTTGTTCCAGGTTCCGATGAAGGTCAGCAGGCCCACGGTGGCCAGCACCGGGGCCGCGAGCGGCAACGCCAGCCGACGGTAGATGGTGAAGGTGCTGGCCCCGTCCAGCCGGGCGGCTTCCACAACGCTCGCCGGCAGGGCGGTCACCATGTATTGCCGCGTCAGGAAGATGCCGAACGCGCTCGCCGCCGCCGGCACCCACATGGCCCGCGCCTGATCGAGCCAGCCGATCACCTGCATCAACATGGCGGTGGGGATGATGTTGAGCAGCGAGGGAAACAGCATCAGGGCCAGCACCGCCGCGTACAGCCGCTCCTTGTGCCGGAAGGGCAACAGCGCAAAGGCGAAGCCGGCCAGGCTGGAGGTGAGGACCGCGCCCAGGGCCGCCAGACTGCTCACGTAGCTGGAGTTCCACACCGTGCGCCAGAACTGCGGGACGCGGAGCAGCAGGTCGTCATAGTTGTTCTGGAAATCCGTCCCGAGCGCCAGCGGCTGGAAGTTGGCGGTGCGGGTGAGGTTCAGCAGCACTGAGGCCAGCGGCACGGTCGCCATGAACAGCGCCACGGCCAGCACCAGTTTGAACGCCACCAGCGCGGCCGCCGGCAGGTGCAGCGGGCCTTCGGCCTGCTCACCCACCGCCGAGACGTCCAGGCTGGTGAAGTTCCGGCCCAGCAGGGCATACGCCAGCCCCACGATCAGCAGCACGCCCCCGAAGAACACCCAGGTCTGCGCGGCAGCCAGCCCGAAGTCGAGCTCGAAGAAGCCGGTGCGGAAAATATAGGGCGGCACGCTCAGCCCCCCTGCGTTCGCCGCCGGCTGCCAGGTGTTCGCCTGCACCGCCTGCAGGAAGCTGATGGTGAAGGCGATGAAGATCATGGGCCGCAGCAGCGGCAGCGAGATGGCCCGGAACTGCCACCACAGGCTGGCCCCGTCCACCTGGGCCGCCTCGTACAGGCTCCGCGGGATGATGCCCAGCCCCATCAGATACAGCAACACGTTCCAGCCCAGCGTGGTCCAGAGCAGCGAGAACGCCTCAAACGGCAGGCCGCTGCCCAGGTCGGCGGGGAGCTCGACCCCAAGGGGAGCCAGCACCACCCTGAGCAGGGCCTCCAGTGGCCGCCAGGCAAACAGGAACAGCGCCCCCAGCACGCCGCCCGCCGCCACCGGCGAGGTGACGTAGGGCAGGAACAGCACGGTGCCTAGCACGCCCTGCACCCGGCGGAACGCCAGGTGGATGCCGAAGGCCAGCGGCAGGGCCAGCAGGTGCTGAGGGACCGTGGCTGCCAGCGCGGTGGTGACCGAACGCCAGAACGCCGGCCAGTACAGCGGGTCGGTGAACACGTTGCGGTAGGCCCACAGTCCGTCCCAGCGGATGGCCCCCAGGCCGCGCACCGGATTCCAGTCACAGAAGGACAGGTACAGCGAGAAGGCGAGCGGGAACAGCCCGAAGCCGAGCAGCACCAGAAAGAATGGTGCGATGAACAGGTACGGCGTCCAGGATGGCCGCAGGACACGTCTGAACGGCCTGGGCGTCACGGCGGATGGTCGCGGTCCGGTCATGGGCTGCCTCCGTAGCCGCTCCACCATAGCAACCGGCATGGACCTCAGGAATGGTGTTGTCTGTGGTGCAGACTGAAGGGAGACCGCCGGGGAGGGATCACGCGTTCCAGTGAGTCAGGGAAGGTCTTGACGGTCGCCCCGGCGCGGACCGACACAACGTTCCCTCCAGCGCACAGGGAACCCTGGACCCCGGACCACCCCACAGTGCGGGGCACGGCCGCTGTGAATCTCAGCCCCGCCCTCGTTCAGTCAGAGGCCTGTCAGAAATGCGGCCCTATGGTGCCTTCAGACACTCAGGACAAGCTGGGCGTCTCCTGTCCCTCGGAGGCGACGACCTTCATCCAGAATGCCGGTCACCTGGGATGAAGCGAGCCAATGGTGAGACCGAACGAGGAGAACCGCATGCACCCATTCCGCCCTATCCACCTGCTCTGGACCGTTCTGCCGCTGCTCGCCGGGTGTGGAAGCGTCGTCGGGACGCTGGTGCCGTCCCAGACGATCGCCAATCCCGCGAACCTCAACGGCGCACGGCTGACGCCCTCGTCCGTGCTAAAGGTGCAGAGCGTCACCGGGTCGGCGCAGTACGACACCAGCCGCTCCACTCCGCCCGCCTCGTTCCCTGACCTGCAGTTCCCGTCGGACGTGCCTTTCAATGTGCGTCCCCACGCGGCCAAACTCACCGCCAGCATGACAGGCGCTACTCTGAGCGGTCCATGCGTGGCTCCGGCATCCTTCACCTTCTCCCTGGACAGCTTCAGGGTTTCGGTCTGGGATTCGGGCAATCAGGCGGGGCAGGCGACCCTGAGCGGCACGCCCAAGCTCACGGTGACCGCCACCCGCAGCGGCACCACGCTTGGCGGCACGGCTTACACGCTGTCCGACCACAGCTTCACCATCAGCGCGGACCAGGCCACCACCGAGCGGGCCATCACGGTCCTGACCAGTGGCGGGCAGAACGACGTGAGCGCCAGCGCGGACGTCAGCGCGCCGGACGATGCCCTCGCCGGATGCGGCCTGACCTTCACCCTCGGCAACACCAGCGTGACGCTCAGCAACTTCCACTGAGTGACTGGGGCGGCCCCCGTCAGAGTCGCTCAGCAAGCCTGCCCCATCCGGCGCCCGCGCTGGCGCTAGGGCGGGCTTGTTCTGTCATTCTCCCGCCCCGGCACCCGGCGTCCAGGGCTGATCTCCACACCTTGCTGACGGCCAGGGTGCGCTCTCCTTACAGCGGTTCGGCAGCCGGGAGCAGCTGGGCCAGATGACGCCGGTAGTGGGCGGCGATCAGCTGGGCGGTCTCTTCGGCATTCAGGGTGCCGAAATACTGATGGGGCAGGCAGGGTTCAGTGAGCCGCCCCTCCACCGCGTAGCGGCTGATCAGCTCCATCACCTCCGAGTGCGAGCGGGCCAGGGCGCGGGTCAGCACCTCCCGGTTCTGACCGGGCACCGGCTCGGTCCCGCTGTGCGCCACGACCCGTCCGTCCGGGTAGACCGCGCCGTAGCCGACCTGTTCATGGGCCTCTCCATCCAGGTGGGCCTGGAGCCGCTGCCTGATCATGCGGTTGGTGCGGACCAGGTGATCGGCGTACTCAGCTGGGCTCCACTTGCCGGGCGCGACCGGCTGGTGCAACGCAGACTCAGGGACACCATGAAGCCACTGCTGCAGGTGATCCAGCCCCTGCAGGGCGTCAGCCATCGCGCCGTCGAGCTGATGCTGATCGTTGTAGAAGATGGTCCTGGGCAAGTAGGCGTCGAGCACAACAGGATCAGTGACCTCAGACATTTGTACCTCCTGAGACGGCCAACGACCTTCAGCCAGACGCACCGCCCTCGCCCGACACACCGGTCCGGGGGCTCCGCAGGCCAACCCCGGAGTTCCTGATCGGTGACACCTCAGGGTAGGCCACGCCGCCTCGGCTCCGCACCCCCAGAATTCAGTAGCGCGTCACCCGGGCAGGTGATTGAGTGTGGCCCAGCGCGCCAGTTCCACGCGGTTGTGAAATCCCTGCTTGCCCAGCATGTTTGACACGTGTTTGCTGACCGTGGTGGAGCTGATCTTGAGCAGCTGAGAGATCCGCTTGTCCGAGAGGCCCTGGCTCAGCAGCCGCAACACCTCCAGCTCGCGGGCTGTCAGGCCAGGGGCGGGAGCGGGCCGGGTGGTGGACGGTTCGTCCAGCCAGGCCAGAACCTGCGGCGTCAGGTTGTCCAGGCTCAGCGTGCCTCCGATGGCCCGCTCCCGAGCATACGCCTCGCCCAGATCCGCCTGAAGGGCGTTGTCCAGCTGCTGCACATGAGGCGCAATACAGTCATCCCAGGGTGCGTTCGTCCTGGCCCGCATCGCCTCGCTGCAGCCCACCAGCTGGGCCGCCAGCGTCAGCCGGCCCGCGTCACGGGCCTCAAAGGCCAGCTGATGCGGCAGCGTATAGCGCAGCAGCGGGTAGTGGAGGCGCAGGGTCCGCTTCCAGGCCTCGCTCGCCAGCGGCAGCGCTTCTTGTCCCCTGCCCAGCAGGTAGCTGGCCCAGTGTCGCATGGTCAGGCCAAACGCGATGCCCAGATCGTAGTTCTCCTGAACGCTGAACTGGTAGGCGCGCTCGAAGTCACCCAGCGCCTCGCCCGGCCGATTCTGCCGCAGCCACGCCACACCCGTATTGTTGATGACGGCCATGCGGGTCAGGTCGTGCGGGTGCTCGTCAAAATGGGCTTCCAGCTGATCGTAGAGCCGACGCGCCTCCGCGTACTCACCGACACTGGACAACAGGCCCGCGTAACTGAGGTGGGTGCAGACCTCACCCTCGCGGTCGTTCAGCTCGCGGTACAGCCGCAGTGCCGCCTCCAGGGCTGGTCTGGCTGGGCCGAACCGCCGCACGTTCATGCTGCACTGGCCCAGGTCGCTCAGGACGGCCGCCAGAAGCGCCGGATGGGCAGCAGCGTCCGGCAGGGCAGCCGACCGCTCGAGCCAGCCAAGCTGCAGCAGCGGCGCCTCCCCTCCCCAGTGATATCCCAGCGCCAGAATCAGGCGCATGGCCTGGGCGGTCTGCTGGTGCTCCACCCACCACGCGAGGGCAGCCTGCAGGTTGGCGTCCTCGGCGGTCATGGAGGCGTGCCACTCCAGGGGGGCTTCATCGCCTACCTTGACGACCTGCTCTGCGAGCGCCAGATAATACGCCGCGTGCCGCTCGTGCAGCATGTCCGCCTCCGGATCAGCGGCCAACTGTTCGCGCCCGAACTCCCGGACCGGTTCCAGCAGCTTCCACCTGGGCTCCGGACTCCCGCTGACCGGCTGGAGCAGGCTGTGCTCGGCCAGCCGGATGATCGCGTCCCGGACGCCAGCGTGGCCGGCCACCGCGTCCAGCGCCGGCAGCGTGAAGCCGTTCACGAACACGCTGCAGGCCCGGAACACCGCCTGTAGCGGCGGGTCCAGCAGGTCGTAGCTCCAGCGGATGGTGCCGCGCAGCGAGCTGCCGTGGTGCGGGCCGTCACTGGGCCCGCCGGTCAGCACCTCCAGCGGGTGGTCCAGCCAGCCGAGCAATCCTTCCAGGGACACGGCCCGCAGCCGGGCGGCAGCCAGTTCCAGCGCCAGCGGCACGCCTTCCAGCCGGACACACAGCTGTTCGATCCGCGGCCGGGTCTGGGCGTCCAGGTTCAGCTGCGGGTCGATGGCCCGGGCACACTCCAGGAACAGCTGCACGGCGCCGCTCTGCTCAGCTGTACGCTGTGCGGAGGGTAGGGACAACGGTCCGACTGGGAGTTCACGCTCGCCCTGCAGGTTCAGGGCCGCGCGGCTGGTCACCAGCAGGCTCAGCCCCGGTGCCTGGGCCAGCAGGCGGGCCAGGTCCGGCGCGGCGGCCGGCAGGTGCTCGGCGTTGTCGAGGACCAACAGGATACGCCGGCCCGTCAGGTGTGCGGCAATCGCTTCCGGCGTGGCGGTCGGCACTTCTAGGGCACTCGCAATCGCTGGCAGCACCTGCAGCGCGTCCGACAGGGCGGCCAGCCCCACCCAGACGGATCCACCCTCAAACTCCGGCGCGAGCAGCTGGGCCAGCTCCACAGCCAGCCGCGTCTTACCAATGCCGCCGGGACCGCGCAGCGTCAACAGCCGCACGCCCGGCGTCTGGAGCAGCCGGCTGGCGGTTCGGAGTTCCGTCTCCCGGCCGATCAGCGGCCGCGCGGGCAGCGGCAGCCCCACGCTTGCGGACTGAACCTGACGCTCAGACATGGTGTTCCCCCGACCACCGGGGCGAGACGGGCCGATCGGAGGGAAGTGGCGGGATCAGCACCTGAGCCGGCCGGGACGTCCGGAGTGGTGCCTCCAGCTTACTGCAGCGGGCGCGGCTCTGGCACTACTCAGTCTTCCCCCTCCCGCAACTCCCTGACTACCAAATGCTCTCGATGTGCCGCCTGCACCCTGCTGCCTACCCTGACGGTGTCGGTGGACGCCGACGGATCAAGGAGGGAAACCATGAAGGCACTGCCCCGCACCGCCGCGCTGATCCTCGCCCTGCCAGTGTTGTCCTGTACGCTCGCCACCGGCTGGCTGCCCCGGCTGGACCCCGGAGCCGGCAGTGGCAGGTCGAGTTCAGCCAGGCCCGCGCACCTGGAGCTGGTCCGCCTCCAGACCGCGCCGCCTCCCCACTCGGCCGGATACGCTGGCCCGCACCAGCCGTACCTGATCCCCTGAGCCCGGCCCGGGTAGAGTGGCGCCATGCCTCTCTCCTATCGCCTGGGCGGCCTGGTGATCACCGACCACGACTTCCAGCTGCCGCTGGACCACGCTCAGCCTGACGGTCCGCAGCTGCAGGTGTTCGCCCGCGAGGTGGCCGACCCGGACGGCCTGCAGCGCCCCTACCTGGTGTACTTTCAGGGCGGTCCCGGCTTCGAGGCGGGGCGCCCGGTAAACCCGCCAGCGTGGCTGGAGCGCGCGCTCAGGGACTACCGGGTGCTGCTGCTGGACCAGCGCGGCACTGGCCGCTCCACGCCGGTCGGCACACTGCCGGGCCTGACGCCGCAGCAGCAGGCGGATTACCTGCGGCACTTCCGGGCCGACAGCATCGTGCGCGACGCTGAACGCATCCGGGAGGCGCTGGGGGTGGAGCGCTGGAGCGTGCTGGGACAGAGCTTCGGCGGCTTCTGCGTCACGACCTACCTGTCGTTCGCGCCGGACGGCCTGCGGGAAGCATTCATCACCGGCGGCCTGCCACCCATCGGCCGCCCCACCGAGGACGTGTACCGCGCCACCTACCGGCGGGTCATGGACCGCAACCGGCGCTTCTACGCCCGCCACCCGGAGCACCTGGAGCAGGTCCGGGCCATTCACCGGCTGCTCCAGCAGGAGGACGTGCGGCTGCCGTCCGGCGACCGCCTGACCTCGCGGCGGTTCCAGCAGGTGGGCCAGAGCATGGGCATGGGCGCGGGGCTGGAGCAGCTGCACTACCTGCTGGACTTCCCGGCCGGGTCGCCCGCCTTCCTGCATGGGGTAGAGGCGGCCTTCGGCTTCGCCCGCAACCCCCTGTACGCCGTGATCCACGAGGCCTGTTACGCCGACGGGGTGGTCAGCGGCTGGGCCGCCGAGCGGGTGCAGCCACCCGAATTTCCGGAGGAGTACTTCACCGGCGAGATGGTGTACCCGTGGATGTTCGAGGAGTCGTCGGCGCTGCGGCCGCTCCGTGAGGCCGCCCATCTGCTCGCCCAGGAGCGCTGGCCCCGGCTCTATGACATCCACCAGCTGCGCCAGAACCGGGTGCCGGTGGCGGCCATCGCGTATACCGACGACATGTATGTGGAGCGCGCGTTTTCGGAAGAAACGGCCGCCGAGATCCGCAACATGCGGCTGTGGCTCACCAGCGAGTACGAGCACAACGGGCTGTCGGTGGACGGCGAACACATCCTGGGCCGCCTGATCGAGCGGGTGAGAGAGCCGCTCTAAGAGTGTCGGGCCGCCGGCCGGAACAGCACGGCAAAGGTGGTGCCGACCTCCAGCTCCGTCTGCACCTCGATGCTGCCGCCGAAATGCCCCTGCACGATGTCGTGGATGATCGAAAGCCCCAGGCCGGTGCCCTTGCCGACCCCCTTGGTGGTGTACAGCGGATCGAAGATGCGGGGCAGCACCTCCGGGCGAATGCCGCTGCCGTTGTCCTGCACCTCCATCCGCAGGGCCTCGGCGCCGCTCACGAAGCGCACGTCCACCCGCCGCACCCCGGCCCGCTCCTCGCAGGCATGGATCGCGTTGATCACCAGGTTGGTCAGCACCTGCGTGAAGCGTCCGGGTTCGCCGCGCAGCGTCAGCGCCGTGCGCACCGACTCCAGGTGCAGTTCCACCTGTGCGGCCCGCGCCTCGTGCGCCAGCATCGCGAGCGTGTCGCCGGCCAGCCGCGCCGGATCGAACTCGGCCACGCCACTCACCGTGTCACGGGTATGGCCACGCATCTGGCGGATGAACTCGCCGATGCGGGCGGTGGTCTTGCCGGCCTCGTCCAGCGCGGTCCACAGCTCTCCGGCAATCTCGCGGTGATCGTCGGGCGTCACCTCCGGGTGACCGATGGAGCGCTGATATTCCTGCACCAGTTCGCGCGCCACGTGCAGGCGGTTCATGGTGGCGGCCAGCGGCGTGTTGATTTCGTGCGCCAGGCCGGCGGTCAGGCGGCCCAGGCTGGCCAGCTTCTCGCTGGACAGCAGCCGGTCCTGGCTGGCCCGCAGCGCCTGCTGGGCCAGCCGCTGCTCGGTCACGTCGCGCGAGTTGACCACCAGGCCGCCCACGTGCGGGTCGTCCAGCAGGTTGGTGCTGAGCGCTTCCAGCCAGCGCCACTCGCCGCTGGCGGCCCGGAAGCGGAAGGTGGGCCGCACTGTCGCGCCCAACCCGCCCGCCACCAGCGCCGCGACCATCTCCATGATCTCGGTGTGACTCTCCTCCGGCAGGTACTCCAGCACGCTGTGGCCCACCATGGCGTCCGGCTCGTAGCCGAGCACGGCCCGGATGGACGGGCTCTCGTACAGGATCGTCCCGCCCGCGTCCAGCACCGTGATCAGGTCGGAGGCGTTCTGCACCAGCGAACGGAAGCGGCCCTCGCTGGCTTCCAGCGCCTGCTCCGCCAGCTTGCGGTCGGTCACGTCGCGCGAGTGGCACACGATGCCGCCCACGTTCGGGTCGCGCAGCCGGTTGGTGCTGGTCACTTCCAGCCAGCGCCAGCGCCCGTTGCCCGAGACGTGCCGGTAGATGCCGGTTACGGTCAGGTCCGGCGACGCCAGGACCCGCTGGAAGTCGTGGAGGCACGATGCGAGGTCCTCGCGATGAATGGCACTGAACAGCTGCCGGCCCAGCACCTCCTCCGGCCGGATGCCGTGGATCGCCTGCACCGCCGGGTTGACGTAGATGTAGCGGCCCTCCGGGTCTACCACAGCGAACACGTCGCTGCTGTTGTCCACCAGCGAGCGGGCCCGCGCCTCCTCACGCTTCGCCCGCTCTTCGGCCTCGCGCTGCCAGGTGATATCGAGCATCAAGCCGCTGATGCTCACCAGGCGACCCTCCGATACGTTGGGCGTCACGAAGTCACGGATCCACACGGTGCGGCCGTCCTGGGCCCGCATGCGGTAGTCCAGCTGGAACGGCTGGCCACGCCGGATGCCGGCCTCCATGTCGGCCAGCGTCACCCCGGCGTCTCCTGGATGCAGGCTGTCCTCCCAGAGGCTCGGCGCACGCAGCCAGTACTCCGCGGTGTGACCCAGCAGCACCTCGATCTGCGGACTGATGAAGGTGACAGACCCGGTGTCCGGATCGGCAGTCCAGACGACCCCACCGATCTGTTCCAGGACCGCCTGGAGCTGTGGGGGCTGGGAGGCGGCTTCAGGGCGGTCCAGGCTGCGGGTCACGCCCACTCCGGGGCCGCGTCAGCCGTCAGCTGGTCCTGCACCACCCGGTCGCGGCCCTGCTGTTTGGCCACGTAGAGCGCCCGGTCGGCGCGCGCCAGCACGTCCTCCGACAGCGCCGCCGACTGGTCCCAGGGGCCAGGGCACGGCAGGCTCGCCACCCCGACGCTGACCCGCACCGGCACCGCCTGCTGCTCCACCTGGAAGTTCAGCTCCGAAATGGAGCGCCGCAGCCGTTCGGCGATCACGTGGGCGCCGGCCGGCGGGGTGTGCGGCAGCAGCACCACCAGCTCCTCACCCCCGTAGCGCCCCGCCACATCGGAGCGGCGCAGGTGTCCCCGCACGCACTGGCCCAGCGCGGCCAGGACCCGGTCCCCCACCAGGTGGCCGTGCGTGTCGTTGATGCGCTTGAAGTGGTCCACGTCCAGCATCAGCACACTGGTGGGCAGGTCATGGCGGGTGGCCAGCTGCACCGTCTCTTCCAGGCGCGCCAGCCAGGCGCGCTTGTTGGCCAGCCCGGTCAGGTCATCCACGGTGGCCAGTTCATACAGCCGCGCGTTCTCCATCGCCACCGCCGCCTGGGCCGCGAACAGTTCCAGGAGGTGCAGGTCCCCGTTCTGAAACGAGCTGTCCACCAGCGCCACGCCGACCACCCGGCTGCCCACCTTCAGCGGCAGCACCGTCTGCTCGCCCAGCAGACTCTGGCCGCTGCTGGCTGCCGCCTGGATCAGCGCCTGCTCCTGCGGATTGAGCGTCAGCCAGCGGCTGGACTCAAAGCGCCCGGTGCCGACCCGGATCATGAACTCGGCGTCGCCGGGCGTGGCCACCAGCCCGTTGGGGGCGTGGGTGGCCACGCAGGCGCCGGAGAAGCCCAGAATGCCCTGAATCTGAAGCAGGATGCCGCGCAGCAGGTCTTCCAGCGGCTGCAGGCGGTGCAACTCCGGCGCGGCGTTCAGGATGTACTCCAGCCCGCTGCGCGAGGCGTGCAGCGCCCGCACATGCCGGAAGGTCTTGAGCGCGGCGTCCACCCAGACGAGCAGTTTGTCGGGGCCTTCGGACTTGTCGTGGTAGCCCTGGATATCCAGCTCGCGCAGCATCTGGCGCGGCGGCTTCTCGGAAGCGTAGCCGGTCTGCAGCACAATCTGCACCCTCGGGTCGAAGGTGCGGACCTGCCGCACCACCTCTTCTCCGGTCATGCCGGGCATGAAGTAGTCGAGCAGCATCAGATGCACGTCGTGTTCACGGCACAGCCGCACGGCCTCGGCGCCGCTCGGCGCCTCCAGCACCTGGTGGCCGTCCGCCTGCAGCAGTCTGCTGATGGTACTCAGCAGGTCGGGATCATCGTCCACCACCAGGACGGTGTGACCGGAGGCTTGAGCTTGAGTGCGGATTCTGGCCATGAACGGGTCTCCAGGGATGTGGGGGCGGGGACGGGAGTGGCCTTCACGCTACCCCCGCCCTTCTGACAAGATCTTGACCGGAACGACGATGAAGACCCCTGGCACTGGTGACAGAAGCTGAGGGCGCGGTAAGAATGGCGCAAGGTTCAATGAGCTAGCCTCTACGGACCCTGACTGTTGGTCCTGCGACGGTCTGCTTCACCACCTACGCACGTCTTTTCCACCACGCCCCCGAGGTCCCGTGAAGAACGCTCCCGATCAGCCCTCCAGAACAGCGCCCTGGTTTCAGCCGGGCGCCGGTATTGTGGAAGCGCTGTTCACCCACAGCACCGACCTGGTGCTGCTGCTGGATGCCGCCGGTGAGGTGAGGGCCTGTAATCCGGCGGCCCGGGAGGCGCTCGGCGCGCTCACGACAGCCGGCGCCTGGACGCCGGCGCCGATCCAGACTCTGATTCACCCGGACGACGCGCTTCGGATGCACGCCGAGGTATTTGGTGAAGCGCAGCCCGGTGCCAGCGTGGGGCTGTCGCCGTTCCGGGTGCGCGGGCAGGCCCAGCGCTGGCGCTGGCTGGAAGGCACCGCCGTCAACCTGCTGCACGACCCGGAGGTGCAGGGCCTGCTGGTCCTGGCCCGCGACGTCACCGCTCGGGTGGTGGCCGAGCGGCTCGGCGCCGCCCAGCAGCAGGTGGCGGCCGCCCTCAGCACCGCCACCACCGCAGACGATGTGGTGGCCGTGATTCTGCAGCACGCCCTGGAGGCCCTGGGCGCGGCGGCCGGCGGCGTGCTGCGGCTCACCCCGGACGGAGCATTTCTGGAACTGCTCGGGAGCGCCGGGTATGAAGAACAGCCGGGCAACGCGTGGGCGCGCGTGCCGCTTTCCGGACCCGTGCCGGCGGCCGAGGCGATCCGCACCGGCCAGGACCTGCTGCTGAGCGCGTCCGCCTGGGACAGCCTGTATCCGCAGCTGCCGCGCAGCAGCTATCAGGCGGCCGCCGCGCTGGTTCTGAACCACGAGGGTCGGCCAGCCGGCGCCCTGACCCTGCACTTCCGCGACGACCTCCAGTTCACGCCCGAACACCGCCAGTTCATGCGTGCGCTGGCGGACCAGTGCGCCTATGCGCTGGAACGCGCCACCCTGCTGGACCGGCTGCGCACCAGCGAGGCCCGCCACCGCAAGTTCAACCAGTTCGGCGCGGACCTCGTCAGCGTGATTTCACCGGAGGGGGTCCTGACCTACACCACCGACGCCACGCCCCGGCTGCTGGGCTATCCGGTGAGCGCGCTGGTGGGACAGTCGGCCTTCGCATTCATCTTTGAGGCCGACCAGCCACTGGTGATGCAGGCCATCGGTCAGGCGCTGGCCACGCCCGGTCAGCCGGTGCAGGCGACGTACCGTTTCCTGCACCAGGACGGACGCTGGATCTGGATCGAATCCATCGCGGCGTACCACCCGGACGACCCGGAAATCGGCGGCATCCTGGTCAACTCGCGCGACGTGACCCACCAGATGGCGCTGCGCGACGAACTGAAGGACCGCGAAGCCGCCTTCCGGCATCTGTTTGCCCACAACCCGCTTCCGATGTGGGTCTATGACCTGCAGACGCTGCGGGTGCTGGAGGTCAACGACGCGGCGGTCGTCAAATACGGCTACAGCCGCCAGGAATTTCTGCAGCTGCACCTCAAGGAACTTCGCCCCGGCGCAGACCGGGACGCCTTTGAAACGCTGATCCACGACCTTCCGCCCGTGCTGCAGCACGCCGACCCGGTCTGCCACCTGCGCAGGGACGGCACGCCCATTGACGTGATCGTTCATGGCCATGGGTTGACGTTTGCGGACCGCCCGGCCCGGCTGGTGGTGGTGGAGGACGTGACTGAACAGCTGGCCGCGCAGCGCGCCCTGCAGGAGAGTGAACGCAAATTCCGGCTGATGGCCGAGAACTCCTCGAATTTGATCACCGCCCAGCGGGTCGGCGACCCGGAGATGTACATCTCGCCGGCGGTGCATGAGCTGCTCGGCTACACACCGGAGCAGGCGGCCCGACTGAACCATCAGGACGTGCTGCACCCGGACGATCTGCCGGGGTACCGGACACTGCGGCGCTCGCTGATCCGGGGTCAGGGCGACCGGGCCGAGCTGGCCCTGCGGGTGCGGCACGCCCAGGGCCATTACGTCTGGCTGGAAACCAGCGCCCGGGTGGTGCGCGATCCGCTGACCGGGCGGGCCACCGAATACCACAGCTCGTCGCGTGACGTGAGTGCGCGCAGGCAGGCCGAGGCCCAGGTGCAGGCCCAGGTGGAACGCTACCGGCAGCTGCTGGACCTGACCGAGGCGCTGGAACAGCAGCACGATCCCACGACGCTCGCCTACGAGGCGCTGGAGCGGTACGTCAGCCTGACCGGCGACGCCTGCGGGTTCTATCTGCGGCTGCACGGCGAGGAACTGCGGGTGGTCCACTCGTGCGAGGTGAACCTGTCACTGCACCGCGGCCTGACCCAGGGCTTTCCCACCCTCGCCTCGTTCGGCAGCATCGGGGAGGTGCTGAGAGCCGGACAGCCGTTCTTCGGCGTGGTGGACCACGGTGCGCTGCCGCCCCAGGTCGCGGCGGTTCTGGGCGAGTTCCGCTCCATGGCTGCCCTGCCGGTCTTCGAGGACGAGCGGCTGCTGGGTATTTTCATGCTGCTGTCGCGCCGTCCGGAGGTGGACACCGAGGCCCGGCGGCTCCTCGCCGCCATCGCGGAGCGGGTCAGCGTGGCGCTGGAACGCCGGCTGCATATGGTGCAACTCGCCAGCTCGCGCGAGGAGACGCTGCGCGCCCTGGGGCTGGTGCTGGAGTACCGCGACTACGAGACGGCCGGGCACACCGACCGGGTGGTGCGCCTGACCGAGCGGCTCGCGCGGGCACTGGGCTTCAGTGGCAGCGAGCTGGACGCGCTGCGCTGGGGCGCTTACCTGCACGACACCGGCAAGGTGGCCATTCCTGACAGCATCCTGCGCAAACCCGGCAAGCTGGACGCTGAAGAGTGGGCGGTGATCCAGCAGCATCCGGTGATCGGGTACGAACTGCTGCAGCACCTGCCGAACCTGCCGGCCTCCACGCTCGAGGTGGTGCGGCACCATCACGAGCGCTGGGACGGCACCGGCTACCCGGCCCAGCTGGCGGGCGAGGCCATTCCCCTCGCGGCCCGACTGTTCGCCGTGATCGACGTGTACGACGCGCTCACCGACCGGCGGCCCTACAAGCGCGCCTGGACCTCCCAGGAAGCGCTGGCCGAGATCGAGCGGACCAGCGGCAGCCACTTCGATCCCCAGGTGGCCCGCGCCTTCCTGGAGTTGATGGCCAGCGAGCACCCGGACGAGCCGGCGGACGATGAGGGCGCCGCGCTCCAGCCCCCCTGCGCCCGGACCGTTCCGTCCCTATAACCGGCGCACCTGGAGCGCACGGACAGTGAAGCACGCGGACCCCTGATCGGGCTGGTTGATGACCGGGCCACTTCTGGGCTGAAGGAACGGCGCATCATCCGGCAGCTGGAGCGTGGCCTGCCAATCGGGACCGCCCGACCGTCGGCTGGGTGAGCGATCCGGTTCAGCGTGATGGAGCAGTGCTGTGGACGTGAGGTGCCGACCGGGCAGCCTGCGGTAATGCCTCCGTAATGCCCGCGGAGCATACTCTGGGTATGAGCCTCAGCCGGTCCACCCCTTCAGAGCCGCGTCCCATTCCCGCGCACACGGCCGACTCCCTGGTCGTGTGCGCCTTCGGGCGGCCAGAGGTGCGGCGAGGTGCGCAGCCGGTCACGTGGGCGGCCGCCAGCGCTCAGGAGTTGCTGTACTACCTGCTGTCGTCTCCCGAGGGGCGGACCCGCGAGCAGATTCTGGAGGACCTGTGGGGGCTGAACCCGGGCCCGGCCAGCGCCAACCGGTTCCGCGTGACGATCCACCGGCTGAGGACGGCGCTGGCGGATCCGGCCAGTGTGACCGAGCAGTACGGCCGCTATCAGCTGTCGGCGGCGGTGCTTCAGGCGTCGGATGTGCACGGCTTTTACGCGGCCCTGCATGAGGCCGAGCGAGCGACGGACCCGTCGGCCCGACTGCAGGGCTTTCAGGCGGCCGTGGACCTGTACCGCGGCGATTACCTGCCGCAGGTGACGGCCGAGTGGGCCCGGCAGGCGCGTGAGGAGCACCGGGCCGCCTACGTGCACGCCTGCACCGAACTGTTCCTGACCCGCTGCGGGGCCGGCGACTGCCCCGGCGCCGTGGTGGCGCTGCAGCGGGCGCTCACGGCGGACCCCTATCAGGGCGAGCAGCACCACCAGAAGCTGATGACCTGCCTGTCGGCGGTGCAGGACCGCTACGCGGCCATCGAGCATTACCGGCGCTTCCTTCGGTTCCTGCACGACGACCTGCACGACACCCCGATGCCGGACACCGTGGCGCTGGCTGAGCGCATCAAGGCGGGCGAGCGCATCTGTCAGCAGCGGGAGGCCCCGGCACCCCGTTGTCCGTACAGCCGCGACGGGCAGTGCGCGGCCCGGCCCAGCGCCCCAACCCCACACTGAGCAGGTATACCCCGCTTAGGCCGAGGGCGGACGCTCGCTGGAGGCACCCAGGCGGGTGGCCGAGGCCGGACGCCGGCCACCCGCCCGCCGCGCCAGCACCACCCGCACGATCAGCAGCGCCGCCACCAGCAGCGCGTAGATCAGCGGCTCGGTATGGTCCTTCTTGACCCCCCACCAGTAGTGCAGCACGCCCAGGCCGGCCGCCAGATACACCAGCCGGTGCAGCGCCGTCCAGCGCGCGAAGCCGAGCCGCCGCACCGAACCACGGAAACTGGTCAGCGCCAACGGGAGGAGCAGCACCAGCGCTCCAAAGCCGGCGGTGATGAAGGGGCGCTTCAGTACATCGTCCAGCACCGTCTGAAGCGTGAAGCCCTGGTCGAACAGGTAGATGCCGAAGTGCAGCAGGGCGTACAGGAAGGCGATCAGGCCCAGCGCTTTGCGGATGCGCGCCGGCCAGGTCCAGCCGGTCAGCCGCCGCAGCGGTGTACACCCCAGCGACAGGACCAGCGTGGCCAGCGTCAGCACGCCGGTCTGCAGCAGCGCCCGCTGCACCGGATTGGCGCCCAGCGCGCCGGTACGCGCATCCAGCAGCAGCACCGCCACCGGCAGCAGCCCACCGATCACCACGGCCGGGCCCAGCCACGCCAGCGGTGGCCGGACGGCGGCCTTCAAAAGTTCCTTCTCAGGTCAAGGCCGGTGTAGAGGTGCGCGACCTGATCGGCGTACCCGTTGAACGGCAGGGTCTTGCGCCGGCCCAGATCCCCGATCCGCCGCTCGGTGGCCTGACTCCAGCGTGGGTGGTCCACCGCCGGGTTGACGTTGGCGTAGAAGCCGTACTCGTCGGGGGCCGCGAGGCTCCAGGTGGTGTGCGGCTGCTTCTCGGTCAGGGTGATGCGGACCACCGATTTGATGCTCTTGAAGCCGTACTTCCACGGCACCGCCAGCCGCAGCGGGGCGCCGTTCTGACCGGGCAGCACCCGGCCCTGCAGGCCCACCGCCATGAACGCCAGCGGGTGCAGCGCCTCGTCCAGCCGCAGCCCCTCCACGTAGGGCCAGTCCAGCACGTTGCCGCGCTGGCCCGGAAACTGCTTGGGGTCGTAGAGGGCCGTGAACTGCACGTACTTGGCCTTGCTGGTGGGCTCCATGCGGCGGATCAGGGCGGCCAGCGGAAAGCCCAGCCACGGCATCACCATGGACCAGCCCTCCACGCAGCGCATCCGGTAGATGCGGTCCTCCAGCGGGAACCACGACTGCAGCGTGTCGATGTCCACCGTCTGGGGCTTGCGCACCTCGCCGTCCAGCCGCACGGTCCAGGGCCGGGTGTGCAGGCTGCCGGCCATACGGGCCGGGTCCGCCTTGTCGATGCCGAACTCGTAGAAGTTGTTGTAGCTGGTCGCCTGGGCGTAGGGCGTGATGGGATCTTTGACGTCGTAGGGACCGAGCGGCCGGGCGGCCGGTGTGACAGCGCCGGGCAGCGTGCCCTCGGCGGCGGCTCCGGGGCGGCGACTGAGCAGCTCCAGGCCGCCACCCAGGCCGGCGACTGTCCCGGCAAACAACGTGGCGTTCCGCAGGAAGGTGCGCCTGGGCAGTTCCTTCTGAACAGACGGATCTTCGGGTTCGTGTGCCATTTCAGGACCTCCGGGCGCCGGCCGAAACCGACATGAGCAGGACGAGGCCAGCGGCCTTCTGAGATATACGCGCCGGGACCCCATCTGGATCTGGCCCTCGTGGCCAGGGTACCGCCGGACTGCGGGCCAGAATGGTGCTGAACGTCCTGTCCGCGGCCCGCCGGCGTGCCGTTTCTCAGGAAACGGTCAAGGCCGCATGGGCAGCCGGAGTGGTGACGTTAGTCAAATGTGGCGGGTCCGTCACCGACCCGCTCGCTACAGTGAGGCATGAAACGCCCCGTCCAGATCCTGCTGGTCGAGGATGAGCCGGCCGACGCCGAGCTGATCACCCACGCCCTGTCGCTGACGCAGCCGCCGCCCCGCTGCGTGGTGGTGGGCAGCGGGGCTGAGGCGCTCGCCCACCTGGCGGCGAGCCCGATGCCGCCTCAGCTGGTGCTGCTGGACATCAACCTGCCGGACATGCACGGCCTGGAGCTGTTGCAGCAGATCAAGCGCGACCGAACACTGGCGGCCCTGCCGGTGGTGATCCTCAGTTCCTCGGATGCCCTGCCGGACATCTATCAGAGCTACCGGGACTTCGCCAGCAGCTACCTGGTCAAGCCTGACGACCTGGGGCAGCTGACCCACGTGATGCAGGCGCTGTGCGATTTCTGGCTCCGGACGGCCCGCCTGGCCCCCTGACCGGCGCGGCTCCCCTGCAGGGTACGCTGGGGCATGACCACCGCCCCCGTGCCCTGGACCACCCCGCAGCGCTGGACTGTGGCCGCCGCGGTGCTCGGGTCCAGCCTCGCGTTTCTTGACGGCAGCATCGTCAACGTCGCGCTGAACGCCATTCAGCGCTACTTCGGGTCGGGCGTGGCCGGCAGCCAGTGGATTGTCAACGGCTACATGCTGATGCTGGCCGCCCTGATCCTGACCGGTGGGGCGTTGGGGGACCGGTATGGCCGGCGGCTGGTGTTCGGGCTGGGGGTGGCGATCTTCGCGGTGGCCTCGCTCGGCTGCGGACTGGCCCCGACCCTGAACGTGCTGATCGCCGGGCGGGTGCTGCAGGGGGTCGGCGGCGCGCTGCTGATTCCTGGAAGCCTTGCCATGATCGGGGTGCTGTTCGATGACGCGGGGCGGGGCCGGGCGGTGGGCCTGTGGTCGGCCGCCACCTCCGCCACCAGCCTGCTCGGGCCGGTGCTGGGCGGGCTGCTGGTCCAGCTGTCGTGGCGCTGGGCCTTCCTGATCAACCTGCCGCTGGCGGTGCTGGTGCTGCTGTGCCTGCGGCAGGTGCCGGAGACGCGCAGCCCAGGCGCGCAGCCGCCCGACCTGTTCGGCTCGCTGCTGGCGGCCGTGGGACTGGGCCTGCTCACCTTCGCGCTGATCCAGGCGGGCGGCCCGGCCGGGGCCGGCGGCCTGGGGGGGCCACTGCCGCTGGGCCTGCTGGGCGCCGCCCTGTTGCTGGGGTTTGTGCTCTGGGAGGCCCGTGAACAGCACCCGATGCTGCCGCTGACCCTGTTCCGGCGGCCCGCGTTCAGCGGCACCACCGTGCTGACCCTGCTGCTGTACGGCGCCCTGGGCGCCCTGACCTTCTTCCTGCCGTTGAACCTAATCGGGGTCCAGGGCTACACGCCGGCCCAGGCGGGCGCGGCGCTGGTGCCGCTGGCGCTGCTGCTCACCGTGCTGTCAGGTCCGGTTGGACGCTGGTCGGCCCACACCGGGCCGCGCCTGTTCCTGACGGCCGGGCCGCTGACCTGCGCCGTGGCCTTCGCGGTGTTCGCCCGCACCTCGCTGGGCGGCAGCTACTGGCAGAGCTTCTTTCCCGCCATCGTGGTGCTGGGGCTGGGCCTGAGCCTGACGGTGGCGCCGCTGGTCAGCGCGGTGCTGGGCAGCGTGGAGCCGGAGTACAGCGGCACCGCGTCCGGGGTCAACAACGCGGTGTCGCGCACCGGCGGGCTGCTGGCGGTGGCAGCGCTGGGGCTGGTGATGCTCGGCAGCTTCCGCAGCGACCTGAGCCGTCAGCTGCACTCCCAGCAGCAACCGCCCGCCGTGACTCAATCGATGCTGGCCCAGGCGGACCGGCTGGCCCAGGTGCCGATCCCGGCCGGTCCTGCGGCGCGCACCGCGCAGCTGCGGGGCTCGGTGCAGCGCGCCTTCGTGGCGGGCTTCCAGCGGGTCAGCTGGTGGTGCGCGGCGCTGAGCCTGCTGGCCGCCGTCACCGCGCTGCTGTCGTTCCGAGCCGGACCGGCACGGGACCGCTAGCGCTCCTCTGTTCCCGCGTCGTCCTGCGTCACGATGGCCTCCAGAATCGCCTGCGGGCTGCTGGCCTGCTGCATCACCTCCGCCTCCAGATCAGGGCGGTCGTGCACGTTCGGCAGGTCGCGCCGCAACTCCTCCAGCAGTCCGATCAGTTTGGCAGTGCGCTGCTCGGTCAGCAGGATCACCTGCAGCTGCAGCTGGGCGCGCTGCTCGGCCAGCTGCGCCTGCCGGGCCTGCGACACCAGCACGGTGGCGGTGGTGATCAGGCTCAGCACTCCGACGAGTCCCTGAAGCCAGAAGAACGGCGGCGCGTCCCAGGGCCGTGAGGTGACGACCTTGAGGTCCAGGTTCAGCAGCACCCACAGCACGGCCACCGTCAGCGACACCACCAGAAACACCGGCCGCACCAGCAGGGCCCCCAGCCGCTCGATGGGACGGTGCAGGTTGGTCAGGCCCGCCTCGGCCTGCTGGCGCAGGAGCGCGTTGATCTCGGCGTTGCCTTCGATCAGCTGGGCAAATCGGTCGTCGTGCGCTTGGGCCATGCTGTGAATTCACCTGTCTGCAGCTGCGGCAGCCTCGGCCGTCAGTCTAGCGGGCGCGGCGGCACGGGACCAGACAGGGGAAGCCTTCACTGGGAACAGGCGGTATTCTGCCGACATGACAGAGCGGTCGGACGTCCGGGCAGCGCCTCAGTGGTCTCCGGACGTTCTGGACCTGCTGGACGCCCTCGCGTCGGCCCAGACCGAAGGGGCAGTGCTGGAATGGCTGCTGGATGCGGCCCGCCGCTCGCTCCTGGCTCCCGCCGCTCAGGTGTGGTGGCCGGACAGGGACGGCCTGCCCCTGACGCTGGCCGCCAGCAGCGGCGCCGCGGACTTCGACGTCGGGACGACGTTGGCCGCTGCCGTGTGGCACCGCCGGGAGGCGCTGTACCTGGATGACCTGTCGGCCCTGCCGGACCAGCCGGAGACCGGAGTGGCCGCACGGCCGGGAGCCGCTGCCGCGCTGCCGCTGCCCGGCGCTCCCCCGGCCGGCGTGCTGACCGTGATCTACAGCGAGCCGCACCCATTCTCGTGGAGCGAGCGCCGGGTGCTGTCGGTGCTGCTGCAGCAGGCCGGGGCCGCCCTGGTTCGCCTGCAACAGGCCGGTCAGGAGTTGGGGCAGCACCATCAGCCGGCCGACGCCCTGAGGGCCTTCGTGCAGTTCACCGAGCGGGTCGCCAGCAGCACCGATGTGCCGGTGCTGGCCGAGCAGGCCATCGAGGTGCTGCGCGCCAGCCTGGGCGAGGTGAGCGTGGGCTACTACGAGGCCGACGGCGACTTCTGGACCGCGCGGGTGCTGTCGCAGGACCCGTTCATGCGCCGTTCGCTGCAGACGAGGCTGCATTTTCCAAGGGCCGCGCCGGGCCTGCAGCGGGCCTTCGAGACCAATGCCCCGCTGTCATACAGCCATATGCAGCCGCAGGAGGGCGATGAGACGGGCGAGGCGAGCTACGAGACCGGGGCGGTCTACCCCTACAGCTCCGGCGGCGAGCCGAAAAGCTGGCTGGGCATCGGCCGGGTCGGTGCCCAGCTGTGGACCGAGGCGGAGCTGGACATCTTCAAGGCGGTGGGGCGCAGCCTGGGGCTGGCGCTGGAACGCGCCGAGCAGACCCGCCAGCTGGAGGAGCGGCAGGCGCTGCTGGAAGAGGAGCGGGCCGCCCTGGACGCCTTCGTGACCTTCACCGAGGCGGTCGGCACCGAGACCGACCTGCTGCTGCTGGCCGCCCACGCCCGGGACGTGCTGAACGCGACCGTGCCGGAGCTGCACATCATGTACTACACGCTGGACGACCAGCAGTGGCAGCCGCGCGTGGTTTCCGGGCACGCGACCGTCGCGCCGCTGCCGCTGGAAACTCCCGGCTTCGCGGAGGCGCTCTGGACCCGTTCTCCGGTCACGGTCAGCGGCTGGAACGGCGGCGAATCGGCGCGGGTGGTCAGCGAGCCGCACGGCAACGGCGCGCTGTACCCGTACTTCTGGCAGGGCCGGCCCTTCGGCCTGCTGGCCGCCGGCACCCGCCACAGCCGGCACTGGACCCCCCGCGCCCGGGCCACCTTCATGGCGGTGGCGCGCAGCCTCGCGCTGGCCCTGGAACGGGCGGCCACCGCCGAGACGCTGCAGGTCCAGAATGCCGAGCTGCTGGCCCAGACCCAGGCGCTGGAGGCCTTCGCGCAGCTGACCAGCGACCTGGGCGTGCAGCGCGACCCGTACGCGCTGATCCGACGGGCGCAGGAGGTGGCGCTGTCGCTGCTGCCGGACGGGTTCGCGGCGTACTACGAACCGCAGGATCAGCGCTGGACGCTGCGTTCCCAGGTGGGCGAGCGCGGTCACGCGGGGCTGGAGGCGGCGGTGCAGGGCGGACTGGAGTGGGAGTTGACCCCCACCCTGACGATTCCCTGGTCCAGTGGGCGGCCGCTGTATCAGCAGCACTACCACCCGGACACCGACGGCATCGTCGAGACGGCCGGGGTGGTTCAGGCGGTCGCCAGCCTGCCCCTGCTGCTGCACGGTCAGCCGACCGGCGTGTTCGCGGTGGCGCAGTTCGGGCCGCGGCTCTGGAACGCCAGCGAGCGGGCGATGCTGGAGGGCGTCACCACCAGCCTGGGTCTGGCGCTGGAACGCGCCCAGGGCCTGATGCAACTCGCGCAGCGCTCAGCGGAGCTGGAACACAGCAACGCCGCCCTCACGGCGGCCAATGAGGAGCTGGAGGGCTTCACCTACTCGGTGTCGCACGACCTGCGGACACCGGTGCGGCACGTGATGGGCTTTGCGGACCTGGCCCTGCGCGAGGTGCGGGGCACCCCCAACAGCAAGGTGGAGCGGTACCTGAACGTCATCCACGACGCCGCCACGCGCATGAACACCCTGATTGACGGCATGCTGACGCTCTCCAGGATGGGCCGCCAGGACCTGCGGCTGGGCCCGGTGAACCTGGACCTGCTGGTGCGGCAGGCGCAGCACGACGTCAGGGCCGAGTTCCCAGCGCAGCCGGTAGAGTGGCAGGTGGCGCCGCTGCCGGTGGTGTGGGGCGACAGCGACACGCTGCAGCAGGTGATCACTAATCTGCTCTCCAACGCGGTGAAATACTCCCAGACCCGTCCGCTGTCGGTGGTGAAGGTGGAGGTTCAGGAGGGGGCGGACGGCTGGACCATTTCGGTTGGCGACAATGGCGTGGGCTTCGATCCGGCCTACCAGCACAAGCTGTTCGTGGTGTTCCAGCGGCTGCACAACTACCAGGACTTTCAGGGCACCGGGGTGGGGCTGGCGACGGTCCGCCGCATCGTGCTGCGGCATGGAGGTCAGGTGTTCGCCGAGGGCCGTCCGGGGGAAGGCGCCACCTTCAGCTTCACACTGCCGCGCCACGGCTAGGCGAGGGGGCGTCTACAGCGCCTGATCCATCAGCGCTTCCAGCTGGGCGGCGGTGTCGGCGGCCCCCATCAGCCGGGCCGCGTCGAGGGCGGACGTGCCGTCCACGGCGCGGGCACTCAGCTGGGCGCCGCGTTCCAGAAGCCGCGTCACGATGGCGGTGCGGTTGAACATCGCCGCCATCATCAGGGCGGTCTTGCCGTCCGGGCTGCGGCTTTCCACATCCGCCCCGTGTTCCAGCAGCAGGTCCACCATCGGCAGGTCGCCCTTGAAGGCGGCGCCCAGCAGCGGCGTCTGACCCTGATCGTTGGGGCGTTCCGGATCGGCGCCGTGCTGCAGCAGCTGCCGGGTCAGCTCCAGGTGGCCGTGGTAGCTGGCCAGCATCAGCAGGGTGTCCCCCCGGTGATTGGTCAGGTTGGCGGGCAGCCCGTGGTCCAGCAGCGGCGTCAGCTGTGCGGTGTCGCCGGCCCGCACCAGATCGAAGACCGTCTGCAGAAACTCGAGCGTCTCCGGGTCCAGGGCGGCAGCACGGTCGGAAGCATCGGACATGGTGAAGTCTCCTTACGGCCGGTGGGGCCGCCCTCATCCTGACAGGCGAAGGTCCCCGATTCACCGGTCCTGACCTCCTGGCCTTGAGGGAAAATTGAAAGACTCCTCATGTCAACATCAGTCCATGGTCGCCTTCCTGCTGCATCCGCTGATTCCGAACGTCTCCGCTGTTTTCCAGCTGAATGTGCTGCAGGTGCTGGCGCTGCTGCTGGCCGCCCAGGCCGCCCGCCAGGCCCTCGGCCGGTTGCAGGGCGTGCAGGGCCACCGGCGTCTGCAGCTGAGCGTGCAGCTGCCGATCAGCCTGGTGCTGCTCTCGGTGGCGCTGCTCAGCACCGTGTCGCCGGACGCCGTGGCCGCGCCGCTGCGACTGGTGGTGGGCGGCGCCCTGGTTGCCGCCTGGGTTCAGCTTGGCAGCTGGCGCGGCGTCATGAACCGCCTGCGCTCCTGAGCCAGGCGGCCGGCCCATCAGGCCAGGCACAGGTGTTCTGACCGGGATCCCACGTCCCCAGCAGGCGTGCAGCCCGGTGCAGGGCAGCTTTTAGGTAAGGCGATGCGGCCCAGCCAGCAGCTGGACCGGGGACACACAACTCAGGCGCAGCTCCCCTGAACCGGCTGAACACGGACATCGTGTCAGCCGGACTTGCTGTGCTGCTGCATCGTCCGCGGGCGGTGGCCGGTGGGCGGCTCCCATTCCGGTTTCCCTGGCCGTGCCAGCGCTTCCCGATGCGCGAAGGGACCTGGCTGGGCCGCGCCCGGCAGATCCTCACAAGCGTCCTGGGCCTCCACTGAAGCAGGTGGTCGAGCACGCTGTTGGGCCCTCAACCGGCTGTACAGCAACCTCCATCCAGCCCCCATGCCGGATGACCGCCCCAGCTGACCAGACCGGAAGGCCAGTTCAGGTGCTGAGGCCCACGTCCAAGCCGGGCGATTTAAACAGCAGTGGTGGCCAACCGCCTGACCAAGAAAGGCCTCGGCGCCGAGCCGCTTCCTGTGTGCTGGTGGGCCGCCGGGGCTCCTGTTGCGTTGGCCAGGAATCCTCGGACGGTCCGAAAGCGACAAGGGCGAGCAGGCCGACTCGGGCCGCTGAAGGCCTGCCCCTTGCGCTGTCTGCCACCAGCCTGTTTGACTATGGCGAGCCCGACCTGACCGCGCACCTCAATCCAGCCTCTCACGCCCCGGCAGCGGTTTGCTCCCTCCCGGCGCATCCCTGGAGGACCCCGTGGCACACCCACCCAGCCTCGAACAGCTGCTGCAGCTGATCCACAAGCGGATTCATGAGCTCGCGGCCTGGACCAACCAGGAGAGTGTCCCGGTCACGGACGGCCAGTTCCGGCCTCAAGGAGGCGCGTGGCAGCCGTACCGGGTGGGCGACCCCTGGCCCTCGCGCGCCTTCCCGGTGACCTTTCAGTTCACGGCCGAGGCACCTGAAGCGTGGCGCGGCGGCCCCGTTTACCTGCGGGCGCGACCGGGCGGCGAGGCGGTGCTGCTGATGAACGGTCAGGCCCGCTTCGGGCTGAACCGCTATCACCAGGAGGTGGTGCTGACCGACGGCACCGGCAATGCAGGGCCGTACCAGCTGACCATCGAGGCCTCGCCCAAGGGGCTGTTCGGCGCGCCGGTGCCATCACCGCGCTTTGAGGAGCTGAGTCTGCTGAGGCCGGACCTGCAGGTGCGGGCGCTGGTCGAGGACCTCGCGTCGGCCCACGACGCGGCGCGGCATCTGGCGCAGCGCGAGCGTCCGGACGTGGCCACGGCCCTGGCGGCGCTGCTGTGGGAGAGTGTCAATCTGTGCGTGCTGCCCCGGGGCGACGATCAGGCCTTTCTGGCCCGTCTGATGCACTCGCCCGCCGAGCGCGACATCATCGAGGGCATCTGGGACGAGTGGCAGTTCACCGCGCCTCCAGCCGAACTGCAGGACACCCACCGCGCTTCGCTGGAGGCGGCCCGGCAGCACCTCTCGGACGGGCTGCGCCGCCTGCTGGAACGGCACCCGGCCGAAGGCGAGCTGCACCTGACCGGCCACGCCCACATCGATCTGGCGTGGCTGTGGCCGCTGCACGAAACGAAGCGCAAGGCGCAGCGCACCTTCTCGACGGTGCTGGACCTGATGGACCGGCACGACGACTTCGTGTTCAACCAGTCGAGCGCCCAGCTGTACCAGTGGATGGAGGACGAGCAGCCGGAGCTGTTCGAGCGCCTCCGGGCCCGCGTGCAGGAGGGCCGCTGGGAGCTGGTGGGCGGCATGTGGGTGGAGCCGGACGGCAACCTGATCAACGGCGAGAGCTGGGTGCGCCAGCTGTACTATGGCCAGCGCTACTTCCAGTCGCGGTTCGGCCGCACGGCCACGGTCTGCTGGCTGCCCGACACCTTCGGGTACGCGGCGAACCTGCCGCAACTGCTGCGCCAGGCGGGGCTGCCGTCGTTCTTCACCACCAAGCTCACCTGGAACGAGACCAACGAGTTCCCCTTCGATCTGTACCGCTGGGAGGGGCTGGACGGCTCGCAGGTGGTGGCGCACTCGTTCCGCAACCCGAACCAGGGGTACAACGGCAACATCCTGGCGCACGATCTGGTGGACACCTGGCGCAACTTCAAGGGCAAGACGCACCACCCGGCCACGCTGCTGAGCTTCGGCTGGGGCAACGGGGGCGGTGGCCCCACCGACGCGATGCTGGAGCGCTACCGCCGCTACCAGACGTTCCCGGGGCTGCCGCGCCTGCAGATGAGCCGGGTGGCGGATCACTACGCGGCCATCGACGCCTCCCGCCTGCCGGTCTGGCGCGGCGAGCAGTATCTGGAGCTGCACCGAGGCACCTACACCACCCAGGCGACGGTCAAACAGCTGAACCGTCAGCTGGAACAACAACTGGTGGCCACGGAGGCGGCCCTGACCCTGGCGACGCGGCTGCTGCAGCGCCCGTACCCGCACGACGCGCTGGACACCTGCTGGACCACCCTGCTGCGCAACCAGTTCCACGACATCCTGCCCGGCTCCAGCGTTCACGAGGTCAACCAGACGCACCATCAGGAGATGCAGCCGGCGCTGGATCAGGCGCGCGCCCTGCGGCACGAGGCGCTGACCGCCCTCAGTGCAGAGGTTGGCGGGGGGCAGGACGCGGCCGGCGTGGTGGTGATCTGGAACCTCGGCGTGAGCGAACAGCAGCTGGACGTGACCTTCCCGCCGCCGGCGCTGGACGACTTCCATGTCACCGACCTGAACGGCGAGGTGCTGCCGCACGCCGTGACGCCCGGGGGCGTGCGGCTGACGGCCGACCGGCAGGTGCCGGGCCTGGGGCACACCAGCGTGCGGCTGCAGCCGGGCCCGAACCCGCTGCCCGCGCTTGTGGCCACCGACACCACCATCGAGACCCGCTTCCTGCGCCTGGAGGTGGCCCCGGACGGCACGCTGCTCCGGCTGCATGACCGCACGCAGGACCGGGAGGTGCTGGACGGCCCCGGCAACCAGCTGTGGCTCTACACCGACCTGCCGCGCACCTGGGAAGCCTGGGACGTGGACGCGCTGTACACGGCGCAGGGCCAGCAGCTGCGGGCGACGCGGCCGCCCCGCCTGATCCGCTGCTCGGCGGCCGAGGCCTGCATCGAGGTGGTGTACACCCACGAGCAGTCGGTCATCACCCAGCAGTACACGCTCGGCGCGGCCTCCCGGCGGCTCGACATCGTGACCCACGTGCACTGGCAGGGGCGGCGTCAGCTGCTGCGTTCGCTGACGCCGGTGCAGGTGCGCAGTCCGCACGCCACCTTCGAGACGGCCTTCGGGGTCGTGACGCGCAGCACCCACCACAACACCAGCTGGGACGCCGCGCAGTTCGAGGTGCCGGCCCACCGCTTCGCGGACCTCAGCGAGAGCGACTCCGGGGTGAGCCTGCTCAACGACAGCAAGTACGGCCACTCGGTCAAGGGCAACGTGCTGGGGCTCTCGCTGCTGCGCGCCCCGGTGTATCCGGACCCGCTGGCCGACCAAGGCGAGCACCACTTCACCTATAGCCTGTACCCGCACGCCGGGGCGGACCTCACCGGCACCCTGCGCGAGGCGCAGCAGCTGAATCGGCCGCTGGACGCCGTGCTGGCGCCCGGCACCGGCACCTGGCCCGCCGAACAGCGGCTGCTGACCGTGACGCAGCCGCGGCTGTCGCTCTCGGCGCTGCGGCTGAACCGGGACGAACAGGTGATCGTGCGGCTCTACGATCCGCTGGGCAGCCGCGGACACTTTGGGGTGCACTCGCCGCTCGCGTCGCAGTGGCAGCAGACCACCCTGCTGGAGGACGGCGAGGCGGACTGGACCGGCCGCTACGGGCCCTTCGAGGTGATCACCCTGCGCGGCTGACCCAGACGCCGCGCCTTCAGCCGGCCGTGAGCCAGATGTAGCGCGCCAGCAGCAGCACCGCGACCGCGTACAGCAACCCGCTGACCTCACGGCCCCGCCCGCTCAGCAGCTTGATGGCGCAGTAACTGATGACGCCCAGGCTCACCCCGTTGGCGATGCTGAAGGTCAGCGGCATCACGACGATGGCCAGGAAGCACGGCACGGCCTCGGACATGTCGTCCCAGGCGATCTGGCGCACGCCTTCCAGCATCATCGCCCCCACCAGGATCAGCGCGGGCGCGGTGGCGGCCGCCGGGACCACGGCGGCCAGCGGCCAGAAGAACACGCTCAGCAGGAACAGCACGCCGACCGTCACGGCCGTCAGGCCGCTGCGCCCGCCCTCCCCGATGCCGCTGGCCGACTCGACATACGCGGTGGTGGTGCTGGTGCCCATCAGGGCGCCGAACATCGCCGCCAGCCCGTCCATCGCAAAGGTGCGGCGTGGACGGGCCATGTTGCCCTCACGGTCCAGGTACCCGGCGCGCTGGGCGAGGCCCGTCAGGGTGCCGGTCGCGTCGAAGAAATCCACGAAGAAGAAGGTGAACACCACGTTCAGCAGCCCCAGGCCCAGCGCGCCGGCGAGATCCAGCTGCAGGAACAGCCCTGAGGGCCAGACCGGCGCGTCCAACACCCCCAGCAGCCGGCCCTGGAAGCCAGGAAACGCCTGCAGCGCCCCATTGGGGCCGCCCGCGTACACCGGCAGGTGCAGCAGCACGGCCAGCACGCTGGTCAGCAGGATGCCCCACAGCACCGCCCCGGTTACCCGCCGCACCAGCAGCACGCTGCTGATCAGCAGGCCCACCAGTGCCAGCCACACGGTGGGCGAGGTGACGGCGCCCAGACCCACCAGGGTGGCGGGGTTGGCCACCACCAGCCCGGCGTTGCGGAAGCCCAGGAACGCCAGGAACAGGCCGATGCCGCAGGTGATCGCGAACTTGAGCCCCAGCGGAATGGCCTTCACGATCGCCTGCCGTGCCCCCAGCACGCTGAGCAGCACGAACAGCACGCCGGAAATGAACACCGCGCCCAGCGCAGTCTGCCACGGCACCCCGAGGCCCTGCACCACCGTGTACGCAAAAAAGGCGTTCAGACCCATGCCCGGCGCCTGGGCAAACGGATACCGGGCCACCAGCCCCATCATCAGCGAACCGAACGCGGCCGAGAGGGCGGTGGTCATCAGCAGCTGCACGAAGGCGTTGGGAATGTGGATGGCGGCCGAAAGCACCTGCGGGTTCACGAACAGGATGTAGCTCATGGTCAGGAAGGTGGTGAGCCCGGCACGCAGCTCACGCGGCACGCTGCTGCCCAGGGCCTGCAGCCTGAAGGCCCGGTCCAGGGCCAACCCGGAGGACACCGGACCGCTCATGGCCGCTCCAGGCCGGCGCGGAGGAAAGCCTGGAAGCCGGAACGCAGCAGAAGGCCAGGGCGCATCATTGTGGTGTTCTAGCGTACGTTCCACTCCGGTTGTGGCGCTCCACGTTCACCGGAGATTCGGAGAGCGGCTCCCAATCGCAACCTGCGCCCTGTGGGCGCAGGCCGGGTGCGCCATACTGCACAGACCGGTTTCCTTCATCCTCGCTCCGCCGCTCCGGCCGGCGGCCACCTTCATTCCGCCCAGAAGAGGTTCAGAATGGCAATTTCCGTGCTCGCCGTGATCGTGCTGGTGCTGGTGGTGGTGACGCTCGCCGCCGCCGTGAAGAGTGTGCCGCAGGGCTACGAATGGACCCAGGAGCGCTTCGGGCGCTACCAGCGCACCCTCAAACCCGGCCTCAACCTGATCTTCCCGTACATCGACCGTATCGGCCGGCGGGTCAACATCATGGAGCAGGTGCTGGACGTGCAGTCGCAGGAGATCATCACCAAGGACAACGCCCAGGTGACGGTGGACGGCGTGATGTTCTACCAGGTGCTCGACGCGGCGAAGGCCAGCTACGAGGTCGGCAACCTGAATCAGGCGATGCTGAACCTCACGATGACCAACATCCGCACCGTGATGGGCAGCATGGACCTGGACGAACTGCTGTCGCAGCGCGACTCGATCAACACCCGCCTGCTGCGGGTGGTGGACGAGGCCACCGAGCCGTGGGGCGTCAAGATCACCCGTATTGAGATTAAGGACATCAAGCCGCCGGCCGATCTGGTCGCCAGCATGGGCCGGCAGATGAAGGCCGAGCGCGACAAGCGCGCCGTGATCCTGGAGGCCGAGGGGCTGCGGCAGGCGGCCATCCTGCGCGCCGAGGGTCAGAAGCAATCGGAGATCCTGAATGCCGAGGGCCTGCGGCAGGCGGCGTTCCTGGCGGCTGAAGCACGGGAACGGCAGGCGCAGGCCGAGGCGGAGGCCACCCGGATGGTCAGTCTGGCGATCGACGCGGGCAGCGTGCAGGCCATCAACTACTTCGTGGCGCAGAAGTACATTGACGCGCTGGGGCAGCTGGCCACCAGCAGCAACCAGAAGACCCTGATCCTGCCTCTGGAGACGGTCGGCGTGCTGGGCAGCATCCAGGGCATCGCGGAGCTGGCCGCCGCCGCCAGCGGCCAGAAGCGCTGAGCATGGACTGGCCCACGCTGTCGCACGTCGCGCCGTGGCACTGGTGGGCGCTGGCCGCCGTGCTGCTGATTCTGGAGGTGCTGGTTCCAGGGGTGTTTCTGGTGTGGCTGGGCATCGCGGCGGCGGTGCTGGGCCTGCTGGTGGCCCTGCTGCCACTGGGCGTGCCGCTGCAACTGCTGCTGTTCGGGGCGCTGAGCGTGGTGAGCATCCTGGTGGGCCGGCGGGTGCTGGCCCGGCTGCCGCACAGCGCCGAGGCCGATCAGCTCAACCGGGGCGCGGCGCGGCTGATCGGCCGGACGGTGGTGCTGACCGAGCCGATCCGGCACGGCCAGGGCCGCGCCCGGGTGGGCGACGGCGTGTGGCCGGTGCAGGGGGCGGACGCCCCTGCCGGCAGCACCGTCCGCATCGTGGCGGTGCAGGGCACCACCCTGCTGGTGCGCCCCGACGGCGCGGCGGAAGCGCTCAGCCCTGATCGAGCGGGCGGATCAGAATTTCGTTGACGTTGACGCGCTGCGGCTGCGTCACCGCATACACCACCGCCGCCGCGATGTCCTCGGCCTCCAGCGGGGTTATGGTCTTGATGCGGCTCTCGTAGGTGTCCTTGGTCTGCGTGTGGGTGATGTGGTCGGTCAGCTCGGTGGCCACCACGCCCGGCTCGATCACCGTGACGCGGATGCCGTTCAGGCGCACCTCCTGGCGCAGCCCCTCGCTGAAGCCGCCCAGCGCCCACTTGGTGGCGCTGTACCCGGCGCTGGTGGGGCTGGCCCCGCGCCCCGACACCGAGGAGATGTTCACGATGTGTCCGCTCTGCTGCGGCGTCATGGTCTCCAGCGCCGCGTGGGTGAGGGTCATCACCGCCCGCACATTCAGGTCCAGCATGCGCTGCCAGTCGGTGATGTCCGCGCCGGTCACCGGGCCCAGCAGCATCAGCCCGGCGTTGTTCACCAGGATGTCCAGCCGGCCGAGCGCCCCCACCGTGCGGCGCACCGCGTCGCGGGCGTGCTCGTCCTGGGCAATGTCCAGCGCGATCACCTCGGCCCGGCCACCCGCCTGCGTGATGGCCGCGGCCAGCGCCTCCAGCCGGTCCTGCCGTCGAGCGACCAGTGCCACAGCAGCCCCCTCCTGGGCCAGTGCGCGCGCCGTGGCCTCCCCGATGCCGCTCGACGCGCCGGTCACCAGCGCCACTTTGCCCGACAGTCTGCCTTCGCTCATGCGTGTGCCTCCAGGGCGTACAGCCCGGTGAATTTCTCGCTCAGGTAGTCCAGGTACGGCTGCGGGTCCAGCCCGCTGCCGGTGGCCCGCTCCAGGAGTTCATGCGGGGTGTAGGTGCGGCCATGCCGGTAGATGTGCTGGGTCAGCCACTCGCGCAGCGGCGTGTAATCGCCGGACGCGAGCTGAGCGTCCAGCTGCGGCAGGGCCGCCTGGGCCGCCCGGTAGAACTGCGCCGCCATGACGTTGCCGACCGTATAGGTAGGAAACGATCCGAAGTAGCCGGTGGACCAGTGGATGTCCTGCAGCACGCCGCGCGCGTCGTCCGGCACGTCCAGGCCCAGGTCCGCCTTCACCCGGGCGTTCCAGGCGGCCGGCAGGTCCTGCACGCTCAGCTCGCCCGCGATCAGCCGGCTCTCCAGCTCCACGCGCAGCATGATGTGCAGGTCGTAGGTGAGTTCGTCGGCTTCCACCCGGATCAGGCTGGGCCGCACCCGGTTCACCGCCCGGTGGAACTCCGCGGCACTCACGCCCTGGAGCTGCTCCGGGAACTGCTGCTGCAGCGCCGGGAAGTGCAGGTCCCAGAAGGCGCGCGAGCGGCCCACCCGGTTCTCCCACAGCCGCGACTGGCTCTCGTGCGTGCCGAAGCTGGCCCCACCCACCGCGTACAGGCCCAGCAGGTCGCTGGCCAGCACGGTGCGGCTCAGCTCCGGCGCGACGCCCTGCTCGTACAGCGCGTGGCCGGTCTCGTGCAGGGTGCCGAACAGCGCGCCCGGCAGGAAGGTCTCTTGATAGCGGGTGGTGATGCGCACGTCCTGGCGGGTGAAGCTGATCTCGAACGGGTGAGCGGAGGCGTCCAGCCGCCCGCGCGTCAGGTCATAGCCGAACGCCTGGGCCAGCCGCAGCGAGAAGGCGCGCTGCTCGGCAGCCGGGTAATGCCGGTCCAGGAAATCCGTGCGCGGCTCCGGCTGGCGCATGATCGCCTGCAGCAGCGGCACGTGATGCTCGCGCAGGCGCTGCAGCAGCGGCAGCAGCGTGGCGGTGGTCAGGCCCGGTTCGTAGAGGTTCAGCAGCGCGTCGTACGGGTGGTCCTGGTAGCCCAGCGCGTCGGCAAGGTCACGGCTGAGGTGCACCATCCGCTCCAGGTACGGGGCGAAGCGCGGGAAGTCGTTGGCCGCCTTCGCCTCGGCCCACACGTCCTGCGCCTCGCCCTTGAGCGCGGCCAGCTCCCGGGTCAGGGTCTCTGGCACCCGCTTCAGGGCGGAGGTGGCCTCCAGCGTCTGCTGGGCGGCACGGTCATTCGGATCGGCGTCCAGCGCGGCTCGGACCGCCTGCTCGAAGGCCGGCGAGAGCAGTTTCTCCTGCGCCACGCCGGTGAGGGTGGCCGACTGCTGGGCGCGGGTGACACTGCCGCCGGGCGGCATCTGGGTGCGCGCGTCCCAGTTCAGCACGTTCAGGATGCACAGCAGGTCGTTGATTTCGGCGCTCAGTCGGGCAAATTCAGACATGGGGGGCCTCCGAGGACAGGGTGCCGATGCCGTACAGCGGGTCACCGGCGTTCATGGCAAGACTGGTCACGGCGAACAGCACGGTGCCGCCAGCAGGAGCGGAGAGTTCGGCCAGGACGGTCCCGAACACGTCGCGGATGTGGCCGACCGGCTGCCCGGCCTCCACCGTCTCCCCCACCTGCACGGCGGGGGTCCACAGGCCGCTGACCGGAGCGCTCATCCAGGCCAGGGCGTGATACTCCTGCACCGGCAGCGGACCCGACGTGCCGTCCAGCATCTTCAGGTGCCGCATGACCCGCACCACGCCGTCCACCAGCGGGGCCACGGCCTGCTCCGGCCACAGCCCCTGGCCGCCGGCCTCCGCGATCACGGCCGGCACGCCCTGCTGCCGGGCCGCCGAGATGCTCATCACCTGCCCCTCGCTGACGGTGAGGTGCGGCAGGCCGAAGACGCGCCCCAGGGTCATGGCCGCCTCGTCACCCGCCGGCACGATGCAGAAGGGGGCCAGCGCCTCCACCAGGTCACCGCCGTGCAGGTCCAGAAACGCGTCGGCATGGGCGATGAATTCGGACGTCAGCCAGTGCGCCAGCCGCTCGGCGTAGGTCCCGTCCGGGCGGCCGGGGAAGCAGCGGTTGAGGTTCTTGCCGTCCAGCGGGTTGATGTAGATGCTGCGGGCCGAGAAGGCCGGCGGGTTCACGATCGGCAGCACCACCAGCATGCCGCCCAGCGTCTGCGGGTCGGTGGCCATCAGCCGGGTGGCCGCCTCAATGCTGGCGTACTCCGCGCCGTGCACTCCGGCAGTGACCAGCAGGGTGGGGCCGGGCCGCGCGCCTCGGATGAGGCGGCAGGCGATCGGCTCGCCGCTGCCCAGGTCAGGGGTGAGCTGCAGGTCCGTCACGGTGCCGGGCTGCACCTGCGTCCAGTCGGGTGAAATCATGCTGAGTCTCCCTCCGGGCTGAGCTCTGCGGCGCTGCTGGTGCGGGCGAACAGCGCCTGCTCGGCAGACAGCAGCTCCTGCACCCGGGCCAGTGTGGCCTGAATCCGCGCCTGCGGCACCACCACCACCCCGTTCTCGTCGGCCACCATCAGGTCGCCGGGGTGGACCGGCTGGCCGCCCACCGCCACCGGCACGTTCACGGCGCCGCGCCCGGCCGGCAGCCCGGCATTGGGGGTGATGGCGGTACTGAACACCGGAAACCCCAGCCGGCGCACCGCGCTCACGTCGCGGCAGGCGCCATCAATGACTGCGCCTGCCAGTCCGCGGGCCAGCGCCGCGCGGGTGGTGCGCTCGCCCCAGAACGCCGAATGGGTCATGCCGTGCGAGTCGATCACCAGCACACTTCCGGCCGGCGCGGCCCCGATGCCCTCAAATACCGCGCTCAGGTCGGTGCCCAGGGTACGGACCGTCACCGCCGGGCCGAGCAGCCGCGCCTCGGGCCACACCGGTCGGACGCTCGCCCCCAGCGCGCCACTTCGCTCCAGCGCGTCCGAGATGTTGCAGGTCAGGTCGCCCTGCAGCAAGAGGGCCTGAAAGGCGTGCAGGGAGGCGTCCGGGTCAGTCATACGCGCGGGCTTCCCGGCTGGCCGTCGCTCCCCGCAGCTCTGCCAGCGTCATCCAGTACCGTGCCCAGGCCTGCTGCCCCTCCTGGATGCGCGGCAGGCGGAAGAACTCGTTGGGCGCGTGAATGTCCTCGTCGCCCACCGCGAAGCTGAAGAACACCGTGTCCACGCCCAGCACCTCGCTGAAGGTCTCCAGCACCGGAATGCTGCCGCCCATGCCCACTTCCAGCGGCGGCCGCCCATACACCGCCTCCAGCACCTCGCGGGCCACCCGGCGGCCCGGATGCCCGGTCGGCAGCTGGTAGGCGCGGGCGCCGTGGTCGCTGGGCTGGACGTCCAGCGTCACGCCCGGCGGCAGGTGGCGGCGCAGGTGCGCTTCGATCAGGCCGGGGATGCGGGCCGGGTCCTGGCCCGGCACCAGCCGGCAGGTCACCTTGGCGTGCGCCTCGCTGGGCAGCACCGTCTTGCTGCCCTCGCCGGTGTAGCCGCCCCACAGGCCGTTCAGTTCCAGGGTGGGCCGGTCCCACTGCCGTTCCAGCGTGCTGTAACCGGTTTCGCCATAGACCTCGGGGGCGCCGGTCTGGGCGAGGTAGCCCTCGTCGGTGAACGGCAGCTGACGGGTCGCTTCACGCTCCTCAGCGGTGCGTTCGGTGACGCCGTCATAGAAGCCGTCCACCGCCACCCGGCCGTCAGGCGTGTGCAGTCCGGCCACCAGGTCGGCCAGGGCGTGCAGCGGATTCTGAAGGCTGCCGCCGTGCCGCCCGGAGTGCAGGTCCTTGGCGGGGCCGCGCACCGTGAACTCCAGCGCCGCCAGCCCACGCGCGCTCACCGTCAGCGAGGGCGTCTCGGCGCTCCACATGCCGCCGTCCGCGCTCAGCACGAAGTCGGCCGCCAGCCGCTCCCGCCGCTCGGTCACCAGGGCCGGCAGGTGCGCGCTGCCCACCTCCTCCTCGCCCTCGAACAGGAACTTCACGTTCAGCGGCAGGCGGCCCAGGGTGTGGAGGTAGGCGTCCGCCACCTGCACCGCGATCAGCAGCGGTCCCTTGTCGTCGCTGACGCCGCGCCCGTACACCCGCTCGCCTTGCACCGTCGGGGTGAAGGGCGGGGTGCGCCAGCGGTCCTCCGGGTCTGGCGGCTGCACGTCGTAGTGACCGTACACCAGGATGGTGGGGGCACCCGGCGCGCCCAGCCACTCGGCGTATACCGCCGGATGGCCGCCAGTGGGCCACTGCTCGACCGTTTCCAGCCCGGCCTGCCGCAGCCGGGCGGCCAGCCAGTCGGCGGCACGTTGAATGTCCGGGGCGTGCTGCGCCTGGGCGCTCACGCTGGGAATGGCGGCGAAGGCCAGCAGGTCCTCGACCGAGGCCTGTTGCCGACCGGCGAGCGTGTCCAGCACCTGCTCCAGGTCGCCCATCACTTGCCGCCGTCCACGCTCAGCACCTGCCCAGTGATCCAGCCGGCCTGCTCCGAGGCGAAGAACTGCACTGCCGAGGCGATGTCCTGCGGGCTGCCCAGCCGCTTGAGGGCGATGCCCTGCACCAGCCGCTGCTGGCCCTCCTCGCCGTAGCTCTGCCACTGGCGCTCGGTGGTGGGGTTGCTGCGCACGAAGCCGGGCGCCACGTTGTTGACGGTGATGCCGAACTCGCCCAGCTCATGCGCCAGTTGCCGCGTCAGGCCGATCTGCGCGGCCTTGGCGCTGGCGTACGCCTGGATGCCGGTCAGGCTGACGCCCAGCCCGGCCCCGGAGGAGATGTTGATGATCCGGCCGCGCCGCTGGCGCTTCATGGCCGGGGCCACCGCCTGGGCGAAGTGAAAGGCGCCGTCCACGTTGACGCGGAAGATGCTCTGCCAGTCGCCCTCGCTGATCTCCTCCAGCGGGCGGCCCACCTGTCCCAGCACCCCGCCCGCGTTGTTGACCAGCACGTCCAGGCGGCCGGTGGCCTGCTCGGCCTCCTGCGCCAGCCGCTGCACCGCCGCGCGGTCCGTCACGTCCACCGGGCGCACGTGCAGCGGCGTGCCCTGCTCCTCGGCCAGCCGCGCCGTCTCGGTCAGGCCCTCCGGCTGCACGTCGCAGGCGTACACCGCCGCGCCGTCCCGGGCGAAGGCCAGCGAGATGGCCCGGCCGAAGCCCTGCGCCGCCCCGGTCACGATGACCGTCTGGCCGCTGAAGTCCAGCTTCACGAGGTCACCCGCTGCGGCATGACGCGGTGCAGCTCCAGCAGGTTGTCGCGGCTCAGCTCGCGCTGGCCGTCCTCCAGTTCGTGGATCAGCTGCACCAGCCGGGCGGTGATGGGCGTGGGCACCCCGTGGACACCCCCGAAGTGCACCACCCAGCCGAGCTGCGCGTCCACCTCGGTGCGGCGTTTGCGCACCGCCAGATCGCGCCAGATGCCGCTGTGGGTCTTGGCGCTGCGGCGGTTGAAGGCGACCATCTCGGTCAGGCTGGCGTCGGCGGCCTCGTCGCTGGCGCCCGGCACGAAGGCAGCCGGATCAAACCCGTTGAAGGCTTCGGGCGTCACGCCGTGCGCGTGCGCTACCCGCAGCACCTCGCGGCCCAGCGCCACGTACAGGTCGCGGTCCTCCGGGCGGGCCAGCGCGTCCGCGATGCCGTCGTTGGTGACGGCGGTGGCGAACAGCAGCGCGCCGTACCCGAGCTTGCTCCACAGGTACCCGGAGATGTTCTCGCTCAGCACCGCGTTCGGCTCGAACTGCCGCAGCAGCCGGTGCAGCTGTTCCACCCGGGGCGTGACGCGGCCGTCCTGCTCGCCCACCACCACCGCGCCGCGCCCGCTGTAGGTCACCACGCCCGGCTCCAGGTAGTCGGCGCCGAAGTTCACGAAGCTGCCCACCACCCGCTCCTCGCCCAGCAGGCGGTTGAGCGTCAGCGGATTGAGGCCGTTCTGCACCGACACCAGCACCCCGTCCCGGCCGAGGTGCGGGGCCAGTTCGGCCGCCGCCGCCTCGGTGTCCTGGGCCTTGACGCACAGCAGCACCGTGTCCCACTGGCCCTGCAGCTGATCCGGCGTGAACGCCGCGGCCGGCACGGTGAAGTCCTCGATCGGGCCGACGATGTGCAGGCCCGCCGCGGTCATGCGCTCCACGTGATCGGCGGCGCGGTCCACGAAGGTCACGTCATGCCCGGCCCGCACCAGATACGCCCCGATGGTCCCGCCGATGGCCCCCGCCCCCCAGATGAGCAGGCGGGCTTGGTCGTCTTCCCCGCTCATTGGGCCCAGCTCCCGTCCAGCAGGGCGCGGGTTTCCTTCACCGCCACGTCCCAGATGCGCTGCATCTCGTCGTCCGGACGCTGGAAGCGGCCCCCGTAGTTGCCCTCCTGCAGGTAGCCGCGCAGTTCCTGCGGCCCCAGCAGCCGCAGCCGGTCCAGATCAAGGGGCGCCTTCTCCTCGTCCGGCAGCGTGACGCCCTCCAGCCGGGTCCAGGGGAAGTTCTCCATCCAGGAGGCGTGGCTGGCGTTGGTGTCGGTGGCCTGCACCTGCGCCCAGACCTGCGGAGCGTTCCACCAGTTGTGGAACTTGACCCGGCTGCCGGGGTGGTCCGCCATCCACTCGCCGGTGAAGCCCAGCGCGGGGCTGTTGCCGCCGTGCCCGTTCACGATCAGGATGCGCCGGAAGCCCTGCTCGTACACCGCGTCCAGAATGTCGCGCACCACGCTGAGGTAGGTCTGCACCCGCAGCGTGACGCTGCCGGGGTAGCCGCGGAAGTACGGCGTGATGCCGTAGGGCAGCACCGGCAGCACCGGCACGCCCAGCGGCCCGGCGGCCTCGTGGGCCAGCCGCTCCGGCAGGATGTTGTCGACCGCGAGACTCAGGTAGCCGTGCTGCTCGGTGCTGCCCAGCGGCAGCACCAGCCGGTCGTCGCGCTGAAGGTACTCTTCAACCTGCATCCAGTTCATCTGTGCAATCGGGGTCATGTCAGGGCCTTTCGGTGAGAGAGGACGTGCGGGCACGGCATTGCTCGACGGCGGGCAGCACCAGCCGCTCCACGTCACGGGGGTCGATGGTGTGCCGGTACTCGAAGCTGGGCCGGTCGCCCATCAGTTCCGGCACCAGCGCCGAACCGCTGGCGTACACCGCGCCGTCGCAGCGCGCCAGCGTGTCGTACAGCTCCGGGGCGTGGATGTGGGTGGAGTGCAGCTCCGTGACGTGCGGGGCGTAGCGCTTCACCCCCGCGAGAAAGGTGGGCAGAAACTCCTCGAAGGTGGCCACGACCGCCAGCCGGGTCAGCGGGCTGAGGGTGGCCAGGGCGGCGCGGGTGGTGGGCGCCGGAATGAACCCCACCGGAATCACGGTCATGCCCGGCAGCAGCGCGCGGGTCTCGGCCACCCGGTGCGCCAGGGCCAGCACCACGTCGGCGGGCGGGGCCGGGTGCTGGCGCAGCTCCTCCAGCGTGATGGCCCGCACCCGGTCCTCGGGCCGCAGCGCGGCCTGCAGGTCCTCGGCGTAGGCGCTGGTCACGTCCAGGAACAGGCCCACCAGCAGCACGTCCACACCGCCGGGCGCGCTCCAGCCGCGCGCCAGCAGCACGTTCAGCACGTCGCCGATCTGGGCGCGGGTGTACCCGCCCTGCTCCGCGCGCACCAGCGTGTCGGCCAGCATCTGCCGCAGCGCCCCCAGGTCCGGACCGTCCGCCAGGCGGGGCGCGTCGGCCACGAAAGTGCCGCGTCCGGGATGGGTCACGATCAGGCCCAGCGCCAGCAGCTCCTTGTACACCTGCGCCACTGTCACGTGCGCCAGCCCCAGCTCCTGAGACAGCTCGCGCACGCTGGGCAGCCGGGAGCCCCGGGCCAGCTCGCCCCCAGCGATGCCGTACTCGATCTGGCCGCGCAGCTGCACGCCCAGCGGCACGTTCAGGCTGCGGTCGATGGTGAAGAGCCGGGCAGTTCCGGACAGGGTGGGCGAGTGAGACGGCACGACCGATGCTCTCATGGGTGCTGGGGTCCGGCACCCACCGGTGAAGGGGCGGTGTACAGGTGACAGGCGACCTCCTGACCCCCACCCACGTCCTGCAGCAGCGGCCGTTCGGTGGCGCAGCGGTCAAAGGCGTGGGGGCAACGCGTGCGGAAGGCGCAGCCGCTCGGCACGTTCAGCGGGCTGGGCAGCTCGCCGGTGATGGCGGGCGCGGCCCGGCGCTGCGAGGGGTCCAGCGATGGCGCGGCGGCCAGCAGCGCCTGGGTGTAGGGGTGCAGCGGCGCTTCGAACACCGCGCCGGTGGGCGCCACCTCCACCACCCGGCCCAGGTACATCACCGCCACCCGGTGCGATAGGTGCCGCACCAGCCGCAGGTCGTGCGCCACGAACAGCACCGTCAGGTCCAGGCGCTCCTGCAGTTCCAGCAGCAGGTTCACCACCTGCGCCTGCACCGAGACGTCTAGCGCCGAGACCAGCTCGTCGGCGATCAGCACCTCCGGCTCCAGCGCCAGGGCGCGCGCAATCCCGATGCGCTGGCGCTGGCCTCCCGAGAACTCGTGCGGCAGCCGCCGGGCCGCTTCCGGCGGCAGGCCCACCAGCGACAGCAGTTCGCTGACGCGCGCGTCCTGCTCGGCGGGCGGGCGCATGCGGTGCACGCTCAGCGCCTCTTTCAGCACCTGTCCCACGGTCATGCGCGGGTTGAGGCTGGAGTAGGGGTCCTGGAAGATCATCTGGACGCGGCGGTTGTAGCCGCGCAGGGCGGCCCCCTTGAGCGCCAGCACGTCCTGATCGCCGTAGCGCACCGTGCCGTGGTCGGCGTCGTAGAGGCGCACCAGGCAGCGGGCCAGCGTGCTCTTGCCGCAGCCGCTCTCGCCCACGATGCCGAGCGTCTCGCCGCGCCGCACCTGCAGGTGCACGTCCGAGAGGGCCTGCACCACCTTGCCCGGCTGGCCACGCCAGCGCGACAGCAGACCCTGGCGCGCCGCAAAGGTCTTGGTGAGGCCCTGCACGTTGAGCAGGGCGGGAGCTTCGGGGGCACTCACAGGCTCACCTCCAGGGTGGCGGGCAGGCGGTCGTAATGGACGCAGGCGCTGTCGTGCTGCGGGGCCACCCGCAGCAGCGGCGGCTCCGCGCCCAGGCAGGCGGCGGTCGAGTAGCTGCAGCGCGGCGCGAAGGTGCAGCCGTCCGGCAGGCGGCGCAGGTCCGGCGGTCCGCCTGGAATCGGGCGGAGCGGCTGACGGTGCGCGCCCACCCCCGGCAGGCTGCGGATCAGGCCCAGCGAGTACGCGTGGCGCGGATGCTCGAACAGCTCACGCACGCCGGCCGTTTCCATCAGCCGGCCACCGTACATCACGGCGACCCGGTCACAGGTCTGGGCCACCACCCCGAGATCGTGGGTCACCAGGATCAGGCCCATGTTCATCTCGTCGCGCAGCCGCAGCAGCAGCCGCAGGATCTGGTCCTGAATGGTCACGTCCAGCGCGGTGGTCGGCTCGTCGGCGAGCAGCAGCTTCGGCTCGCTGGCCAGCGCGATGGCGATCATGGCGCGCTGCCGCATCCCGCCGGAGAACTGGTGCGGGTAGTCCGCGAGCCGGGTGCGTGGGCTGGGAATGCCGGTCAGGTCCAGCAGTTCGGCGGCGCGTTCCTGAGCGGCGCGGCCGCGCAGGCCCTTGTGCTCCAGCAGGTTCTCCATGATCTGCTGGCCCACCGTCAGCACCGGGTTCAGCGCCGTCATCGGCTCCTGAAAGATCATGCCGATCTGGGCGCCGCGCACGGCCCTCAGCCGCGCTTCCGGCAGGGTCAGCAGGTTCTCGCCCTGGTACAGCACCTCGCCCGCCACCCGGATCGGGGCCGGATGCAGCCGCAGCAGCGAGCGCAGCGTGACGCTCTTGCCGCTGCCGGACTCGCCCACCAGCCCCAGCACCTCGCCCTGGGCCAGCTCGAAGTTCACGCCGCGCACCGCGTGCAGTTCTCCGCCGGGCGTGGGAATGCGCACGTCCAGGTCGCGGACGGTCAGCAGCGGCGCCGCGCCGGTCACCGGGGCGCTCACTGGCGGGGCCTCAGCAGGTCGGCTAGCCCGTCACCGATCAGGCTGAACGACACGCCCGCCACCGTCAGCGCCAGCCCGGGGAAGGTGCTGATCCACCATGCGGTGGCCATGAAGTTCTTGCCGTCCGAGACCATCACACCCCACTCCGGGGTGGGCGGCTGGGCGCCCAGGCCCAGGTAGCCGAGCGACGCGCCCAGCAGGATGCCCAGGCTCATGTCGGTCATCAGGTACACGATGGCCGGCGTGACCGCGTTCGGCAGCAGGTGGCGCAGCAGCACCCGCGCCGGGCTGTACCCGAGCACCCGGGCGGCCTGCGCGTACTCGGCGCGCTTCTGGGCCATCACCTCGCCGCGGGTGAGGCGCCAGTAGCTGACCCAGCCCACCGCGCTGACCGCGATGTACATGTTGGTGAGGCCCGGCCCCAGCACCGCCACGATGGCGATCACCAGCACCAGGAACGGAAACACCACCACCAGGTCAGCGATGCGGCCCACCAGCGCGTCGGACCAGCGGCCCAGGAACCCGGTGAGCGAGCCGAGCAGCGTGCCGAAGATGAACGGAAACAGGGTGGTGAAGAGGGCGATCTGCAGGTCGATGCGCGTGCCGTAGATCACCCGGCTCAGCACGTCGCGCCCGAAGTTGTCGGTGCCGAACGGGTGGGCGGCGTGGGGGGGGCGCAGAATCGCCTGGTAGTCGAAGTCGGTGGGGCTGATGCGGGTGTAGAGGCCGGGGAACAGCGCCGCCGTGACGAGCAGCAGCAGCAGCAGCAACCCGATGAGCAGGGTGGGTTTGGGCCAGCGCCGCTTCGGAGCGGCGGCCGGCACCGCGGGGGCAGGAAGAGTGGTGGTCATGCGTGCTCGATTCTCGGATCCAGCCGGGCGTGAATCAGGTCGGTGGCCAGGAACACCAGCGACACGATCACCGCGAAGGTCAGGGTCAGGCCCTGAATCACCGGGTAGTCGCGGCCGAAGATGGCGTCCACCAGCAGCCGGCCCACGCCGGGAATCGCGAAGACCGTCTCGGTGATGACGGCGCCGCCGATGAGGGCGCCGATGTTCAGGCCCAGCAGGGTGACGGTGCCGATCAGGGCGTTTCTCAGCACGTGGCGGCTCAGGATCAGCCGGCCCGGCAGCCCCTTGGCGCGTGCGAAGTCCACGTACTCGGCGGTCAGCACCTCGATGACGCTGCTGCGGAGCGTCCGGACCAGCACCGCCGCGAGGTTCAGGCCCAGCGTGAGGGCCGGCAGGAACAGGTGGTACAGATGCTCGCCGAACGTGTCGCCGTACCCGCCGATGGGAAACCAGCCGAGCCGCGCGCCCAGCAGCGTGAGCAGCTGCAGCGCCACGTAGAACACCGGCAGCGAGAGGCCCAGCTGGAACACGCCCCGGATCAGCCCGTCAATCCAGGTGTTGCGGCGCACGGCCGCCAGGATCGCCAGCGGGACCGCCATCAGCACGCCCAGCACGGCGGCATATACCGTCAGGAACAGCGTGACCGGGAGCCGCTCGCCGATCAGCCGCAGCACCGGCACCTTCAGGTTGATGCTGTCGCCCATGTCGCCGTGCAGCATCCGCAGCACGAACAGCCCGAACTGCACGATGACCGGGCGGTCCAGGCCCAGCTCCTTGTTGGCGCGCGCCACGATGTCGTCGGTGGCGCGGTCGCCCAGCAGCGTGCTGACCGGGTCGCCGGGGATCAGCCGGACCAGCACGAACACCAGCACCATCACGGCCAGGAAGAGCGGAATGATCTGGAGCAACCTCTTGAGCACATAACTGGCGTGCATATCACCTCCGGGCGGCCCGCCCTGTGGGAGCGGGCCGCCTGGTTTCGGGTCCGGCGTGTGGTGGGGCGCTTACTTCTCGAGGGAGGCGCCGACGAACAGGTTGTAGCCCAGCGGAATCTGCACGAAGCCCTGCACGTTCTTGGCGAGCGCCACCGGGTAGGGCGTCTCGAACAGGTAGATGGTGGGCGAGGCGTTGGCGTAGCGCGTCTGGATCTGGCGGTACAGGCTGGCGCGCTTCACGCGGCTGGTTTCCTGCTGGCTCTGCGCGAAGAGCTTCTCGATGGTGTCGTCCTTGAAGCCGGTGTGCGCCGCGTCGGTGGCGCCCGACACCGCGTAGTACCCGGTGATCTCGCTGGGGTCGGCGATGTCGTCGGTCCAGGCGCCGGTGCGCATCTGGAAGTCGGCGGCACGGTAACGGGCCGTCTTGGTGGCGGCGTCCACCTGCTCGATCTTGAGGCGCACGCCCACCGCGCCCCACATCTGCTGCAACGCCGTCAGCAGCGCCTGATCGTCCGCGCTGCCGCTGGTCGCGAGGGCCGTGACGTCCACGCCGTTCTTGTAGCCGGCCGCCGCAAGCAGCGCCTTGGCCTTGGCCGGGTCATAGGGAAAGCCCTTCTGGGTGGCGTCGAAGAGCGGTGTGGCGCTGGACATGAAGCTCTTCATCACCTTGCCGGTGCCGAAGGTCACCAGCTGGATCAGGGCGTCGCGGTTCACGGCGTAGTTCAGCGCCTGACGCACCCGCACGTCGCCCAGCGGGTTGGGTGCGCCGTTGTTGAGCTTGGGGCGGTTGTTCATGATGATGTCGTTCACCTTGGTGGAGGGGAACAGCACCATATTCAGCTTCGGGTTGGACTTCAGCTCGGCCACCCGGCTGAGCGGAATGAACTCCGCGCCCTGCAACTCGCCCGCCTGCAGCTTCAGGATGCGGGTGTTGTCGTCCGGGATGATCTCGAAGCGCACGCTGTCCAGGTACGGCAGCGCCTTGCCGTCCGAGCCCTTCTTCCAGTAGTAGGGGTTGCGCTTCATGACCATGTAGCTGCCGCGCTTCCACTCGCTCAGCACGAAGGGGCCACTGCCGACCGGCTTCTCGGCGAACGCTTTGGCCTTGGCCGCGTCGTTGGCACCGGGGGCGGCGTTGAACAGCTTCTGCGGCATGATGGCGGCGTTGAAGGTCGCCAGCGCGGACGGCAGGGTCGGGTCCGGGTGCTTGAGGGCCAGGGTGACGGTGTTGCCCTGGGTGCTGATGCTGGCGATGCTCTCGAGCAGGCCGTTCCAGGCGCCGTTGTCGGGGTTGCGGGCGCGGTCCAGGCTCCACTTCACGTCGGCGGCGGTGATGGCGCTGCCGTCGGCGAACTTGATGCCGGGGCGCAGCGTCAGCACCATGCTCTTCTTGTCGGCGGAGACGGTGTAGGCGCTGGCCAGGCCCGGCTGCACGCTCTTGCCGTCGTTGGTCGGCTGCAGCAGCGTGTCGTACAGGTTGGTCAGGATCCAGATGTCCAGGTTGGCGTCGTTCAACACCGGGTCCAGAAACAGCGAGTCCGCATACCGGCCATAGACGAGTTGGCCACCACGGGTCACGGCCAGGGTCTGTCCAAGGGTCAGGGCGGTGGCGAGGGCAAGGGTCACACGGGTCAGTCGCTTCATAAGCACTTCCTCCTGCGCAGTTGGACCGGGATTGTTGTGGTGAACTGTAACACCTGATGCACGATCGGTCAACCGACCATCAGCCGTTCCCCATCCTTCTCAGCTTGGTCCGGGAGACAGCCGCCGGTTCAGCGTACTGTGAGGCCAGTACAGCTGAGCCGGGGCCGCCTGTATCGTGGCGGCGCGGCCAACCGCTAAGCTCCGGCATGCCGATCGTGTTTATTCATGGGGTGGCCATCCGGGAAAGTCAGGCGCCCGAGTGGGACACGCTGCATCACCTGACACGCGGGGTTCACTGGCCCGACATCGAGGCGGCGCTGCGGACCCTGGTGGCCCCCGCCCTGCGACCGGACGCGCCGGAGTCGGTGCGCGTCAGCCGGGTGTACTGGGGGGACCTGGGCGCGCACTACACGCACGGCGGCCTGTTTCAGGGCTCCCACCTGCCGGCGCCCCGCAGCGGCACGGCGCTGGACCTAGACGATCAGGCGCTGGCCGAGGCGCTGGAGCAGCGCCTGCTGCCGGACACCCCGGTCCACCGCTGGCCCGAGACCATCGCCACCATCTGGCGCACAGCCCGCGACCAGCACCTGCGGCAGATGCTGCTGGAGGTGCCGGTCGCCGAGCAGTGGCCGCTGCTGGAAGCGGTGGTGCAGACCCGGCTGCACCCGCAGCGCCCGACCGGACGGCGCCTGCCCCCGGTGCCGTTCCAGCGCCAGCGGCGGCGCGGCCTGAGCCGCGCCCTGAGCTACGTCCGGCGCCCACTGGAGGGCTTCGTGCCGATCTTCCTGGGCGACGCGATGGCCTACCTGAACACCCGGGGCACGGCGGCCAGCCCCGGCCCGATCCCGCGGCGGGTGCTGGCCGAGTTGCAGGCCGCCGCCCACGCTGGACGCGCCCGGAACGAACCGCTGGTGGTGCTGACCCACAGCATGGGCGGCCAGCTGCTCTACGACGCCCTGAGCGTGTTCCTGCCGTCCAACCCGGCCTTCCGTGACGTGCGGGTCGACTTCTGGTGCGCGGTCGGCAGCCAGCTGGGCCTGTTCAAGGAACTGAGCCTGACGCTGGAAGATCAGATGGGCGCGGCAGCGCCGTCCACCCCGTCCGCGCTGCCGCACCTCGGCTACCTGTGGAATGTCTGGAGCTACAGCGACCTGTTCAGCTTCCGGGCCGAGGGCGTGATTCCCGGCGCCCACGACACACTGTTTCCGCTGAGCGGCAATGTGCAGGGCGACCATCTGGCCTACCTGCACCACCCGGACTTTTACCGCAGCCTGGCCGCAAAAATTCGCGCGCTGGAGCCGGACGTGTAGTCCGCCTTCAGCGCGCTTCGGTCTCCCCGAACGACCAGATGTCCAGGTCGTCCACGGCGGCGCTCAGGCCGCTCAGCTGGGTGCGGTCGCCGGTCCCCACGGTGCCGGACGTGCCCTCCGCGCCGACGGCAGCGGCCATCACGTCGGCCGGCACCGCCGCGAACAGCTGCCGCAGCTGATCCGGGCTGGCGTCCAGCAGGGCGTCGGCCAGCACGCTGTCCGGCACCTCGGAGGTGACGGCGGCGCGCGTCTGCTCCAGCGCGCCGGCCGCGATGTCGGGACGCACGGCGTCCACATCGTCCAGCGTGGCGGTGCCGGGGGGAACGATGACTTCGCTGGGGGCCTCTGGGCGGTGCTGACTGGGGCGGAGCAGACGGCCGCCGAGCAGGAAGAGGCCCACCAGGGCCGCGATGATGACCAGGACAAGCATGATGCAGCTTACCCGGCGACGGGGCACCTCCGCTGTAAGAAAACGTGGTTCAGCGGATCAGCGTGGGCGACCGCTGCCGCCCAGCATCCCGACCAGCCGGTCCACCTGGGCCGCCTGCGCTGTGGTGAGGGCCGCCAGGGCGTCCTTCTGCAGCTGACGCCAGCTGTCCAGGCTGCGCTCGGTGGTGTGCGCCACGGCCGCGCTCACGGTGAAGTGCAGGCTGGGCGACTGCCGCATGGCCGCCTCAATCTCGCCGCTGCGGGCACTCAGCACCGCCCCCAGGATGCCGCGCTCCTCGGCGCGGCGCTGCAGTTCACGGCGCAGCGCCCGGTCCTTGATGCGCTCCACCACTTCCCAGGCGGCGTCCTGCACCAGGTCCCGTCCGGAGGTGGGGCGCGCCACCTCCACCCACAGGTCCTGGCCCTGACGCCCGGTGCGCAGGTGCACTCCCCCACTCAGGGGGGACCAGTGGCTCTCGAAGTCGCGGCCATCCTCAATCAGCACCCGCAGCTGCCGGCTGCCGGCCTCCATCGTGAAGCGGTGGCCTTCCGGCAGCACGGCCCAGCTGCTCAGTCCGCGCTCGTCCAGGGCCTGCATGCTGGCGTAGGTGGTGGCGAGCGCCTCCGGGCCGTCCAGCACACTGCCGATGCGGGTGCGGTCGGCGTAGAGCGCCAGCGCCCCGCCGTCCTCGGCGCGGACCTCGTGGCGCAGGTGCCGCAGGCCGAAGCCCCACACCTCCTGCGCGCGGGTGAGGGCCGCGCTGAGCTGTGCCGGACTCTGGCCGGCCACGGTCACGTCCGGCAGGGCGGTCTGCAGCAGGCGCTCCAGCGCCCGCTGCGCGACGGTGGCGTCCGGCCCCTCGGCCACTTCGGGTTTGGTCTTGGTTCGTTGGGTCATGCTGCTTCCTCCTGTACGGCATTCTGGGCTCTCCGCACCTGCGTCAGCCTGAGGCGGCGGACGGGCCGCTCTTCACGTTGGCCAATGACGGCGAGCATTCTGCCCCTGACAGAAGAATAGCGCACTTCTCTGTCATAAACTGCGCGTTGGGTGGCCTTGTGCCGGGGTCTGGTGGTGCGGCATACTGCCGGGGCCGCGGGTGTGGCGTCTCCAGAGCGGGACGCCCCCGACGATAACCCAGCCGAGCTGCCCCGACCGGGCGGCCGTGTCCGGCGTTCACCGCCGGCGCGCTGGGCATCGCGGCACCCCACGAGGTGTAGATGACCACTGTTCCGTCCAAATCCGCCCGCTTCAACGTCCGCCAGTACCGTCAGGAATGGCTGGGCAACTCCCGCAGGGACGTGCTGGCCGGCATCGTGGTGGCGCTGGCCCTGATTCCGGAAGCCATCGCCTTCTCGATCATCGCGGGGGTCGCCCCGCAGGTGGGCCTGTACGCCTCCTTCATCATCGCCATCGTCACGGCGTTTATCGGCGGGCGACCCGGCATGATCAGCGCGGCCACCGGCGCCATGGCGCTGCTGATGATCGGACTGGTCAAGGGCCACGGCCTGGACTACCTGTTCGCCGCCACCATCCTGACCGGCCTGCTCCAGGTGCTGATCGGCTGGGCGCGGCTGGCCCGATACCTGAAATTTGTGCCGCGCAGCGTGATGGTGGGCTTCGTGAACGCGCTGGCGATCCTGATCTTTCTGGCCCAGCTGCCGCAGTTCGCGGGTGCGAACTGGCAGATGTACGCGATGGTCGCGGCGGGGCTGGCGATCATTTACCTGCTGCCCCGGGTGTTCCGGGCGGTGCCAAGCGCCCTGGTGGCCATCGTGGCGCTGACGGTGGTGTCTTTGCTGACCCACGCGGACGTGCGGACCGTTGGGGACATCGGCACGCTGCCCACCGCCCTGCCGCCGTTTCACCTGCCGAGGGTGCCGCTGACGCTGGAGACGCTGGGCATCATCTTCCCGGTGGCGCTGACGCTCTCGGTGGTGGGACTGTTGGAGAGCCTGCTGACCGCCCAGCTGATCGATGAGCGCACCGACACCACCAGCGACAAGAACACCGAGTCGCGCGGGCAGGGGGTGGCCAACGTCATCACCGGGCTGTTCGGTGGGATGGCCGGCTGCGCCATGATCGGCCAGAGCATGATCAACGTCACCAACGGCGGGCGCGGGCGCCTCTCCACCTTCGTGGCGGGCCTGGGCCTGCTGATCCTGATTCTGGTGCTGCAGCCGCTGCTGGTGCAGATTCCCATGGCGGCCCTGGTGGCGGTGATGATCGTGGTGAGCGTCAGCACCTTCGACTGGCACAGCCTGCGGACCCTGCGGGTGTATCCGAAGGGCGAGAGTGTCGTGATGCTCTCCACGGTGGGCGTGACGGTCGCCAGCCACAACCTGTCGCTGGGTGTGCTGGTGGGTGTGGTCCTGAGCGCCCTGATGTTTGCCCGCAAGGTGTCACAGCTGTCGGAGGTGACGGTGCAGGACGCGCCGGACGGCACCCGGACCTACCGGGTGAGTGGGCAACTGTTCTTCGTCAGCACCCACGACTTTCTGCGGCACTTCGACTTCGGCCATCCGGCGCGCCGGGTGGTCATCGAGCTGACGCACGCCCACTTCTGGGACGGTTCGGCGGTCGCCGCCTTGGACAAGGTGATGCTGAAGTACCGGCGTCTGGGCACAGTGGCCACGCTGGAGGGGTTGAACGAGGCGTCCGCCACGCTGATCACGCGGCTGGCCACCCACGACCAGCCCGGCACACCGGACGCGGGTCACTAGCGCACATCAGGCACGGTGGGCAGAGCCCCGGCCAGCCCCGCACGAGAGAGACCGCTCCTACGGCCTGTTCAGGAGCGGTTTCGCTCTCTGGGGTGCGGGGCTCGGCAGATGTCCTCGTCTCGTGCGCCTGAAGCCAGCCGGCACGCCACCATCCCGTGTGCTCTCCCCTCCTCCACCGGCTCCGGGCGTGTGGAATTCATGAACTGTGCTTGAGCATCGTGGCTGTCTTTCGGCACTACCGGCGCCCCGGGCAGACCCGTAGGATTCAGTCAGTTCCAACCTTCATCCCCGGCCCACCCGCTGCTCAGCGTGTCCGGCCCGTTGTCCGTCCGCCGACGCGCCGCCCCCTCCCGGCTTCCTGAAGCCGCGCCGCACTGCCCCCGAGGTCGCCATGTACAAAGCTGCCCTGACCACCCTGCTGCTCGGTACCCTGCTGCTCTCTGCCTGTGGACAGACGCCTCAGCCGGCCCCGGACGCCCAGAGCGGCGAGACGGCCTCGGCGCTGCCGACCACCACGGCAAGCCAGGACGATGCCGCTGTCTTCCAGCAGACCCTCAAGGATCTGAGGGACGCGAAGGCGCGGGTGGCGGCCGGAGAGGCGGCGCCCACCGACGCGCAGGGGCAGCCACTGGACCTGGACGCCCTAATCCGGCAGTACGAGGCGCACCTGCAGTCGGCCCAGACCCGCGCGCTGGAGCCGAACATCACCGCCCAGAGCCTGTACAGCCAGTACTTCCGCACCATCGTCGCAGACGACCACTTCCGCGCCAACTACAGCAACTGGCGGCGCGGGTTCCCCGGCTACAACTGGAGCAACGACGGCTGCAGCGGCCCGGCCAATCGCACCGGCTACGGCGACAACTTCCTCTGGCCCTGCATCCAGCACGACTTCGGTTACCGCAACAACCGGCTGGCCGGCCAGCACAACGAGTCCACTCGGCTCTTCATTGACGTCGCGTTCCTGCGCCACATGAACCAGTTGTGCTCGCATTACAGCTGGTACGCCAAGCCCGGCTGCTACGCGATGGCCAACGTCTTCTACAACGGCGTGCGCTTCGGCGGCTGGTCGAGCTTCTACTGAACCCTGGCTGGGGGGCGTGGCCACGCCCCCCGTTCTCTCGGAAAGGAGCGCTCCACCGCGATGCCCGGACCCCTGACTCCGTTCGGCGAATTGCGCCCGGCCCTGCGTGGCGCCGGGCTGGCCACCTGGATCGCGGTCAGTGCCCACGCCATCCTGGCGCTGCCCGCCAAGCCTGGACGGCTCACCTCAGGCGAGGTGCTGCCGTTCGGGCTGTGCCTGCTGGGCTTCGGCCTGGTGTTCTGGATCGCCACCGCCGCGAGCGGCGACCGTCGGCCGCTTCCGGTCAAGCTGGGGCTCTGCGCCGTTGAGGCGCTGCTGGGGCTGAGCGCCAACCAGATCTTCAACGGCAACAGCCTGCTGTCGGGCCTGCTGCTGGTCACGGCGGTGCATGTGGGCGCGCTGGTGCCGCTCCGCTGGGCGCTGGCCTGGGTGGGCGTCCAGACGCTGGGCCTGTTCACCGTCCTGGGACTGAACTGGCCGCTGTTCGACGCCGTGTCGTACACCACCGGCTACCTCTGTTTTCAGGTGTTCGCGGTGCTCAGCGCTCAGGTCGCGGTGCGCGAAGTGCGGGCCCGGCAGCAGCTGGCCCGGGTGGTGGAGGAACTGAATGCGGCGCGCTCGCTGCTGGCGGAGGCCGCCAGGGATGCCGAGCGGCTGCGGATCGCGCGCGAGCTCCACGACCTGCTGGGCCACCACCTGACCGCCCTCACCATGAACCTGCAGGTGGCCGACTTCAGCGCGCAGGACGTCCGGACGAAGACCCACCTGGAGCGGGCCAGCGCCATCGCGCGGCTGTTGCTCAGCGACGTGCGCGAGGCGGTCAGCAGCATCCGACAGGGGCCGCCGCTGGATTTTCGGGCCGAGCTGCAGCGCATTCAGCGGCTGACGGACGAGGTGCAGGTCCACGCGGCCCTGCCCGACGACCTGAGCGGCCTGGACCCGGTGCGCGGTCACGTGCTGCTGCGCTGCGTGCAGGAGATCATCACCAACGCGGTGCGGCACGGGGCAGCCCGCAATGTCTGGCTGACCTTCGAGCAGCGCCCCGCTGGCCTGTGGCTGCACGCCCGCGATGATGGCCGGGGCACCGGGCCACGCCCGCTGGTGCACGGCTGCGGCCTGAGCGGCATGCGCGAGCGGCTGGAAGGGGTGGGCGGCGCCCTGCTGCTGGACGGCAGCGAAGGTCCGGGATTCGCCCTGCAGGCCAGCCTCCCGCTGGGCGTTGGGCAGCCATGATCCGGGTCTGCCTGACCGACGATCAGACGCTGGTGCGCCAGGGCCTGCACAGCATGCTGGACCTCGCTGAGGATCTGGAGGTGGTGGCGGAGGCCGAGGACGGCCTGATGGCGGTGGACCTGGTCACGCAGCTGCAGCCGGACGTGCTGCTGCTGGACATCCGGATGCCGCGTCTGGACGGGCTCGGCACGCTCCGGCAGCTGTCGGCGCTCGGGCGGCTGCCGCCCACCCTGATCCTGACCACCTTCGACGACGACGAGCTGATGATGGAAGCGGTGCAGGCGGGCGCCAAAGGGTACCTGCTCAAGGACGCCTCCATTCAGCAGCTGCTCCAGGCGATCCGCACGGTGGCGTCCGGAGGGCGCTGGCTGCAGCCGGTGGCGAGTGGCGGCCCGCTGCGCGGCCTGTCGGGTCTGAGGAGCCGGGCGGAGCCTCCGCTGCACGCCGTGGCCTTGAGCGTCCGCGAGGCCGAGGTGCTGCGCCTCATCGCCGGGGGGTACAGCAACCGGGAGATTGCGGGGGCGCTGGCCACCACGGAGGGCACCGTCAAAAGCTATGTCAGCAATGTGCTGGGCAAGCTGCAGTCGCGCGACCGGACCCATGCTGTGTTGAGGGCGCTGGAACTCGGTCTGCTGTAAGCCGAGCTCAATGCCCGCGCAGCACCATCCGCAGGACCGCCAGACCCACCCGCCAGGGCGCCAGCGGGCCGGGCGGAAGCACCAGGTATTCGTCCTCCCAGTGCGATGGCCGGAACCGCCGTTTGAACGTCTCCAGGCCGTCAAAGGCGTATAACCGCGAGAACAGTGGCCGGGCGCGGTAGGCCAGCCGCTCCAACTGACCCGGCGGCAGCGCGTTCCACCCGCGCTGCCTGGAGAGCGGGACCGCCCCCAGGGTGGCCAGGGTGGCGCCCTGGTCCCGCAGCAGGGTCAGGGTGTGGGCCACCAGCGCGGTGCCCACAGACGCCGGCGCGTCCGGCGTGCGGATGATGTCCTCCAGATACCAGCCGTCCCGGGCCGGCAACGGACTCGCCGCGATCAGGGCGACCAGCCGCCCGTGCTGCCGGGCCTCCACGTACTGCTTGAGCGCCTGATGTTCCAGCGGGCGCAGGTCGAACACCCAGTGCATCGCGAACGGAGCTCGCCGGGCCGACAGCCAGCGGCGGGCCAACTGCCGCACCTCGTCGGCCCAGGCTGACGTTTGGGCGGCGGGAACACACGGCTTGAACTGCACCCCGTCCCGTCCTGCCCGGTTGACGGCGTTCCGGACGGCCGCGCCAGCGTCGCCACGCGGCGGCCAATCATGCAGATGCAGGTACGGCGCGCTGCCCAGCCGGACCGCCTGCTGCCCCAGGGTGCGGGCCACCGCAGCGAACTCGGCGCCCACCGGCCCAGCACAGGCGAGCAGGCGGCGCTCCTGACACCACGTCAGCAAAGCGCCGTACAGGGCTGGCCAGTGTTCCGGCGGGGCCAGCGGGTCGCCGGTGGTCAGCACGACTCGGCCAACGTACTGAACGGCCAGCCCACCCGGGACGCCCGGCACCGTCAGGGCATGTGTCGCGCCGTCCAGCCCCACCAGGCTGGACGGGTTGCGGCCGTACCGGGCGTGCCAGGTCAGCAGGGTGCCCAGCTGGATGCGGGTGCACGAGGGAGGTGGAGAAACGGCGGAAGATACCCCGGGCAGCATGTGATCCAGGGTACCCAGACATGATGGCAGGCCGGTAAAGCTGGGCCCCTCCCATTGCGGAGGCACCGGAGGCGCAGACTTTTCCAGTAGGCTGTGCCTACATGAAGGTGCTGACGTTCTTCAACCATGCGGGCGGAGCCGGCAAGAGCACGCTGACCCGCGACATCGGCTATACCCTGAGCCAGCAGGGGCTGCGGGTGCTGCTGATCGAGCTGGATCCCCAGGGCAACCTCAGCAGCTGGCTGGGCGTCTTCGACGTATCCGGTGCCCAGACGGTCGCCGAGACCGCCGTGAACAATGCCCCTCTCCCCCAGCCGCTGCAGGTGTTTGGCATGCACCTGATTCCCTCGAACCTCGACCTGGCGATGGCCGAGAACCGCATGACCGGCAGCATCGGCTCGCAGCTGAATCTGCGCGAGCGGGTCCGTGAGTGGAGCGAACGCTACGACTTGGTCCTGATTGACTCGCCGCCCAGCCTCGGCAACCTGACGGTGATGGGCGCCGTGGCCGCCGACCACCTGATCGTGCCGGTGCCCACCCGCGACAAGGGCCTGCGCGGTCTCAAGGGGGTGACCAGCGCCGTGACCAGCTACCGCCGGCTGAACCCGGGGCTGAACGTGGCGCTGTTCGTCCCGACTCTGTACGACGCGCGCACCCGCCACGATCAGGACAACCTGCAGACCATGCGGACGATGCTGCACCCGCTGGCAAGCCCGCTGCGCTACCGGGCGGCCACCTGGAATGACAGTTGCACCGCCGGTCAGCCGCTCGGCCTGTATGCGCCGAACAGCGAAGCCTACAGCGACGTACTGCAGCTGGCCCGTGAGGTGCTGGATGCCATAGGGATGGAGGTGCCGCATGCCTAAGCGCCCGGACCGCCGCCAGCTGACGGACCTGCTGGGTGACCTGGGGCTGGAAGATGTCACCGCCGCGCAGGGCCTCACCGAAACCGTGCGGCTGGACCGGCTGCTCCCCAGCCCGTTCCAGCCGCGCCGCCATTTCGACGAGGCCCGGCTGGCGGAACTGGCAGAGAGCATCCGGGCCCAGGGGCTGCTGCAGCCGCTGCTGGTGCGCCGGGCGGGAGACCAGTTCGAGCTGGTGATTGGCGAGCGTCGCGCCCGGGCGGCCCAACTGGCCGGCCTGAGCGAGGTCCCGGTGCAGGTACGCGAGCTGACGGACCAGCAGGCGCGACTGGCCGCGACGGTGGAGAACCTGCAACGCGAGGACCTGCGGACCATCGAGGCGCTGGACGCGACGCTGGTCCTGGTCGCCGAGGTGCTGGCGGTTCCGCTGTCGGCCGTGCCGACCCAGTTGCTCTCCCTGGATCACCAGCCGGACCAGAACCCGGAGGCGGTCGCACGGTTGGAGGCCCTGTTCGCACAGCTGGGCCAGGGCAGCTGGCGTAGCTTTACACGCAATAAGTTGAGGATGCTGCGCTGGCCTCCCGAGGTGCTGGAGGCGGTCCGACACCACAATCTCGGCTACAGCCTGGCGGGCGTGGTGGCGGCCGCCGCCGCCATCCACCGCCCGGAGCTGCTGCAGCTGGCCCTCTCCGGCGCCACCAAGGCCCAGCTGCAGGCACGGCGCGCCGAACTGGAACGTACCCCTTTCCGGAAAGGGGAAGCCACCCGGCAGCGGGCCCGGCAGCTGGCGCGGGCACTGGGCAGCCAGCGAACCCTGGCCAGCCTGGACGACCAGCAGCTGCGGCAGCTGGAGAGCGTCCTTGAACAGCTCGGCACGCTGCTGGAAGTGCCCCCCTCCCCACAGATGTAGTGAGGCACCCTGCGGGCACCCATCAAAAACCGCTAGACTCGGCAGATGGCCTCCGAACCCGACCTGAGCCCCAATCCGGTGGTGGCTGCGATCCAACGCCAGGAAGCGGACCTGCTCGAAGCGTGGATGACAGATCAACTGCAGTCCAGCACGCTGCGCCGTGATCTGCTGAACGAATCCACGCTCCGGCGCGAGTCGATGCAATTCCTGCAGCTGCTGGTCCAGGCCCTCCAGGGGCCGGATCTCGACATCCGTGGTCCCGGCTGGACTGAAGTGCGGGGTTTTCTGGACGCCCTCTCCGCATCCCGGGCCCACGCCGGGTTCACCTACAGCGAGACCGCGACGTTTGTGTTCTCGCTCAAGCAGCCGCTCTATACCACGGTGCAGCAGGACAGCGTGACGCTGGAACAGCTCTGGACCATTTCCCGGCTGCTGGACGATCTCGGCCTGTACACGGTGCAGGTGTACCAGCACAGCCGCGAAGACATCATCCTGCGCCAGCGCGATGAGATGCTCGAGCTCAGCACCCCGGCCGTAACGCTCTGGAACGGCATCGTCGCCCTGCCACTGATCGGGACGCTGGACACCGGACGCACCCAGGCCGTGATGGAGTCGCTGCTCAACAAGATCGTCGAAACGGGCGCCAGCATCGTGGTGCTGGACATCACCGGGGTGCCCACCGTGGACACCGCCGTGGCGCAGCACCTGATGAAGACAGTGGCGGCGGCCCGACTGATGGGGGCCGAGTGCATCATCAGCGGGGTCCGGCCCGCCATTGCCCAGACCATCGTGCAGCTGGGGCTGAACCTCGACGGCATCGTCACCAAGGCAAGCCTCGCCGACGCCCTCAAGCTGGCCTTTTCCAGGAGCGGTCTGCGTGTCGTGAGCGTGTGAGCGGTCAGATTCCGCTGCTGGTGCTTGGCGATACCGTGCTGATCACCATCCAGGTGGACCTGCATGACCGTCTGGCCGTGCAGCTCAGAGACGATCTCTCGGCCCTGCTGGCCCGGCGGGGATGCAGCGGCGTGCTGATCGACATCAGTGCGCTGGATCTGGTGGATTCCTTCATCGCGCGTCAGCTGGCGACCATGGCGGCCACCGCCCGGCTGATGGGGGCGCGCACGGTGATCGTAGGAATGCAGCCGGCCGTGGCGATCACGCTGGTGGAACTGGGCGTGAACTGGCCCGGCCTGCTCACCGCCCTCAACGTGGAACGTGGCCTGGCCCAGCTGAGTGAGGACCATGGTGTGGAGCAACCCAGAGCATGAGCACTACGATGTGGCCAGCCAGGAGGACGTGGTCCGGGTGCGCCGCGCCGTGCAGGGCTACGCCGAGCGGCTGGGCTTCAGCGTGCTGGACCAGACCCGCCTGATGACGGCGGCCTCGGAACTGGCCCGCAACGCCCTGGTCCACGCGGGCGGCGGGGAGGCCACCGTGGAGGCGGTGACGCGTGGCCTGCAACGCGGCCTGCAGCTGACCCTGCAGGACCACGGTCCGGGCATTCCCGACCTCGAACTGGCCCTTCGGGACGGCTACAGCAGTGGCGACGGTCTGGGGCTCGGGCTGGGTGGCGCGCAGCGGCTGGCGCACGAGTTCGAGGTAGAACCGCTGATGCCCAGCGGCCTGCGCGTGGTCGTGCGCCGCTGGCGGGGCCAGCCGTGATGAACGCGCTGCTGTCGCGCTGGATGCCGCTGAACGACCCGAGTGCGGTCGGCGCCGCCCGGCGCATGGCGGTGGAGGCGGCCCGGCAGCGTGGCGCCGACGAACAGCTGCTGGGGCGGCTGGCCCTGATCGTCACGGAACTCGGCACCAATGTGGTGCGGCACGCCGGAGGCGGTCAGCTGCTGCTCAGTGCGGCTGCGGATGGGCCGGGCCTGGAGGTGCTCACGCTTGACCGGGGGCCCGGGATCGAGCACCTGCCGAGCGCCATGCGTGACGGCTACTCCACCCAGGGCAGCGCGGGCAACGGCCTGGGCGGCGTGGGCCGCCTCGCCGACCTGTTCGATGTCTACTCCGACGACCAGGGCACCGTGTTCAGCGCGCTGGTGGGATCCGCCGAGGCGGTCCGGGCGCACGACGTGGGCGTCGTGGTCCGGCCACACCCGAACGAGACGGTGAGCGGCGACCATGCGTACGTGGTCCAGGACGGTCCGACACTGTGCCTGACGCTGCTGGACGGTCTGGGCCACGGTCCGGCCGCGGCGCTGGTCACGGAAGTGGCGGGCACCGTGCTGGCGGGGGCGCCGGTCCAGCCGCTGGCCCGGCTGCAGGCCCTGCACCTCGGCTTGCGGGACACTCGCGGGGCCGTGGCAGCCGTGGTCACCCTGAATGGGAGCGACGGTGTCGTGGCGGGCCTGGGCAACATCAGCGTCACCTGCCAGAGCGTCTCGGCGCACCGGACCTTCGTGATGACTCCCGGTACCCTCGGGCACCAGTGGACGCCGCCGCGTGAGCAGCCGCTGACCCTGACGCCGGGCGAGGTGCTGGTGATGCACTCGGATGGAGTGCAGACCCGCTGGCGCCTGGACCGGTATCCGGGCCTGGCGCAGCGCCGGGCCATCGTGATTGCGGCAGTGCTGCTCCGGGACCTGGGGCGCGGCCCCGACGACGCCTCGGTGGCTGTCGTGAAGGTGAGGCCGTGATCTTTCCGCTGGACCTGGTGGTGTTGACCCACCCGGACGACGTGCTGCATGCTGCGCGGCGGACGAGCCTGATCGCTGACCGGCTGGGCATTCCGGCGCTGGTCCAGACCCGCGTCGGAACCGCCGTTGCGGAACTGGCCCGCAACGCGCTCGCGTATGGCGCGGGGGGCGCCGTCCACCTGGGGGTCCGCAGTGGGGTGGACGGCCAGTTCCTGACGCTGGAGGTGCAGGACCATGGGGCAGGCTTCAAGCTGGAACAGATGCTTGAGCAGCACCCGGACCACGGGCTGAATGCGGTGCGGCGGCTGGTGGACCACCTGACGGCGCGGGTCGCCCCCGGGCGCGGCATGCGGGTATGCGCCGAGCAGCGGCTGACCGGCCCGCTGTGGACCCAGGAAGCGCTGGCGGAACTGGCCGCCACCCTCGAAACCACCTCCAACGGCACTCCGTTGGACCTGGCGCGGCGGCACAATGCGCAACTGCTCAGCACGCTGCAGCGGGAACAGGATACCAACCGGGGCATGGCCACCCTGCAGCGGGTGACGGCCCGGCTGCTCTCTGCCAACAGCAGCGCGGACGTGGCCGAAGCGGTGCTGAGCGAGGGCCTCAGCAGCGTGGGGGCCAGCGGCGGCGTGATTGTGCTGCGCCCTGAGGGGGGCCCTCTGCGGCTCCTGGCGGCCCGAGGCGAGCGCTGGATGCGTCACGCCGCGCTGCTGCTGCAGACCGTCTCGCCCGTCAGCGACTGCATCCAGCTGGAGCAGCCGGTGGTCCTGGCCACCCGCGCCGACATTGCCCGCCGCTATCCGGCGCTGCTGGCGACCGGGCCCGGCGAGTTGCGGGCGCTGGCAGCGCTGCCGCTGCAGGTGGGGCGTGAACTGGTCGGCAGCCTGATGATGAGCTTTACCCACGAGGTAACACTGACCACGCCGGACCTGGACTTCCTGCAGGCGCTGGCCGGCTCGTGCGCCCAGGCGCTGGACCGCGCGCGCCTGTACGATCTGGAACGCGATCACGCCGAGGAACTGGAGCGGCGGGTGGAGGAACGCACCGGGCGCCTGCAGGAGCTGAACATGGAGCTGGAGGCCTTCGCGTACTCCATGTCGCAGGACCTGCGCGAGCCGCTGCGGCACATGCAGGGCTTTCTGGGCCTGCTGGAACGGCAGCTGGAACCGCATCTGGACGACAAGATGCGCCGTCACCTGAGCATCATCCACACCGCCGGCAACCGCATGAACGCCCTGATCGACGATCTGGTGCAGTTCTCGCAGTTCGGCCGCCGGGAACTGCATCTGCAGGACGTGCGGCTGGACATGCTGGTGGTGCAGGTTCGCAGCGACCTGGACGCGATCTCTCGCGGGCGCACGGTCCGCTGGCAGGTGGGCCCACTGCCGACTGTGCAGGCCGACGCGCTGCTGCTGCGGCAGGTGCTGGCGCATCTGCTGCACAACGCCCTGAAGTTCACCCGCGACCGGGAGGTGGCGGTCATCGAAGTGTCGGCCACCCTGCAGGACGACTTCCACCTGATTCACGTGCGCGACAACGGCGTGGGATTTGACCCGCTGCACGCCGACCGGCTGTTTCGGCTGTTCCAGCGGTTGCACCGCGACGACACGCTGGAAGGTGCGGGGGTGGGGCTGGCCAATGTGCGGCGCATCGTGGTGCGCCACGGCGGCCGGGTGTTCGCGGAGGGCCACCCTGGTGCGGGGGCATGTTTCAGCTTCAGCCTGCCGGCGGTCCCGCCCCCCCCAGCGGGTAGCATGGACCGGAACACTCACTCCTGAGGAGGTCTGGACCCATGACGAATCCTGTGCTGGCCATTCACGGCGGCTGCGGCGCCATTCCCAAAGCTGAACTGACCCCGGACGCGGACCGGGAGGCGCGCGCGGCGCTGCGGCAGGCGCTGGAGGCGGGCCATGCGGTGCTGACCTCGGGCGGCAGCGCCCTGGAGGCGGTCACGGCCGCGGTGCTGGTCATGGAGGACGCGCCGGTCTTCAACTCCGGCTACGGTGCGGCCCTCAACCGCGACGGCGTCCACGAGCTGGACGCCTCGGTGATGGACGGGAGCTCCGGGCTGGCTGGCGCCGTGGCAGGCGCGCGGCGGATCCGGCATCCGGTACTGGCGGCGCGCGCGCTGGCCGTCCAGTCCGATCCACTGCTCCTGATCGGGGACGCGGCTGACCGCTGGGCCGAGGCGCAGGGCCTGGAGGTAGTGGACAACACGTTTTTCAGCACCCCCTCGCGCCACGAAGCGCTGGAACGCATGCTGGAACGGGAGCGCCAGGGGACACTGCAGCACGCTCCAGAGCGTGACAAGCACGGAACGGTGGGCGCGGCGGCGTTGGACCGGCACGGGCATCTGGCGGCCGCCACCTCCACCGGGGGTTACACGGCCAAACCATGCGGGCGGGTGGGCGACACCCCCATCATCGGGGCCGGCACCTGGGCCGACGACCGCACCTGTGCGGTGTCGGGCACCGGCAAGGGCGAACTGTTTATCCGGCGGGCACTGGGGCACGAGATCCACGCCCGCATGCTGTATCAGGGCGCCACCCTGGCGGAAGCCACCGACGCCCTGATCCACGAGGATCTGAAGGCCCTGGGTGGGGGGGCCGGGCTGTGCGCGGTGGACCGTGAGGGCCGGGTGGCGCTGCCCTTCAACACCGAGGGGATGTACCGAGGCTGGATCAGCGCGGACGGCATCTATGTGGCCGTGCACGAGGACTGAGCAGGGCTTAACGAGCGAACGCGTCCCACCTGCCCACGTCCTGCGGCGGCGCCTGTTTGCCAGGGTTACGCGCGGCTCACTATGCTGGAGCCCATGCGCATCGTGGTGACGGGAGCAACCGGCTTTCTGGGCGGCGTGGCGGCGCGTCGGCTGGCCGAGGCTGGCCATGTGGTGACGGGCCTGGGCCGGGACCCGGAACGCGGGGCCGCGCTGAGTGCCTCGGGGATCCGCTTCGTGGCGGCCGACCTGACCACGCCTGCACAGTGGGAGCCACTGCTGGACCACACCGACGCCGTGCTGCATGCGGCAGCGCTCTCCAGCCTGTGGGGCCGCTGGGACGAGTTCGTGGCCCAGAACGTGACGGCCAGCGACCGGGTGGCTCGCGCGTGCGCCGCCCGGGGGCTGAGGTTGGTGCATGTCAGCACGCCCAGCGTGTACAACGCCACCGGCCTGCAGACCCAGGTACCGGAATCCACCCCGGTCGGTCCGCGCTTCGACAGCCGGTATGCGCGCAGCAAGTTTATGGCCGAGCAGGCGGTTCAGCTGGCCCATCCGGAGGCCACCATCCTGAGACCCCGCGGCATTTACGGCTCCGGGGACCGCAGCCTGCTGCCCCGGCTGGTGCGGGCGCTGCGGTCGGGCCGGCTGCCGCGGCTGACCCGCCACGAGGTTCACAGTGAGCTGACCCACGTGGACAATGCCGCGCACGCGGCCCTGCTGGCGCTGGAGTCCCCCGCACCGGCCGCCGGGCTGTACAACGTCTCGGACGGGGTCAGCGTGCCGATCTGGGCGCTGCTGGACCGGCTGGCTGACCAGCTGGGGGTGGCGCGGCCCGGCCCGTATATTCCCGCGCCGCTGGTGGAGGGCGCGGCGGTGGTCCTGGAAGGTCTGGCCCGCCTGCATCCGGCCCAGCCGGAGCCGATGCTGACCGCCAGCGGCGTGCGGCTGCTGACCCGGCCGATGACCCTGGACCTTGCGCGGGCACGCCGGCGGCTCAGCTATCGCCCGCTCGTCCGGCCCGAAGATGGCCTGGACGCCGTGCTGAGGGCGCTGCCATGACGGTGCGGGTCGTGCCGCTGACCGCCGGAGCGTGCCTCAATGTGGCGGCGCTAACCGAGCGTGGCGCCCCCTGGCGGGTGCGGGAATACCCGGCCGGCTATGCTCTGCTGCTCCATCCGTCACGCGGCCCGGTGCTGTTTGACTGCGGGTACGGGCCGGCCGTCCTGCAGGCCATGCGGCGCTGGCCCGGCCTCCTGTATGGCGCGGTGACGCCGGTGCGGCTGCCGGCCAGCCAGACTGTCCCAGCGGCCCTGGCCCGCCTCGGCCTGACCCCGGCTGACATCAGGCAGGTGATCGTGTCGCATCTGCATGCAGACCATGTGGGCGCGCTGCGTCAGCTGACCGCGGCCACCTTCGTACTGGATCCCGCCGCCTACACTCCGCTGCGGGGCCTACGCGGGGTGCAGGCGGTGCGGCGGGCGTATCTGCCGGACCTGCTGCCCCCCGATTTCGACGACCGGCTGTCGCCGCTGACCTTTCAGGCCTCGCCGCCTGGCCTCGCCCCGTTCGAATGGGCGGCCGACATCTACGGCGACGGCAGTGTGTGGGCGGTGCCGGTGCCCGGACACGCGCCGGGCATGATCGCCCTGGTGGTCCGGACCCAGCCTGGAGCCGCGCTGGAGGGGTCTGGTGAAGGCCTGACCGTGCTGGCCAGCGACGTGGCGTACAGCGTCCGGGCGCTGAGGGAGGGCCTGGAGGCGCACCCGCTGACCCACCTGACGTTTTTCAACGCCACCCAGGAACGGCAGAGCCGCGCACGGCTGCGCCAGTGGCTGCAGCGCCATCCGCGGGCGCGGGTCATCGTCAGCCATGATCTGCCGGAACCGGACCATGGATAGCCTGAGGGTGCTGCGGTACGCCCTGGCGGAAGGACGACTGATGTTTCGCGACCGCCAGGCGCTGGAGCACCATGCTAAGCGGCTGTCCACCCGACAATTGCGCTGGGTAGCCGCGCACAGTCCCTTTACCGCCCAGCGCTTCCGGCAGGCTGGTCTTCCGCCCAGCGAGTGGCGCCACCTTCCACCGACCGGCAAGACGGAGATGATGACCCACTTCGATGCCCTTAACACCGAGGGGGTCCGGCTGGAGGACGTGCTGCGGGTGGCGCGCCGGGCCGAGGACAGCAGAAATTTCACCCCCACCGTGACGGGACGCAGCGGGGCGCTGACGGTCGGTCTGTCCACCGGCACCAGCGGCATGCAGGGCGCCTTTCTGGTGGGCCGTGAGGATCGGCTGCGCTGGGCCGGGGTGGTGCTGAGGCATCTGCTGCCCGACTGGCCCGGCGGGCTGTGGCGACCGCACCGGGTCGCCTTCCTGCTGCGGGCGGAGGGCGGGCTGTACCGGAGTGTGCAGGGCCGCCGGCTGCACTTCCACTTCCTGGACCTGCTGCGCCCCCTGGACCAGTTGGTTGCGGAGCTGAGTGCGCTGAACCCCACCATTCTGGTGGGGCCGCCCAGTGTGCTGCTGGCGCTGCTGCAGGCAGGGGCCACGGCCCGGCCACAGCGGGTGGTGAGCGTGGCCGAGGTGCTGGACGACGAGGATGCCCACGCGCTCACCGTGGGGTTCGGGCCGGTGGTGCAGGTATATCAGGCCACCGAGGGGCTGCTGGCGCTGCCGTGCCCCCACGGCGAACTGCATCTGAACGAGGCCCACCTGCACTTTGACCTGGAACCGCTGCCGGACGGGCTGATGCGCCCGGTGGTCACCGACCTGCGTCGCCGGGCTCAGCCGATCATCCGCCACCGACTGGACGATCTGCTGCTGCTGGGCGATGCCTGTTCGTGTGGCCTGGCCGCCCGCCGGGTCCTGCGGGTGGTGGGCCGCCAGGACGATGCCCTGGAGCTGCCGTCTCAGGACCGGTCCGGGCGGGTGGTGGTCTGGCCGGACTTCCTGAGGGGCGCCCTGGCGCGCATAACGGGCCTGCATGACTATAGATTGGACCAATGCGGACCACACGAATTGCGGCTCCAGCTTTCTCCGCTGACTGCGGAGACCGAGGCGCTGGCAGTCCAGGCGGTCCAGGTTGCCCTGCGGCTTCATGGGGTGGATGTGGCAGCCGTGCAGTTCGAGTGCGGTCCGCTCGTTGCGGAGGCTCCAGGGGTCAAACGACGCCGGGTCCGGCGGACCTGGAGGGCGGCGTGAGACCCTGTGACCTGGGGGGTAGGGGATGACCGGCATCCTGAACTTCCGCATCCTGGCCACTGCAGCCGTCCTTCCCCGCCGGGTGGTCACCACTGCGGAGGTGGCCGCATTGTGCGGCCTTGACCCGCAGGTCGCCATGCAACGCACCGGCGTGAGGGAGCGACGCTGGCTGTCCGGGGACGAAAATGCCCTGACGCTCGGGGCGCAGGCGGGTCAGGCCGCGTTGGCCGCCGCCAGCCTCGCTCCCAGCGACGTGGACCTGTTGCTCAATGCCAGTGGCAGCCAGCTGCAACCCATCCCAGATGGCGCTCCGCTGCTGGCGCGGGCGCTGGGCCTCCGTGGGTCTGCCGCCTACAGCATGCACGCCACCTGCCTGAGTTTCCTTGTGGCATTACAGCACGCCGCCCTGCTGATCCACGCCGGGCAGGCACGCTACGTATTGATCATCAGCAGCGAGGCCGGCAGCATCGGCCTGAGCTGGGCCCAGCCGGAGAGTGCGCTCCTGATCGGAGATGGGGCCGCCGCCGTGCTGGTGGGACCGGCCGACCACCCTTATCAAGGGCTGGAAGCAGCCCGCTTTGAGACGTACCCGGAGGGCGCCGACCACACCCGCATTCGGGGAGGGGGGAGTCTGTTACCGCCCGGGCATCCTCAGGCCACGGCAGAGGTGTTTACCTTCGACATGCAGGGACGCCGGGTGCTGAGGCTGGCCTCGTTGGTCGTTCCGGGCTTTCTGGAGCGGCTCCGGCCTGGCCTCAGCCAGGGGCTGCCCGGCATTGACCGGGTGGTGCCCCATCAGGCGAGCCTGGCCGGCCTTGAGCTGATGCGGCGCTTCGGCTGGCCGGAGGACCGGGTGGAAGTCACGCTTCCCACACTCGGAAATGTGATCGCCGCCAGCCTGCCCCTGACCCTGCATCAGGCGCTGCGTCAGCAACAGGAAGGCACGTTGCTGCTGGTGGGAACAGGGGCCGGGTTCAGTGTAGGTGGCCTGATCGTGCGGTTATGACGCGCGGACAGGTAATGTTTGAGCGTGTCTATCTTGCAGGCGCCCTTGCTTTCCTCACCTTGAAAGCCGTGACGCTGCTGGTGAACGCTGCCTCGTTTCCGCGCTTACGATCCTGCCCGGACCAGACAACATCAGATCGCATCTCCATCCTGGTTCCAGCCCGCAACGAAGCGGAGAACCTGCGCCATACCCTGCCGGGCCTCATGACCCAGGGGGCCTTTGAGGTTCTGCTCCTGGACGACCAAAGCCAGGATCAGACGGCACAGGTCGCCCTTCAGTTAGGTGCGACCGTGCTGAAAGGTCACGCGCTTCCATATGGATGGCTCGGCAAATCCTGGGCCTGCTGGCAGCTGGCGGCCCAGGCCAGAGGCGATGTGCTGGTCTTCACGGACGCGGATGTGCGGTGGCACGAAGGTGCGCTTAGGGCAGTGCATGACACGCTGATGCGGCACCGTGCAGATCTGCTGACGGTGCTGCCTCGGCCAGAAGGCCTGACGGTTGGCGCCCGGTTGCTGACTCCTCTGGTAGACGCTGTCGTCCTGTCCTATTTGCCCTATCCGCTCCTGCAATCCGCCCTTCCGCTCGCCACCACGGCGAACGGGCAGGTGATGGCCTTCCGGCGATCGGCTTATCTTGCGTCTGGGGGCCATGCCAAGGTGCGAGGCGACATGCTGGAAGATACCCAGCTTGCCCGGCACCTCAAGGCGACGGGCGGACGGGTGGTTCAGGCACTCGGGCAGGATTGGATAGGCGTGCGGATGTACGGCAGCTACCCGGACTCCGTGCAGGGTTTTGGAAAGAACGCGGTGGGGGTGCACCTTGAATCACGGGGGCTTCTGGTGATGCTTGGACTATGGCATCTGATGGTTTATACCGTGCCATGGCTGTTGCTGCTGGGTGGCTGGGGATGGACGGTGGTTCGCGTTGTCGGGGTCCTGGAACGGACGGTGGTCAATGTGATTACCGGGCGCAAGGGGCCGGGTGATCTGGCTGAAGGGCTGCTTGGGCCTCTGACTCCGCTCTTTGCACTCCCTGCTTATGTGATGGCCCTTCAACCTACGGTGAGCTGGAAGGGGCGCCAGTATCGCCAACAACCGGCTCGTCTCAAACCGTTTCTCAGGGTGGGAATACATTCCAAAGAACAGAGGTAACTTTCCCCTTTCTGAAAAGGGGACGAGGGCCGCTTCATTTCGGGACTCACGCTTCATCGCTTCTGCTTGACCTCAAGTATTTCAAAATGCGAAGTTTCTCACATCAGCGTTACTCTTGACAGACGATGGCGTCGGAGCGTGAGCCAGATCCCAACTTTACTGGGACAGACGTGGCCATGTTCGCGTCGCTTTTAGGGCTGGTGGGCCGGATGCTGAATGCTTCCGAAGCGCAGGTTGTTCAATTGTCTCCCCATCAACGCTGGTCAATTCAGCTGACCCAGGCCCCGGCTGAGCACATTGTTGATCGACCACTTATCAGCAGGTCCGGAGAGCAGCTCGGCTCGCTCCACTTGCATCTGCCGGTCCCCATCGTCCAGACAGCACCCGCGTCAAGAATGCTGGAGGACGCTGCCCAGCTCGCGCTGGGCCTGCTGGAAAACGAAAAGCAGAGACGACAGCAAGAGGAGGAGCTTCAGACCCTGCACTCCAGGCTGCACCACGCTCAGCTCCTGGCGGAGGTGACGTCGCTCGCCCAGCGCGACCTCTCGCCACGTGCGATGATCCGAACCATCGCTGATCTGATCGGCACCTCAATTGATGTGGACTGGGCCGGCCTGGCCACTTACCGGCAGGGCCGCCTGCACTTCGAATCGAGTGTCTACCAGCCGGACATCAACCCTGCATTCCTGGATCTGATCAGCAGGAACGAAATCGGTGCACTCGGCCGTGACGTGACGGCACAGTCACTCACGACTCACGGTCCCCTGTTTGTCGACGATTATCCCGCGCACCCTGCCGCACGACAGTCCCTGATCGACGCTCACCTTCAGGCGGGGGCATGGCTTCCGGTCGGGGAGTACGACGGCGCCTTTGTCGCGATCCTGGTGGCCAGAATCGGGCGGCGGCACCCCTGGTCGACCGCTGAACGCCAGCTCCTGCTCGCAGCGGCCCAAACTGTCCGCATCGCGGTGGAGCGTCAGGAGCATGCCCGGCAGCTCCGGTACGCGGCATTCCACGATGACCTGACCGGCCTTCACAACCGGCGTTGTTTCGACTCCGACCTGACGACCGCCTGTAAGGAAGGGAAGACGTTCTCGCTGCTGATGATGGATCTGGACGGGTTCAAGCAGATCAACGACCGCTTCGGACACGGCGAGGGCGACCGGGTCCTCACGGCGGTGGCCACCGCACTGACCCGAGCGGCGGCAGCTGACGTCAAGGTCTACCGCCTGGGCGGGGACGAGTTCGCCGCGATCCAGCCGGGCCGGGTCAGCCAGCATCAGCTCCAGGTTTACCTGAAGGAGGTGATGGAGCTGCTCCGGGGCCAGCGGATCCAGAGTGTAGGCATGAGCTGTGGGCTGATCTGGTGCCCCGATGAGGCGCAGACCGCTGAGACTGCACACCGGCTGGTCGACCACAGGATGTACCAGGAGAAGCTCAGCCGAGGTGGAGGAGGTCGGTAAAGAAGGCCGGCTTGAGTGAGCGGCCTTGATAAGGCCGCCAGCACCGTCACAGCGTCCAGCTGAACGCCGCAGTACAGTGGTGCACATGACCCGCCGCCCGCTGATCGGCCTCACCACCTCCCGGCCCTCCGAGCTGCCCAGCTACACCGGAACGTCCCGCGCGTATACAGAAGCGCTGCTGGCGGTTGGCGCCATTCCCGTCCTGCTGCCTTCTCTGCCGGACCTCGCGCCGGACTACGCTGCCCAGATGGACGCCATCCTGCTGACGGGCGGGGTTGATCTGCATCCCCGCCACTATGGTCAGTCGCCCCGGCGAGGTCTGGGCGAGGTGGACGAGGTGCGTGACGCCTTCGAGATCGCGCTCTACCGTGCAGCGCGCGAACATGACAAACCCGTGTTGGGCATCTGCAGGGGCATGCAGGTCATGAATGTGCTGGAGGGCGGGAGCCTTCACCAGCATCTGCCTGACGTGCCGGGCGTCTGGGCCGACCACGCCCAGGTGGCGCGCGCGCCGACGCTTGGTCATGAGATCAGTTTTGTGGCGGGGAGCGCCCTGGGACGGACGCACGGCAGTCAGGCGCTGCTCAACTCCTATCACCATCAGGCGGTGGACGCGGTCGCACCGACCCTGACCGTGACGGCCTCGGCCCCGGATGGCGTGGTGGAAGCGCTGGAAGGCGATGGCCTGATGGCGGTGCAGTGGCATCCGGAACTCCTGTTCGTCCGGCACCCAGCGGCCCTGGGGACCTTCACCGCCTTCATGACGCTGCTCGGTGCTGCGGTCCAGGGATAGGAAAGCAACACATGGGCAGCGGCTCGGATAACTCGAGCCGCTGCCCTGTTCGCGGTGGTCGTTAAAGCGGATCTAAATACGGTACGCCTCAAGTGGATACGAGCGTCCATGGTCCTCAATCACGCGTTCTGGAGACACTCTCTACCTCTCAGTTCTCCAGCTTCTCTACACGGCCCGCAGGGGAGTGTGGGGTAGCTCCGGACCCGTACCGGCCATCCGGGATACCTTCAGTATCATGAAGCGTGGCTCACCCTATCTCATCACCTCAGTGACCTGGGTGCAGAGGAGGGAACGTTGAGCGGCGATGCGCGCCAGTCGGCCAGTCTTAGGGGGGCGTCGGCCAAGCCACGTCCTGATCCGTACGCGGTATTGCACCTGGCCCGCTCGTCGCAGGACGTGTTCCGCCGCTGCGTGGAGATGGCGCTGTCCGCCACACGCGCGACCTCGGTGATGGCGCTCCTGCACCGGCCGGCAGTGGAGCTTCTGGAAGTGGTGGCGGCGGCGGGCCATCTAGCAGAGGAGGCCCTGGGCCGTCAGGTCGGCGAGGGCGAAGCGCTGGCGTGGCGGGTGTACCGCAGCGGACGTCCGTATCTGCTGGCAGACGTCCGGCGGGACCCTGAGGCCCATTTTGTGTCGGGACGGGCCCGGGCCGGGATGTACCTGGGAGTGCCGATGCTGGACCCGGACGGTCACGTGCTCGGCGTGCTGTCAGTGGACACCACCGACAGTGATGAGACGCTGGACGAGGAGGACGGACGGGTGTTGAGTCTGCTGGCCCAGGCGGCCGGGGTCGCCTATGCACGGCTCTTGGCGCTGGAAGAGGCGCAGCAGTCGGCCGCGGCCTTTGAGCAACTGGCCCGGCTGTCGGCCACACTTGACCACCTCAACGACCCACAACTGATCGGCCAGCGCCTGCTCGATACCCTGTTGGAGTTGGGCGGCTTCCTGTGCGGCGCCCTCTACAGCATGACGTCGGAAGGTCTGAAGACGCGGCTGCGGGCGGGCGACACCTCCGCCTGCGGCATGGACCTGCCGCCCGCCGGCATGGTGTCCGCTGTCTTCCAGGCGAATGCCACGCTGCTGGAGCTGAATAGCCGCTGCGGGCCGGACGGGGCGCGGCGGACTGTGCTGGCGACGCCAGTGCGCACCCACGGCCAGCCGGTCAGCGTGATGATGCTAGCCTATCCTCGCCCACTGCCGCGGGTGCCACCAGAGCGGGTGGCCATGCTGGAGATCGTGGCTGCCCGCACCGGACAGGCGCAGGAGCGAGCCAGCAACCTGGAGCAGCTGCGCCAGACCCGCGAGGAGGCGCTCCGGGCGCTGGGCCGGGTGGTGGAGCGCCGCGACGACGAAACCTTCGGACACACCGACCGCGTGACCACCCTGGCGGTGCGGCTGGGCGAGGTGCAGGGCCTTCATGCCGCCGCGCTGCAGCACCTGCGCTGGGGTGCGTACCTTCATGACATTGGTAAGGTGGCGGTGCCGGACAGCATCCTGCGCAAGCCAGGGCCCCTCACGCCATCCGAACGGGAGGTCATGCAGACCCATGCAGCCATCGGCCACCACATGGTGCAGGACAGTGAATTTCTGCCGCCACAGGTGGGCGAGGTGGTGCGCCACCACCACGAGCGCTGGGACGGGACTGGCTATCCGGACCAGCTGGCCGGCGAAGCCATTCCGCTGCTGGCCCGGCTGTTCAGTGTGGTGGACGTGTATGACGCACTGATCACCGCCCGGCCCTACAAAGCGGCCTGGACTCGCGAGGCCGCATTGGCCGAACTTGGACGCTGCGCGGGCACCCAGTTCGATCCGGAGGTGGTGCGGGCCTTCATGCAGCTGGTGTAGCGCGCGCTCCAGTCTGTGCCCTGGCGGGCTCGCCGCAACCCAGCGCCGGAGTACGGTTCGGCCCATACTGACCGATTACGCATCCTGCCGGACCACCGGCCGCTGGGCCAGGAGGGGAGGGCAGCTCGAATGAGCCGGGAATCATCTGCTGATCGTGATGAATCTTCAGTGCCAGGGTGACCTGGTGGACCCCTGGGGCAGATTCCGGGTCAGGGGCATGGCCGTCGGGACAGCACTGCCCGCTGCTGAAGCTGATGCGCTTCAGTACACCTTGCGTTAGCCTTCGTCTTCCGTCAGAGGAGGATCCACGTCCACACACAACCAGACGAGCCCTGCCACGCAGAGCAGCAGCAGCAGCAACAACGGCACTAGCAGCAGCATGCATCCAGTATATGCCGAATTTTTCACATTTCGCACCCCTCAGGCGCATCGCGCACCTAGACCCGAATGGCTCCCGCGCACGCTGATCCCAAAACGCATACGGCACGGCACTCAGCGGCACTCGAACTCGGGAAGGAGGAACGCGGCGGCACGCAGAACCCTCCCCGTCCTCGGTCTCCTCGGCGCTCGGTTCACCGGTAAAGACGTTGGTTCCGCCCAGCAGGCCTGGATCGGAGGTAGCGTTCACCCGCGCCGTTCTCAGCAGGATCATTCGGTACAGCGGGGCAACCTTCTCCACTCCGTACCCCAGGGGCTCTCGTTGCAGCGCGACCAGCCCAGTGTCCTGTTGTACCTAGAAATGTGCGTAGAGCCGCTTAACGAGCAGCCGCAGCACCAGAGCGGGTGGACCGGCGGACTCACGGCCTGAGCCACACCCAGAGCATCGACGCCGTCCGGCTGCGTTGTGCCTGCGCCATGCTCTGGGAAGGAACACGACCCAGTACCAGCGGCCCAGTTCCGCCGGCTGTTCAGACGCAAGCAGCACCTCAACCCGCAGCCGGAGCAGCGGTTGTACGTTCGCATCCGCGTCCACACCCGCTAGGATGAGCCCGGACCGGGCCGGGTGTACGAAGACTGGCCGGCCGCAGGGAGGCACACATGCACTACCGCAGACTCGGAAAGACCGGTTATCAGGTGTCCACCATCAGCTTCGGCGGCTGGGCCATCGGCGGCACCTGGGGCGAGGTGAACGATCAGGACAGTCTGGCCGCGCTGCACCGCGCGCTGGACCTGGGCATCAACTTCTTCGACACCGCCGACGTGTACGGTGACGGCCACAGCGAGCAGCTGCTGGCCCGCCTGCGACAGGAACGCCAGGAGCCGTTCTACGTAGCGACCAAGGCCGGGCGCCGCCTGGACCCGCACGAGGCGGGCGGCTACACCCGCAGCAACCTGCGCGCCTTCATTGAGCGCAGCCGGCAGAACCTGCAGATGGACACTCTGGACCTGCTGCAGCTGCACTGCCCGCCGCCGGAGGTCTATGACCGACAGGAGGTGTACGACGCCCTGGACAGCTTCGTGCAGGAGGGGCTGCTGCGTGCCTACGGCGTGAGCGTGGAGACGGTGGAGGAGGCGCTGCACGCCATTGCCCACCCGGGGGTCGCCACGGTGCAGATCATCTTCAATGCCTTCCGGCTCAAGCCGGCCGAACAGGTGTTCGCGGCGGCCCGCGAGGCGGACGTGGGCCTGCTCGCGCGGGTGCCGCTGGCCAGCGGCCTGCTGACGGGCAAACTGCGCCCTGACAGCACCTTTGCTGCCGACGATCACCGCAGCTTCAACCGGCATGGAGAGGCCTTCGACCGGGGCGAGACCTTCTCCGGCGTGGATTACGCCACCGGCCTGCAGGCAGTGGAGCGGCTGCGCCCGCTGGTGCCCTCCGGCGCCACGCTGGCCCAGCTGGCGCTGCGCTGGATTCTGATGTTTCCGGAGGTCAGCTGTGCCATTCCCGGCGCGCGCACTCCGCAGCAGGTGGAGGCCAATGCCGCCGCCGCAGACCTGCCCCCGCTCAGCGAGGCCCAGATGCAGGCGGTACAGCAGACGTATGACGAGCTGATCCGCCCGCAGGTCCACGCGCTGTGGTAATCAGATGACAACAGGAGCAGGGCGCCGGGAACGTTCTCCCCGGCGCCCTGCTCCTGTGCCTTTAGTTCGCGTCGTCGACGTTGACGGTCTGGATCTTGACCACCTGCGCCTGCAGGTAGTCGTCGTAGCGCATCAGCAGCAGGCGCGAGCGCACCCGCTCACCGTTGTCCGTGAAGGCGATGGCGCCGGTCACAGTCTGGCAGGTGTTGGCGGCGCCGCCGGAGCAGACCGGCAGGTTCACCTTGCGGACCGCCTCGCTGACCCGGAGACGGGTAGGCAGCGCACCGGCATCGTTGAGCGTGCTCTTGAGGGCGGTCAGCAGCACAGTGGCCGCGTCGTAGGCGTATACGGCGATGCCGCTCGGATCGGCCTTGTACGCCGCCTTGTAGCGTCCGATGAAGCCCGGCGCGTTGGCGAAGGTGGTGACCGGCCCGAAGCCGGTGGTGTACACCACGCCGGCCCCGGCGATGCCGGTGGTCTTCAGGAAGGTGGGCGAGTCCAGTCCGTCCCCGCCGATGAAGGTGGCCTTGATGCCGGCGGCGCGCAGGCCCTTGACCAGCTGACCGCCCACGTCCTCGGTGCCGCCGAAGTACACCACGCTCGACCCGCTGGTCTTGATGCGCTTGATGATGTCCGCGACCTGCGCGCCGGCCGAGACGCCCACGTATGCCGAGATCGGCACTTTACGGCGCTTCAGGTTGGACATCAGTACCCGGGTCAGCCCGTTGCCGTAGGCGGTGTTGTCGGAGACCACGAAGACCGACTTGGCTTTCAGCTCGTCGGCAATGTAGTCGGCCGCCGCGATGCCCTGGGCGCTGTCGGCCAGCACGACCCGGCTGAAATGGTTCCATTTGTGCTGGGTCAGCTGGTCGTTGGTGCTGGTGGGCGACACGATCGCCAGGTGAGCGGCCGCGAACGCCTCGGCCGCCACATTGGACACGCTGGAGTTCAGCGCCCCGACCACGCCCAGCACGCTCGGATCGTCCAGCACCTCGGCGGCCACTTTGCCGCCCAGCACTGCCGAGGCCTGATCGTCGTAGGACGTCAGGGCCAAGTCGTACCCCAGCGCCTTGAAGGCCTTGACCTGCTCCTGCACGGCCAGCTCCGTGCCGCGTTTAATCTCGGTGCCCAGACCGGTCAGGGCCCCAGTCAGCGGACTGATGGTCGCGATCCTGACGGTGGCGGCTTGAGCCAACCCACCCAACATGATTAAAGAAAGCGCAAGACTTCTGGTGTATCGGCTCACTGTCGTCACCTCCGCCCAGATAGTAAGCAAGCGGACATCACGGAATCCTGACAGGCTTCTTGGTTTCAGGTTTCGACCGCCGTATCCACGCCGGCCAGATAGACCGCGACTTCCGACTCCGCCATCGGCCACGCGAACAGGTACCCCTGGCCTGCTTCACAGCCCAGCGCCACCAGCACGTCACGCTGGGCATTCACCTCGATGCCCTCCGCGATGACGGTCAGATTCAGGCTGTGTGCCAGGGCGATGATCGCCTGCACAAAGGCGGTGCCGCGCTCCGACAGGTCACGGATGAAGGCGCGGTCGATCTTGATGATGTTGACCGGCAGCTGCTGCAGGTAGCTGAGGCTGCTGTACCCGGTCCCGAAATCGTCAAGGGCGATGCTCACCCCCATGGCCCGCAACTGGGCGAGCTTGTGCACCGATGACGGCACGTCCCGGATCAGGGCGCCCTCGGTCACCTCCAGGATCAGCACCTCCCCGGGCAGGCCCTGTTCCTGCAAGGCCTCCTGGATGTCTGTGACGAAGTCGGGCGCCTCGAACTGCAGCACCGAGACGTTGACCGAGACGCAGCCGTCACTCCAGCCCTGATCACGCCAGCGGCGCATCTGACCCAGTGCCTCGCGCAGCACCCAGCGGCCCAGCCGGCCGATGGTGCCGCGCGCTTCGGCCAGCGGAATGAAGTCGCCGGGTGACACCCGGCCCAGCACCGGAGAGTGCCAGCTCAGCAGCGCCTCGAAGCCGAACACCTGCACCTCGGCGAGCTGCATCAGCGGCTGGTAGCGAACTTCAAATTCGCCGCGCTCCAGCGCCCCGCGCAGGTGCGTTTCAATTTGCAGGTCCATCACCAGTGCCGTGTTGAGCGCGTCGTCGGCAAAGCGCCAGGTGCCCTTGCCCGCCTGCTTGGCGCGGTACATCGCGTCGTCGGCCCGCTCGATGGCCAGGGTGCTGTCGTCGGCATCGTCCGGGCACATCGCCACCCCGACGCTGGCCGACAGCGAGAGTGTCTCCAGCCCCACCCGCACCGGCTGCTGCAGCACCGAGAGCAGCCGCTCCACCGCCGGCCCCACCTCCGCCACGGACGTCAGGCCCGGCCACACCACCACAAACTCGTCACCTCCGTAGCGGGCGGCGCTGGCGCTGCTCGGCACCGAGGCGCTCAGCCGCCGCGCCACCTCGCAGAGCATGGCGTCACCCACCGGATGCCCGAACGTGTCGTTGATGCTCTTCATGCGGTCCAGGTCCAGGAACAGCACGGCCGTGGGCAGGCCACTCAGCTGGGCGCCGGCAATGGCCCGCCGCAGATGCTCCTCCAGCCCCCGGCGGCCCAGCAGGCCGGTCAGCTGATCGTGTTCCGCCCGAAAGGTCCACAGTTGCAGCTGCCGCTGCTGATTCAGCAGCACCAGCAGGAAGCGGCACACGAACAGCAGGGTGAGCAGCGCGACCGGCCAGACCGGCCCCCGGGGCAGCAGCAGAACCACGTCCAGCACGTACAGCCCCGCCAGCAGGCCATGCGGCAGGACGGACAGCAGCAGCGCCCCGCGGCTGGGGGCACCCTGATGCAGGGCCGGAGGCCGGGGCCGCAGCAGCGCCGCGCCGCTCAGCAGTCCGGCCGCCAGGACCCACAGCATGCTGATGTCGAGGGCGGACGCGCCCATAGGCGTCACGGTCCAGAAGGCCGCCGTCAGGCCCAGCAGCAGCGCGCTCCCGATCAGGGTTTGAGAGAGCGGCGGCAGGCCCTCCACCGGCTGCGGAGTGGTCAGCAGCAGCAGCGCGCCCAGGCCGAGGCCCACCGCGCCCAGGGCGCGGTCCGGATGCATCGCCAGCATGACCAGGACCGCCGACAGCAGCAGCGCCTCCAGCGCCAGACTCAGGGTCTCCATCCGGCCTGGCGTCTGCCAGGTCAGGCGCAGACCGAGCACCGCCGACAGCAACAGGGGCAACCCCAGCACTGCCCCGACGGCCGGACGATCCGGGTGCATGGCGAAGGCCACCAGCTGCCCAGCCGCGCACACCAGCAGGCCCAGGGCCAGCCGCTGCCGGTTCGGGCGCAGCGGGCCGGAGGCGCCGTGCCACAGCAACCACGCGCCGGGCAAGGCCACCATCAGCAGTGCGAGCAGCGACAGCGGCGGCTGCCACGCCTCCGGCCCACCGCTCACCAGCACCCACACGACATACACGGCGGATGTCAGGGACACACAGAGCCACCAGGGGGAGGACAGAGCAGACAGAGGCAGCGGCATGGGCAGGGAGGCTCGTGAAGACGCTGAATGATTCTAAGGTCTGCCGGGGAAGGGGAGGAGGGGCCTTCTACACCAAGCGCTTACCCGGTGGGGGCACCGTCGGGCGGCGAGACCGTGTCTCGCCAGCGGTGCTGCGGCTCGAACCCCAGCTGCTGCCGGGCGCGCTCAATGCTCAGCAGCGTCTGGTGACCGCTCAGCTGCGGGTCCAGCGGCACCTCCGGGAACACCTGCCGCATCAACTCCCGCGAGGGAGTCGGCATCACCGTGTCGGCCGCCGCGATGATGAAGCTGCTGGCCCCGGCCAGCGGGGCCTCCAGGGCCAGCCGACAGGCCTCCGCTGCGTCCCGCTCGTCGATGTAGCCCCACAGGTTCCAGCGCCGCGCCTGCGGGTCCGGCCAGGCCAACTGGGGAAAAGCCCGGTACTCGTCCGGCCCCAGAATGTTGGAGAAGCGCAGCGCCACGAACGGCATGCCGCTCTGGCGTGCGAACTGCTCGGCCATCGTCTCGGTGACCACCTTGCTCAGCGCGTACGACGACTCCGGCCACGGGTAGTGGTCCTCGTTGACCGGCGCGAAGGCGGGAGGCCGGTTAAACGGCAGGCCCAGGGTGGTTTCACTGCTGGCCCACACCACCCTCGACAGCTGCAGCATCACGGCGGCCGTAAAAACGCTGTGGTTCATGGCGACGTTCTGCACGAAGGTGTGGTGCGGAGGGTACAGGCCCGGCGCCGGAATGTTGGCGAGGTGCACCACGGCGTCGGCGCCGTGCATCACCTCCAGCGTCTGGCCCAGATCGGTCAGGTCGGCACGCAGGGCCGCACGGAGCGTGCCGCCCTGCACCTCCGGCCGGGGCAAATGTTGAAGGTCCACGGCCGTGACAACATAGCCGCGCTGCAACAGGTGCGCGACAGTCACCTGCCCTGCGCGACCGGCCGCGCCCGTTACCACCACATGCGTCATGTGCCCATGCTGCCACGGGCCGGAGGACGCCGGCTTCCGGGTTTCATCACACTGCGACTCGAGCTGCAGGCCGGTCGCACGTTGACGCGGTTGAGGCGTCCCAGCGTTCAGGGAACGCGGACATTTTGGGCACCCTGCCGATCCCCATCAGGAGAAGGTGTCACAGACCTGAACATCCCACCCGGTCCGCAGGCCAACCGCTCCGCCTTGGCCGCTGTTGGATCACTCCAGGGCGCTGGCGCCGCACAGCTCCATCTTGGCCATGAATGACCGGGGCCCCAAGGACGATGAGTATCTGGAGAACCTGACACCGGCACACCCCTGAGTGCCCCTGCTCATGACTGATTCAGATCGAACACCTGCATCCGCAGCTCTGCGGCCAGTTCGTCGCGCCGTCCCTCGTTGAGGGCGCGCGCGGCGTTGTTTTTGAGCACCTCCGGCCGGAAGGCACCCACCTCCAGCGCGTCACGGATCGCCTCATACTGCCCGCCACTGAAACGGCTGCCGTAGGTGATCCGGAGCACTCGCATCGTCTCGCGCACCCGCTCGCTGTGGCTCATGGTCTCCCACTGCTCACGGGCGCGGGCGTCCGGGTCCGGCTCTTCCACCTTGGGAAGTGCCAGCAGCACCGGCTGAGCTGCCTGCCGGGGGGAGGAGGATCCAGGGGCCACCACGGCGCGCGGACGGTACTCCTCGGGTGAGCGGATGAAGGCCACGAAGAAGCCGGCCCCCGGCTGCCGTTTGCCCTTGGAGAGCGTTTCAGCCTCATCGAGCCGCTCCCGCACCGTCACGTTGCCGTAGCGCTGGATCAGCTCCCGGATCATCTTGGGAGCGATGCCGTGCATGGCCAGCCGGTCATACAGCTCAGGATCACTGGTTTCAATGTCATGCGCGAAAATGTAGGTGATGGTGGTGTTGGCACCGCGTCCGTTGTATTCCACGGCGCTGAGGTAACGCGCCTGAATCAGCTCCTCATGGGCTGCATCCAGGGTCCGCCGAATCTTGGTGGGCCTTAAGTCCAGGATGCGGGCGCGACGGGCCCAGACCACCAGATTCGTCTGCAGCAGGTTGAGCCGTTCATTCGGACGGTTTGGGTCATGTCGGCTGCCGTCCAGCAGCCGGTACAGCGCGCGGGTGGCCGGCTGCTCCAGCACGGCCAGCACCTGGGCGTCCAGCGGCTTGATGAATCCCCGGCGCAGACTTTCTGCAATGGGCGTGGGCAGCACCACCGTGATCAGGCTGCGGCTGTCCAGGCCCCCCCCGGCCTCCCCGGTATCGAAGGAGATCTCGTGCAGGTGACGAAAAATCACGGTCTGGAAGCGGTTTCCGCTGTACCAGCCGCGTTCGACGTGATAGTTGGTGTGTGACAGCCGCATCAGCGACTCTCGCAGATTGCGGTAGTAGCGTCCGGAACGGTCCAGCCCGGCCCAGCGTAGGTAACCGCCGGCCGTGTCGGTCACGGCGTTGCTGGCGGGGCAACCGGCGGCGAGGAACATGTTCTGGATGCCGATCATCACATCGTTGTCGATGCCGTGCGGAATCAGATATTCCACCGTGCCCACGCATTTGACTGAGACAGGCTTGCCGCCCTCCAGATAGGCGTCCTCCCAGCCGTACTGATCGCGACCAACACGGCTCTGCATGGAGATCAGGCTCAGCCGGGCAAGATTCAGCTCATCGAATGGACGAACGAACGCATGCTTCTCCCGGCTGGTTTCGAGGGTCATGGTGCTGATGTTATTGTTTCTTTTAAAAGAATTCAAAAGAAAAAAGAGCTGTTGTCAACAACAAGAGGACAACACAAACAATGTCCAGCACGCCAGATTCTGTATGGATGACCCCAAGTGTCCGCATATCTGGAGGCCCAACGACCCCAAGTGTCCGCATGATTTAGGGGTCCAACGACCCTAAGTGTCCGCATTCAGCCGGTCGTTAAGGCCCGAAGTGTCCGCGCCTCAAGGGTCCAAAGAGCCCCAAGTGTCCGTGTGGCTGATAACGAGCAGCGAAGTGCTGGGAATTCAGGGTTTTCCTCCTTCAGGACGCGAAATTGGTCAGATTTGACCCAAAGTGTCCGCAAACCGGTATGGCCCCAAGTGTCCGCAGCCCGGAGGTCCGGATCGCCCAAACTGTCCGCAAGTGGCACAAGTGAATATTTCACGTCCTGAACAGGAAAAACAAGAACAGCCCAAACTGTCCGCACAATGAATGACCCAAACTGTCCGCACCTGAAGCCGCCCGGAAAAGTGCCTCACTTGACCCCAAGTGTCCGCACGAAAGGCCATTACCTCAACTTGGACGTTGTAGAGCTCTCCGGAAGCTCCTGGGAGAGCAGGCGGTCGCTGCGCTCAATCAGAGTTTGGAGCTGAGTGAGGGAGCGTTCCAGCTCGCGCCCCTGATTGGCGCGCAGCGCGTCCACCTCACGACGGCCCTCCTCCAGCGTCTCTGCAGCCTGCAGCAACACCTCGACCCGGATCAGCGGACGTCCCGCCAGGGTGGCCGTGCCCACTGCGTTCTGGCGGATCATCCGGGCATTGTCCAGCAGGATCTGCTCGGTGGTCTTGGCCAGATCCACAACCAACTGGCCAACCCGTGCCTGCTCCTGCAACACCCCGGCCAGCACCAGGCCGGTTTCGAGGGCGGCCACAGTCGTGGTGCTGGCCCGGTTGACCGCCTCGATGAGCTGCCTCCCAGTGTCCTGCAGGTCCTGGCGGGCCACCAGCGCCTGCAGCGCGACCTGCAACTGAGTACTCAGATCCACAGCTTCCTGCTGCAGGGGGAGCAACAGGTGCTGTTCAAGCACCTGTCGGCGTGCGGCCGACAGGTCGGCGCGCTGCAGTTCGTGCTGCAGTTCCCGGCGGGCCACCAGGTTCTGCAACAGCTCCAGGCGCAGCTGACGGACCGACTGGGTCAGCTGAACACCTAAGGCATCGAGTTCCCGGTGATCCTGGAGCAGCTGTTCGCGGCTGGCGGCCAGCGAATCAACCACCGCTTGAATCTGCCGTCGTCCACTCTGCAGCCGCAGCGTTTCGCGTTCACCGCCCCGTGCGAACGGAACCACCCGAAGCAGGCGCCGCTTCAGCCCGCCTCCTTCCGGCGCCAGATCCAGCAGCCGCTGGCGAAGCCGGGGCAACTCCCGGCTGATGGTGGCGCCGGGTCCCCGTTCAAAGTCGCTGAGCCGTCGGTCGAGCAGGCGGCTGCTGTGAGTGCGGCTTTCCTCCATGGCCTGACGCACCTGTTCGAACCGTTCATCACGGCGGACCCTCAGCGCCTCGGCCAGCGCTTCGTCACTGCCGGGGTGGAGGGTCAGGCCGCGCATCTGCCGCTGCACGGTCAGGCTCAGCTCGGCAAGGCGCTCGTCGCTGACCTCAGACTGGGCCTGCAGTTCTGCCAGGGCCTCGCTGTCGGTCGAGGCGGGCATCGGAAGGGCGTGATCGGCAGGGGAGCGGCTCACGCGCGTCCCTCCGCGTACAGCTGATGGATGTGGGTGAGCGTCAGGATGGGATGCGTCATGGCTGGTCTCCAGGGTCGGGCAGGGGAGAAAGGGGTGGGACGGATGAGTCGTTGAGCGTGGCCCAATCGTTCATCACTTGCTGCAGGCTCATGCCGGTCTGGGCCGCCGCATGTATCAGCTGGGCGGCCATCGTCAGCCGACCTTGCAGTTCGGCGTGATGGACGGCCAGCTGGTCGGTGGCCGCCTGGGTCTGACGCACGATCACCACGGCGGTCTGCAGCTCGGCCACCCGCACCTGCAGGGCGCGGACGAGCGCCTGCCGAACCGGCTCCGTGAGGGCCTCGTCGGCGCTCAGCATGCTGGCGGTCAGCGTCAGCGTCTGGGCATCGTCGTGGAGGTCGTGCAGCAGTTGCGCCTGCCGGGCCTGCAGCTCGCTCAGCTGCCGCTGGTGCCGGGCCAGCCGCTCGCTGGTGTGCCGAACGTCCGCCTGCCACGCTGTCCAGGCGGCTTCGTTCAGTTGTGGCGCGCGGGACGCGGACCGCCACGGCAGACGACGAGACCAGCCGGCCGGTTGCTTCGCAATGAGCTGCCTCAGCGGGTCGGGTGGGAGTGGATCGGTGGTCAGCAGTTCATTGAGCGACTGCGTCACGGCCGGCAGGGCCGTCAGGGTGCCGCTGTCAAGGATGCTGATCTCGTGCAGGGCCGTGCTGAGGCTGATCTGGCTTCTGCCGCTCACGCGGGCGGCCAGCCGTTCGGCGCGGGCCGGCGGCGAGGTATCGAAGGCATGTCCGGTGCCCGTCTGCGGCCCCACACCGGCGCCTAGAAGTGCGGGTCCACCGCGTCCCGCCGCAGCCGTTCGGCCGCCAGGTCGCGGGCCCGCACGTCGGCCAGCGCCGTCCGCTGCTGCAGCCGGGTGGTCAGGGCCGTCAGCCGCTGCTGAAGCTGGGCGTCCAGGGCCACGTCTGGCCGCAAATACAGAAAGCGGTCGTCCAGCAGTCCAGCGAGTTCCAGCCGCAGCGGACCGACCAGTTCCGTGCCGAAGCGCCGCTCCGCCTGCTCCAGGGCGGTGCGAACGCTGGCCAGCACGGCCCGGCAGTCGGGGGACAGCAGGCGCTCGCGCTGGTCTGGTGCCGGCCGGAAACGCTCCAGGGCGCTCTGGCTGCCCGCAGGAAGACTGGCGTCCAGACCTTTGGGCAGCGCGCCGGCCCACCTGGCCAGCGTCCGCTGCACCGGCACCGTCAGCAGCGCCGCGAGGATCGGCAGCAGACCCAGATGAGACGAGAGCCCGGCGTGGATCAGCAGCGCCTGCAGCAGCAGCAGCAGCGCCACGAACACGGCCGCGGTCACCAGCCGCGCCCGCAGAACCCGCTCGGCCCGGCGGGCACTCGTCAGCTGCCGCCAGCTGGCCGGCAGCGGCTCCAGCCCCAGCACCTGCGGGTCGGCCTGGGCCTCCGGGCCGGTCTGCAGGTCGCTGGCGTACTCCAGCGGCTGCCAGCGGCCTTCCAGTTGCGGATCGTGCATGAACTGATGGACCCGGCCACCGTGTTCGGCGAGCAGCAGCCCTCCGCCGGGCCACGGCAGCAGCAGCGCGCTCTGTCCGGCCCTTACCGCGGGTGTGCCCGCCGTCAGGGTGAACGGCAGTACACCCACCACCCGCCGTTCCAGCCACGCCAGCGGGGGCCACAGCCGCAGCGCTGGTGACTGGGCTGGGCCGTGCCCCAGCGTCCGGCTCAACTGCACATACTGTCCCTGCTGCCGGACCACACGGCTCAACTGCCGTCCCGCTGGCGAGCCGTGGTCCGGGAAACGGCGGATCAGCCGCTCAAGGTCCAGGGTGCCCCGGTGGCTGGCCAGGTGCACCTCGACCGCCTGTCGTCGCCGCTGCTGGTCCAGCGCGCGCTGCAAGGACTCCGGCGCCCTGTGGTCCTGACGGACCAAAGGGCGGGACGGCGTGGCGGCTTTCATGACGAGCACTCCTCGAAGCGGAACATTACTCCCCACAGTGTGGCCCCCGAAAGCTCAGCAGATTGCTGGAGTTGGTGGGGGCTGTCTTCATCTGACGGCGACCAACGCCTACAAAAATCTCACGGCTCTCATCGTTTCTGCGATTCAGTTGTGTACGCTCGGCATCATGAAGCTTCTGGTCACGGCGCTGCTGCTCGTTTCGACGCCGGCGGCGGCCCAGTCGATCGCCGGGTGCGACAAGATCCGGCATATCGGTGGCGACCCGAAGTACGAGTTTTTCGTGCAGGGGCAGGGCGGACGGCTCTACAGCACCTTCACCTTCGGCCGCGACTTCACCCAATCGACCGAGCAGTACGCCAGCTACTACCAGCGGCTGAACACCTTGCTGGCCCGGCAGGGCACCCACCTGATCGTGGCGCCGGCCGCGCCGCCCGCGCTGGTCAACCCTGAGTATGTGGACTGGACCGACCCCCTGCTGGCCGACTTCGACCCGCAGCGTGACCGGGCCAACTTCCGGCTGTTCATCACCGAACTGCAGCGCCTGGGCATCGCGGCCTTCGACTACCTCACGGTCACCGACCGCTACAAGGCCACCACCCACCGCGACGACTTCCTGTTCCGGACCGACCATCACTGGACCTCCCTGGGCGCGCAGTACTACGCCGCCGCCCTGGCCTCGTACCTGAAGACCACATACGCGGCGGAGCTGGCCAAGGTTCCCACGCACAAGTACACCATCGTGCAGCAGGGGATGACCGAGCACCGGTTTGAAGACAGTTACCGACGCTTCGCCGAGATCTACTGCAAGGTCAAATTCCCGGCCGAGAAGCACCCGAAGTTCGTGCTCCAGGCCCCCGCCGACCTGGGCCTGCTGGACGACGCCCCGGTGATCGACTGGGTGGTGGACAGCTACGGCACGCCTGAATACGGCTTTGCGGACCAGCTGACGGCCCAGATGGGCATTCCGGTGTCCAACGACTACATCCGTGGCGGCGGCTCAGACCTGCCCATCCTTCAGTATTTTCTGAGCCGCCCGGCCGATCAGCGCCCGCCCCTGTTCCTGATCTGGACGTCGCTCGACCATTTCCCACGGCGTGAAACCTTCTACCGGCAACTGCTCCCGAGCGTGTACACCAAAGATCAGTACGCGGTGGCGGCGACCACGAAGGACGTGAAGGACGGCACCCTGCAGCTGATGGCCCCGCCACAGGTGAGTCTGGCCGGCGCTCAGGGGTTCGTGCGTGTGACGGTTCCGGACGTGACGGTCCGGCAGCTCGACTTCACACTCAGTTACGCCGATCAGCAGACCGAGAAGGTCACGCTGCAGCGCTCCGACCTGATCGAGAACACCGGGGTGTGGTATCTCGAGCTCAAGGCCGGAAGTGCGCCGCTCAAATCGGTGCAGGTGCAGGCGGACCTGGGAAGCAGCAGCGCACAGCTGGACCTGATGGCTGTGCGCTGAGCAAGGACCCGGTCAGCCGGCGGTCTGGACCGGAGCGCCCGTGTGGTCCTGGAGGTGATCGAAGGCGACGTGTGGGGCGAGTTCGACCAGCTGGAAGCCGTGAGGGGTGACGTCCAGCACCCCGAGCTCGGTGATGACGCGGTGCACCACCCCCGCCCCGGTCAGCGGCAACGTGCACGCCCGCAGCAGCTTCGGGCTGCCGTCTTTGGCCGCGTGCTCCATCAGCACCACCACCCGCCGCACCCCCGCCACCAGGTCCATCGCCCCGCCCATCCCCTTGACCATCTTCCCCGGAATCATCCAGTTCGCCAGGTCCCCGCGCTCGCTCACCTGCATCGCCCCCAGGATCGCCAGGTCCACATGCCCCCCCCGGATCATCGCGAAGCTCTCCGCGCTCGAGAAGAAGCTCGCCCCCGCCACCGCCGTGACCGTCTGCTTGCCCGCATTGATCAGGTCACTGTCCAGCTCCGCTTCAGTGGGAAACGGCCCGATGCCCAGCAGCCCGTTCTCCGACTGCAGCATCACGTCCACCCCGTCGGGAATGAAGTTCGCCACCAGCGTGGGCAGCCCGATGCCCAGGTTCACGTACATCCCGTCCTGCAGCTCCTGCGCCGCACGCGCCGCCATCTCGTCCCGGCTCCAGCTCATCTCAACCCTCCCGCACGGTGCGCTTCTCGATCAGTTTCCGGGGCGTGGGGTTGTGGACCAGCCGCTGCACATAGATGCCCGGGGTGTGCACCTGATCCGGGTCCAGCTCACCCACCTCCACCAGCACCTCCACCTCCGCGATGGTGACGCGGCCACTCATCGCCACCAGCGGGTTGAAGTTGCGCGCGGTCTTGCGGTAGATCAGGTTGCCGGCCCGGTCGCCCTTCCAGGCCTTGACCAGCCCCACGTCCGCGCGGATGCCGCGCTCGAGGATGTACGTCTGCCCGTCGAAGTCGTGGTGCTCTTTGCCCTCGGCGATCACGGTGCCGACCCCGGTGCGGGTGTAGAAGCCGGGGATGCCGGCGCCGCCGGCCCGCAGGCGCTCGGCCAGGGTGCCCTGCGGGGTGAACTCCAGCTCCAGCTCGCCCGCGAGGTACTGGCGGGCGAACTCGGCGTTCTCGCCGACGTAGCTGCTGATCATCTTGCGGATCTGGCGGGTCTGCAGCAGCTCCCACAGCGCGAAGCCGTCGGCGCCGGCGTTGTTGCTGGCCACGGTCAGGTCGCGCACGCCGCTGTCGCGCAGCGCCAGGATCAGCGCCTCGGGCACGCCGCACAGCCCGAAGCCGCCCACCGCCAGCGTCTGCCCGTCCTGCACCACCCCCCGCAGCGCTGCCGCCGCACTCTCATACTCCTTCGTCATTCACCCCTCCAACCGGACCACCGGCCACCCTGACCTTCCTGCAAAGCAGGAGGTCACGGCCCGGTGATGAACGAACCAGAATCTACACCGCTGCACCCCACCTGCAACACCCCAGCGTTCGGGTAAACAGACAACGGCCGCCCGTCGGACAGCCTGAGACGGCCCGCAAGTCAGGCCCGGAGCGGACAAGGCAGCGGGCCGATGAAGGCAACAGGGACAGTCCAGGGACGCTGCTCATTCGCCGTGCTCAGTGCAGGTGTAGGCCAACGCTGTGCAGCTGAACAACTCGAAAGTGCCAGTGCCGGGGACCCCTGTGCGAGGCGCGCTCATCCATGAAGCGATTCGGCCGATCATTTCGAGTCAGGTGGACGTGTCCGTCAGGGTCCGCAGCTGTCCGGCTTCGGTCTGGATCAGCGCCAGCAGCTGGCCCAGTGCGTTCAGCCGGGCCAAGGTGGTCGTGGTCGGGCCGTGCTCCAGCGCCTGACCCAGACCCCACACCCCCACCGCTGTCTGGCGTGCCAGGAGGGCGGCGGGCAGCGCGGCCTGCTCCGCCGCACTCAGCGGGCCGTACCCGTCCAGCAGCGCGCGGGCAAGGTCCCAGCGGGGCAATGGGCCATCCTGCAGTACCTCGCTGAGCGCGGTTGCCACATCCAGCAGCGGGGGCGCGACCGACGCGAACTCGAAATCCAGCACCGCCGTAACGCGGCCGTGATCGAAGAGCAGATTTGGCGTGTTGAAGTCGCCGTGAATCAGCTGCCGGGACAGCGGAGCCAGCCGGGTCGCCATCATCTGCCGGGCAACCCGGTAGTGCTCGGCCCAGGTCCGTGCCCGCTCCACACCACCCCACAGCTCGGGCCGCTGCTGGGCCAGTGCGACCGGATCCAGCACAGCGGGGTGCAGGAGGTCCGGCCGGGTCCAGTCAAGCGGCAGGGGAGCGGCCCCAGCGGGCAGGTGGGCCAGCGCGCCGTGCAGGGAACGTAAGGTTTCGCCCACCTGCCTCCAGGCGTCCGGCTGGTTCGGCACCCGACCGCCGGGCAGGCGCGGCAGCACCATCAGATGGCGCCTGTCCGGGGGTGGCAGCGCCACGCTCCACTCGCCCTGCAGGGTACGGCATGGCTGTGCCACTTTAAACGGCAAGTGCTGGCGGGACAGCTGCTCCAGCAGCCGGAGTTCACGCTGCTGGGCCTCCTGGGGTGCCTGCGCCATCAGCTTGAGCACGTAGGCGCCCTGGGGCGTATCCAGGCCGATCAGCGTGTTGTTGTGTCCCTCGGCGGCGAGTGGCGCGGGGGTCAGCGCGGCGGTCAGGCCGTAGTTCGCCTGCAGCGTGGGGGCCAGGGTGGACAGGTCCATTACTCGCTCACCCAGCGGTCCGCGGTGAGGGCTGCCTCGGTGCGGGTGCGGCCCTGCACCTTGCGGATGTGCGGCGGCCCGGCGAGTGCCGGCACGGGAGCCAGCAGGAGTGGCATCATGAACCACGCGGACACGAACATGCCTCAGCGTACCCGGTCCGGGGAGACGACCCATGCCCGGAAGGGGCCACCCAGAGATGGCTCCAGCCTGACGCCAGATGAGCCGGACATGCAGATGTGCTTGAGCGGGCGACTCCCCCCGCCATCCCCAGCGGACGATGAAGGAGCGTGTCTGTTACGGTTCAGACCGGATGAGTCGCACGCAGGCCAGATTGAACGCCCAGCTGATGTGCTGCGGGGCGGTGCTGCTGGGGAGCATGACCCTGACGGTGCGCGTCTGGCAGTGGAGCCAGGCGTCGGTGAACGGCGCGGCCCCCTGCCTGAGGGCGCCGGATCCGGCCCACGCCGAGGGGCCGTGGGCAGAGGCCCGCCGCCTGATTGACGGCGTGGGCTGCGCGCTGCTGCGACCCGGTCCCACCGGCGCGTTGCCTGCCAGCTGGAATCCGTAGTCCGCCGGCCGCTCATCACGGCTCAGTGCCGGGTGGGCCGCTATCATGGCCGCATGAGCGAACCGCGCGCGAGTGAGGAGCGCCTGAGCCTGGCGCTCAGGGCGGCGCGGCAGGGCGCCTGGGAATTCGATCTGCGGGACGGCAGCGGCTACCGCTCTCCAGAACTGCGCGCGTTGCTGGGGGTCCAGCACGGGCAGCCCACGCTCGCTGACTACCTCGGCAACGTGCACGAGCAGGACCGTCCGCTGATCCTGGCGGCCTTCCAGCGCCTGCGGAGCGGTGAGCTGCAGGAGTCGGTGCTGCAGTACCGCTTCGTGCGTGACGACGCGCAGGTGATCTGGGTGGAACAGCACACCTTTGTGGAGCGGGATGACACGGGCGCGGCCATGCGGCTCTACGGGCTGTCGCGCGACATCACGGCCATCAAGGAGACGGAGCTGGCGCTGCAGCGCAGCAACGCCACGCTGGAGGCGCGGGTGGCGGCCCGCACCCGCGAACTGGAGGCCGAGCGCGCCGCGCTGCTGGCGGCCAACGCGGAGCTGGAAGCCTTCGCCTACAGCGTGTCGCACGACCTGCGGGCCCCGGTGCGTCACATCAAGGGCTTCGCGGAACTGGCGCAGCGTGACGCCCGGCAGCGCCCGGTGGCCGAGGAGAAGCTGCACCATCATCTGGAAGTGATTCAGCAGTCGGCCGACCGCATGAACACCCTGATTGACGCGATGCTGGACCTGTCGCGCACCAGTCGGCGGCCGCTGCAGCCGGGCCGGGTGGCGCTGGGCGCGCTGGTGGAGCAGGCCCGCAGCGAGCTCACTCCGGAACTGCAGGACCGCTGCATCGAGTGGGACGTCCCGGAGCTGCCGGAGGTGCACGGCGACCCCACCACCCTGCAGCAGGTCGTCACCAACCTGCTCAGCAACGCGGTCAAGTTCACGCGTGGCCGGCCGGTGGCGCAGATCCGGGTGCGTGCCGAGGCGTGGCCGCACGAGTGGGTGGTGAGCGTGCAGGACAACGGCGCCGGCTTCGAGGCCGGCCAGCAGGACCGCCTGTTCGGGGTATTTCAGCGCCTGCACAGCCAGCGCGAATTCGAGGGGGTCGGGGTGGGGCTGGCGAACGTGCGGCGCATCGTCGCGCGCCATGGCGGACGGGTGTTCGCGCATGGCCAGCCGGACGAGGGAGCCACCTTCGGCTTTGCGCTCCCCCGGCAGGATGCACTCTGCGCCGAGCAGGAGACCGAACAGCTGCTCCGCTGACCTCAGCGGGCGATCAGGACGTCGGCGGTGGCCGCGTGGCTCACGGCGTCGCCGGTGCTGCCGGCCATCGCGGCGCTGAAGGCCGAGGTGTGGCGGCGGCCCAGCACGATCAGGTCGGCCTGCACCTCGCGCGCCACCGACAGGATGGCGTCGGCCGGTTTCATGGCCTGAATCAGGTGTTCGTGGACCGTCAGGCCCTGTGCTCGTGCCTGCGCGGCGGTCTGCTGCAGGTGCAGCTGCCGGGTGGCGCTCGCGCTGGCCAGGGCGTCCGCCTCCAGCATCTCGCTGCCGGGCAGTCCGGCGGCCATGTTGACCAGCGGGCTGGACGCCGCCGGCACCACCACCACCAGATGCAGCTCCGCGCCGAAGTGCCGGGCCAGCTGCACCGCCCGCTGCACCGCCTGAACCGAGTGGGGCGCGCCCCCGCTGGCGACCAGCACGCGGTGATACAGGGCGGGGGTGGAAGGGGATGCAGGGGTGGCAGTCATGGCGGCATGCTACGCCCACGGAGCCGGATGCCGGCAAGATGAACGCGCCGCATCCGTCGGCCAGAGCTCGGATGCGGCGCGTTCAGAAACTGCTGGGGTTCAGTGGCCCGGCTGTGCCACCGGCATGTCGGCGTCGGGGCTGGCCTGATCCGGGTTGCCCTGACGGTTGGCGCGCAGCGGCACCACTGGCAGCGCCAGAATCAGCAGGAAGCCGAGCGCGATGATCCAGATGCTGGTCAGCATCATGCGCTGGATGGCGGCGGTGAAGCCCTGTTTCATGCCGGTCGTAATCTGACGGCCCAGGGTCTGCACCTGCTGGTTCAGCGCGGTGTGCACCTTGCTGAGCGTCTGGCTCACCGCCGTGCGGGCCAGGGTCGGTTCTTGCGCCAGCAGGCCCTGCTGCACCTGCGCTGCCGTCTGGCGGGCCGCCTGGGGGGTGGCCAGGGCCGCTGCCGGGAGCGCCTGCAGCTGGGTCTTGAGCGCCGCCGGGGTCCTGGCGTTGCTGAGCAGCGCCTGCCGGCCCGGTTCGCCCTGCTGCAGCGCCGCGCCCACCTGGGTGGCCTGGGTGGCCAGCTGGGTGTGCACCTGGGCGCGTACGCCGCCGTTCTGCACCAGCGTCTTGAGCTGCGCCGGCACCTGCGGGTTGGCCAGCAGCTGCGCGGTGGCCGCCACGTCACCGTTCAGCGCCTGCTCCAGCTGCCGGAACTCCTGGTCGGCGGCCTGCTGCAGCTGTTTAGTGGTGTCGCTGTTGCCGCCGCTGGAGCGCATTTCGCCCAAGTTGATGTTGCGGCTCATGCTCTGCATGCCCGGTACCTTCGGCAGGTACTTGGGCAGCTCGGTCTGCAGGTTGTTGATCAGCAGGGTGCCGAAGATGGCCGCCCCGATGGTGGTGCCGATCTGCCGGAAGAACTGGCTGCTGCTGGTGGCCACCCCGATCATCCGCATCGGCACGGCGTTCTGCACCGCCAGGTTGAACATGCTCATGGTCGGGCCGAGGCCCAGGCCCACGATGAACATCCGCCACGCCAGGTCCAGCCGGCTGGTGTCCACCCCGATGCGCGAGAGGAACAGCACGCCCACCATCATCACGATGCTGCCGCCGATCAGGAACGGCTTGTAGTTGCCGGTGCGGGCCACCAGGTTGCCCGACAGGATGCTCGACAGGATCAGCCCGGCCATCAGCGGCAGCATCGAAAGGCCCGAGTTGGTGGCGGTGATGCCCTGCACCGTCTGCATGTACAGCGGCAGGAACATCACGATGCCGATGAAGGCCATGTTGATCACGAAGCTGGCGAGGTTGGCGAAGGTGAAGGTGCGGTTCTTGAACAGATTCAGCGGCAGGATCGCGTCGGGCGTGCGGCGCTCGACCAGCACGAACAGCACCAGGCTGACAGCGCTGACCGCAAACAGCGTCAGAATGCGGGCGCTGTCCCAGGGGTAGGTGGTGCCGCCCCAGGTGAGGGCCAGCAGCAGCGGAATGGTGGTGGCGATGATCAGCGCCGCACCCAGAAAGTCAATCTTGCCGGTGGCCTTGTGCGACAGGCTGGGCATCTTGGCGATGATCATGAACAGCGCCACGGCGCCCAGCGGCAGGTTCACGTAGAACACCCAGCGCCAGCCCTCGATGAAGTAGCCGAGCAGGTTGACGCTGCCGTGGTCGGTCAGGAAGCCGCCGATCAGCGGCCCCACCACGCTCGACAGCCCGAACACCGAGCCGAACAGCCCGCCGAACTTAGCGCGCTCGGCCGGCGGAAACATGTCCGCGATGATTGCAAAGGCGCTGGTGAAGAGCGCCGCGCCGCCCAGCCCCTGCAGCGCACGGAACACGATCAGCTGCAGCATGCCGCCGCCGAACAGGTTGCCCAGGAACGGCTCGCCGCTCATGCCGCACAGCACCGAGCCGAGCAGGAACAGCGTGATGCCGATGATCAGGATCGGCTTGCGGCCGTACAGGTCGCCAAGCTTGCCGTAGATCGGGACCATCACGGTGCTGGCCAGCAGGTACGCGGTGGTGACCCAGGCGTAGTACTCCAGGCCGTGCAGCTGCTCAATGATGCGCGGCATGGCCGTGCTGACGATGGTCTGGTCCAGCGCGGAGAGCAGGAACACCACCATCAGGCCGATGAGCGTAATGGTCTTCTCCTGCTGCGTGAAGATGCGGGGGGAGGCGTCCGGTGGGGTCATGCGGCGTGTCCTTCGTCGACGAGAATGCGCAGGGCGTCGGTGAGGCCCTTGAGCTGGGTGGGCGAGAGGCGGCTCAGGCGTGCCTCGGTGACGTCATGAATGGTCTGACGCACCTCGGCCACCAGCTGCAGGGCGAGCGGAGTGAGCGTCAGAAGGGTGCGGCGCGAGTCGTGCTCGTCGATGTGGCGCTCGATCAGGCCGCGCTTGCTCAGGTCATCCAGGTAGCGGCTGATCAGGGTGCTGGGCATCTTGAGTTCCTCGGCCAGCGCCTTGGGATACTGCACGCCGCTCTGAATGCTGTGCAGGATGAAATAACTGCGGGCCTCGGTGCCGTGGCGCTCGTGCAGCAGCGGTTCGAACTGCTGGGCCATGGCGCGGTTGAGCCGCCACATTGCCTTCAGGAACAGGCTGACGTCCTGAGGCGGATGCACGGCGGTGGCGGTCTGGGGATCGGGCATATCCTTATGTTATCGCAATAGGTAACTAAAGTAAACTACTGTCTGTGGGTACGCATCAGACGCCGCTTCGCCTGAGACGTGCGGTGCCTGTCCGGCCTTTTTCCTGTGTTCCGCACGGTGGCGGCCCCTTAATCCAGCCTGCTGCCGGGCCAGACCGCACCGGTGGCGCCCGCAGCGCGGCCCTCCGCTTCCGGCGCCCCGGGAGCAGTCCTGGATGTCCTGCCAGGGTCATTTACAGTGGCACCATGCTGACCGAACTGGACCTGCGGTTAACCGACGGCCGTACGTTGCATCTCTACGACACCGGCCCGGCGACCGGGACGCTGCCAGTGGTCTGGCACCACGGCACGCCCAACATCGGTCCGCCGCCCGCTCCGCTGCTAGGGGCGGCGGAGCGGCTGGGGCTGCGCTGGGTCTCATTTGACCGGCCGAACTACGGCGGCTCGACCCCCCGGCCGGGGCGCCGTGTGGGTTCCGTGGCTGATGACGTGGCCCAGCTGGCCGACGCGCTGGATCTGGACCGCTTCGCCGTGATGGGGCATTCCGGCGGGGGGCCGCACGCGCTGGCCTGCGGTGCGCTGCTCCCGGACCGTGTGGAGGCTGTGGTCAGTGTGGCCGGGCTGGCGCCGTACCCGGCGGAGGGGCTCGACTGGTTTGCGGGCATGCACCGGTCCGGAGTCGCGTCATTGCGGGCCGCCCTCGCCGGCCGCGAGACGAAGGAGCGCTACGAGGCCGCTGCCCCTCCGTTTGACCCGGAGATGTTCACGCCTGCCGACTATGAGGCCCTGAAAGGTGCATGGGCCTGGCTGAACAGTGTGGTCGGTCCGGCCCAGGCCGCCGGGCCGGGCGGGCTGATTGACGATGATCTGGCGTATGTGGCGCCCTGGGGTTTTGAACCCGCGCAGGTCTCGGTGCCGGTGCTGCTGCTGCACGGCCGTCAGGACCGGGTGGTGCCGAGCAGCCACAGCGTCTGGCTGGCCGGGCAGTGTGCGGCGGCGGAGCTGCGCCTCTTCCCGGACGACGGTCACCTTTCGGTGCTGCACGCGGGGGAGCGTGCCCTGGTCTGGCTGAGGGAGCAGGCCGGACGGAGCTGAAGCAGGGGTGATGGACGCTGTGGAGGCGAGGTCGATTCGGCAGGAAAGAGGAAGCAGCAGACCGGTGACCGTGGCGCCCGCTGGCTGCCATCCATGGGCCATGCCACCAGGCGGCGCGGTGGTCCGCGCTCATCTGCAGGCACCGGCCGCGAGGTGATGGCCGCCTGGGGGCCCAGCCTGCTTGTCCAGAGGAGGACGCGCTATGGCCCGGTCGTCCAGCAGCGGGCCGCCCTTCCCAGACAAGGCAAGTTCACCGCCAGACCCGTCGTGGCTGCCAGCTGGCCGAGTGCCGGGCTCAGCGGCGTTCGCGTGTCATCGGCCAGCCATGCCCCGGTGCGTACGGTGTCTTCAGCACTCACAGGAGGCCCCCCATGAACGTCACCAGGACCATGACCGCGCTGCTGCTCACCACCCTGCTCGCCGCGTGCGGCGCCAGCCAGACCGGCAGCCCCGGCACCCCGCCCGGCACCCCCGCCCCCACCGATGCCAGTCAGGCCACGCCCTACACCATGAAGGGCACCGTCCGGAATGCCGCCGGACAGCCGCTGCCGGGCGTGGAAGTGTGGGCCGACAACACGCTGTACTACAACATGAACGCGCTGGGCCGCACCGACGCGCAGGGCCGCTACAGCATTGCCCTCCCCAAAGACCAGCTCGGCACGTGGCGGGCCGGCGGGCGCTACACGGCGGTGTACAACGGCGATACCTACGATCTTGGGCTGGCCGCTGACAACGAGGCGGCCTTCTCCTCGGACACCGGTGCGGTCCGCAATTTCACCCTCCGGATCTCCGGCAAGCGGCCCGGCGGCGGCTACTACGGGGGCACGGTGTGGCCCTACTTCAGCTCGCATGGCGGCAACTTCGATATCCAGCGTGTGGAGTACACCTTCACGCCGGTCGGGCCGCTGATTGACGGCAGCGCGGGCCAGCCGATCAAGCTGATCCCTCAGGAGCAGCCGTCCTACGACGTGCCGATCGGGACCTACCGGGTCACGGCCCGCTACGTCCCGACCGACGGGCCAGCAGAAGACATGCTGCTGATGGGGCGGAACGAGTCGCAGTGGTCGCCCAGCACCACCATCACGTTCCACAACGATCCCCAATACGGCCCCTTTGCCGACTTCACTGTCAGCCTCGTCCCAAAGCCCTGAATCTGCTGGCGGCAGGAGACATCCGCCGCCTGGGGCAAGAGGAGCATTCCATGGATCTGTTTTTATTTGGCGGCGGCTGGCGGCCCGAGGCGCAGCCCTTCACGTATCGCCGCTTCGTGCAGCGGGCCGGGTCTGGAGGACACCTGAAGGTGGCCGCGGTGGTCGCCGTGGAGCCGGACACCGATCCGGTCGCCACCTTCGCCCGCTATGCCGAGACGTTCAGTCAGGTCGGCGTGGCCCCTCAGGACCTCGCGCCGGTGTACGTCTCAGCAACCCAGCCGCTCACGGCCGGCATGCTGCTGGATGCGGCACCCACGGCGGTGTTCGTCTGTGGCGGACTCACGCCGCTGTATCAGGCGGCGCTCTGCCACGATCTCTCCTGGCTCCGGCTGATGCAGGAGCGGCACCTGCCGTACGGCGGCTTTTCGGCGGGCGCGGCCATCGCTGCGGATCAGGCCCTGGTGGGCGGCTGGCAGGTGGAGCAGCAGGGCCAGCAGGTGGCCGTCGCGCAGGAGGAGGCGGGTGAGGACCTGGACCTGCTGACCATCCGGCCGGGCCTGGGTCTGGTCCCCTTCGCGGTAGAGGTGCACGCCACCCAGTGGGGCACCCTGTCGCGCCTGATTCATGCGGTCCATGCTGGCCTGGTGGAGTCCGGCTGGGCCATCGACGAGGACACCCTGCTGGAGGTGAGCGACACGGCCATCTCGGTGCACGGCCTCGGTTCGGCCTACCGGGTGACCCGCGGTCCGGAGGGTGTCGCGGTCTCCATCCGGGTGGGCGAGCGGGCGCTGACGGCTCAGGAATCCGCGCGGGCGTTGCGGCGGTAGCCGGCAGGGGTCTGCCCGGTGGCGTCCCGGAACGCCGCATAGAAGCGGCTGACCGACCCGAAGCCCGACTCGGCGGCCACGTCCAGCGCCGGCAGAGCAGTGGTCAGCAGCAGGCGCTGGGCGTGGGCCACCCGGTACTGAGTGAGGTAGGCTCCCATCCGCAGGCCGAACGCCTCGCGGAACACGCCCGCCGCGTAATGCGGATGCAGGCCCGCTGACCGCGCGACGGCCTCGATTTCCAGCGCCGGGTCCGCGTAATGCTCGGCGATCTGCTGAGCAAGCTGGGCGGCGCGGCGCAGCCGCCGGGCCTGGGCCGGGGTGGACGCGGCCTGTGGCGGGGTGGCCTGCGCCGCCTGGCGCGTCTCGAGCGCCAGGCGGCGCAGGCGCGCATTGAGTTCCAGTTCGAAGATGTGGCGGTGCTCGGGGTCGCTGGCCGACGCGTCGGCCAGCCAGCGGTCCAGCAGGGCTTCGTCACCGGGCGTGTCTGCGGGACCCACCACCGGCGCGCCGCACAGCACCGGGTCCCGCAGGGCCGGCGGCAGGTCGAAGCGCAGAAAGGTCGCGAGCGGCAGCGTCATGACCATCAGACGGGTCCGGGGCTCACAGGCGATCAGGCGATGCGGGCGGGTGCCCCAGAACAGCAGCGGCCGGCCCGTCTGGAGCGTGAGCAGGCCCGAGCCGAACAGGTAGGTGATCGCTCCGCAGCGCAGGTAGTTGAATTCCACCTCGCCGTGCCGGTGCGCCTCCGCCATCACGGTCGGTTCGCCGTCGTGGAGCCAGAAGCCGAAGGCTGCCCATGAGCTGTCCACACCTGAGTTTACAGGAAGAATCCGGCAGTTCTGAGGAAGAGTGTCGCGTCTGCAGCCGCTACGCTGGGGCCACCATCAGGTTCAGGAGGTTCCTATGAGCGCCACGTCTGTCGGGTTCGAGTTGGTCGATCATCCGCCCCTGCCGGTCGCGAGGCCCCCCCTCTCGCCGTTCCACCTCAGCGAGGAGCAGGTCAACTTTTTTGATGAACACGGCTATCTGGTGTTGCGGCAGTGGATCACCGGACCGCTGCTGGAGCGCCTTCAGGCGGCCGGGGATGCCTGGATCGAACGCGGTCAGGGCCGGCCGGCTGGCGACGACTACAACTTCGCGCCCCGCGCCCACGGCGAGGTGCTGTTCCGCGTCAACTACCTGCACGACAAGGGAGAGGCGGCGTCGCTGGAACTGCTGGGCAGCCCCCAGGTGCTGGCCGTCGCCGAGAGCCTGTGCGGTCCGGCCTTCGTGCCCACCTACGAGAGCATGGTGTTCAAGCAGGAGGGGGACGGCGAGCAGATTCCCTGGCATCAGGACGCCGTGCATCCGCGCCGGCACCGGGTATTCAACTTCGGGCTGTACCTGGACCGCTCGCGAATCGGGGCTGGGGCCCTGCGGGTGGTGCCGGGCACGCAGCGGCGCATCCTGGACATCTGCGAGATTCGTGACGAGTACGGCTGGGACGCGCCGGGCGTGATCCAGGTGGAGCTGGAGCCGGGCGACGTGCTGCTGCACGACGTGATGGTGCTGCACGGCAGCGAGCCCACCAGCGGCAATGCCCTGCGCCGCACTGTGTACCTGGAGTTCCGTGCGGCCGAGGGCATCCTGCAGGACGGACCCTGGGACCGCGAGTGGATTGACCGGCGGCTGCGGCTGGTGCCGCTGGGCCTGCAGCGGCACGCGGCCATGGCCCCGGGCGGCCCGGCGTTCACGTGGCGGGTCCCCACCGAATTCCGGCCCCAGCCGCTCGGCGACGAGCAGGCAGAATTGAAGGTGGCGCATCTGGTCCACACGTCGGGTTCGTACTGCAGCGCTGGGAATGCCGGGCGAGCACCGGAGGCAGCGCCGAGTCCCTGACCATTGGTAGAGCACAGAACAGGAGCGCAGACCCGGCCCGGCGAGAACTGGCCGGGTCTGCGGCCGGGCCGGCACGTGAGAGCGGCATGGTCCCGGCTGGCCCCCGACTTCAGCGCAGCTGAGGCCACCATTGAGCCGGTCCAAACAGTTGCGTAGGCTGCAATTCCAGCTGTGTACCGTGGGGTATGGACACTGGAACGGGTCAGGGCATGCTGTCGGGCAAGGTCGCGTTCATCACGGGAGCTGCGAGCGGCATCGGAGAGGGCACAGCCCGACGTTTTGTGGAGGAGGGCGCCGCCGTGATTCTGGCGGACGTGCAGCAGGAGGACGGCGAGCGCCTGCAGCGGGAATTGACTGAGGCCGGCGGGCAGGCGCTGTTCGTGATGTGCGACGTGAGTGACGCGTCGTCGGTGGAGCAGGCGGTGACGCAGGGGGTGCAGCAGTTCGGGCAGCTGGACATCGTGTTTGCCAATGCCGGCATCAACGGCGTGTGGGCGCCGATCGACGAGCTGCAGCCGGACGAGTGGGAGCGCACCCTCGACATCAACCTGAAGGGCACGTACCTCACGCTGCACTACACCGTGCCGCACCTGAAACGCGCCGGTGGCGGCAGCATCCTGATCACCAGCAGCGTCAACGGCACCCGGACCTTCTCCTCGGCAGGTGCCAGCGCCTACAGCAGCTCCAAGGCCGGGCAGGTGGCGCTGATGAAAATGGTGGCGCTGGAACTCGGCCGCGACAACATCCGCTGCAACGCCATCTGCCCGGGCCTGATTCACACCAACATCAGCGAGCGCACCGAACAGCGGAACACAGAGCAGCTGGGCATCAAGGTCGAACTGCCGGAAGGCAGCCCCGCGCTGCACGAGGGCGAGGGGGACCCGGTGGACGTGGCCGACACCTGCTTGTTCCTCGCCTCGGACCTGGGGCGGCACGTCTCGGGGGTGGAAGTCTTCGTGGACGGTGGCGCGTCGCTGCTGCGCTGAACGGCGGCCTAGCGCAGCCGCACCGGGCGTTCCTGGTCCGGGAAGGTGTAGCGCAGCCGCATCGTGAGGTCCTGGGGGTAGTTGCCGAAGCGCCGGCCGAAGAGGTTCATCCCGCCCGGATTGCGTGCGTCCGGTTTCACGCCGAGGCGCACGCTGATGTGGGTGCGGCCCGGAATCGAGAGTTCGCCCAGCCGCACCCCGGACAGCACCTCCCCGTCGATGTGGCTGCCTTCCTCGGTGACGCGCCAGACCTTCAGGACGCCGTGGGTGGTCTGGTCGGTGGGCCACCACGCGGGGGTGAGGCGGGCCGCCACGCCGCCGAAGTCGCCGGGACTGGTCCAGGTGCCCACTTCCACGTCGTTGATCCAGAGCGTGATGTCCGACGGCCAGTCCGGGTCGTACTGCGGCGCTTCCGAACACAGCTCGGCCGAGAACTCCAGCGCGGTCAGCACGCTGCCGTACGGCAGGTTGTTGGGAAAGGCGTATTCTACGCTGCCGCTGCGGAACCACAGGATCTGCGCGTAGACGTGGTCCGGTTCAAAGAAGCTGCGCGGGTCGTCCAGCATGCCGATGTATTTGGTGTCGGACGCCAGCCCACAGGTGGGCAGCGCCTCGATGTGGCGGTAGGTGCCGATCGGCATGCTGATCTCCACCAGGTTCGGCGCGGCCTCCACCGCCACGCCCGGCAGCCGGACCAGCACCTCGTCGTACCGCTTGGAAATGAGCTTCATGGTGCCGTGGGTGCCGGGCATGTACTCCACGTGCAGCAGCCCGGCCTCCTCCAGATGTTTGATGTTGCTGCTCACCGTGGAGTGCGGCAGGTTCAGCGCCGCCGTGAGTTCGGAGACGTTCATGACGTTGTGGGACAGCAGCCCCAGGATCAGAACGCGCGTCTCCGAACTGAGCGCCCGGAACACCTTGGTCGCCGAATCCACATCCACGTGCAGCACACGGTTGCCTGAGATTGCCATATCCTCCCTGTTCTGTCCCAACACTAGCAGCCGCAGCCGGCCGTCTGAGGTGCACGCGGCGTGTGTGTTGGCTTTATGTCGGCTTAACTTGACACATTCTGGCCGAACGCGTAGCATCCAGCCACATCATCTGTAGTGTGCACAGTAAGGCGGGCCGTCCTGGCGCGCCGATGTTCACTCCGGCCTGCCCAGGCCTGTTGATTGTTGTGGCTCCAGTTCGTCTTTCTTTTTCCTGAGGAGGAAATATGCGTCGTTCCACCACCCTGATGCTGCTGGGCGCGGCCCTGCTGCTGCCGTCCGCATCCGCCGCCTACAGCGGTCCCAAGGTCACCATCAGCTACCTGCACGGCTTCACCGGCCCCGACCGCCCCGTGATGGAAGGGCTGATCAAGCAGTTCAACTCCACCCACCCGAACATCGAAGTGAAGGCCCAGGCGCAGCCGTGGGGCACCACTTGGCAGCAGCTGCCCTCGCTGGTGGCCTCGGGCCGCTCGCCCGACGTGGTGGTGATCAACGAGGACCAGATCACCGGCTTCGTCGCCCGTGGCGCCGTGTCGCCGCTGACCCCGGCCGAGCTGAAGAGCGCCGGCATTGACCAGAGCCGCTTCTACGGCCCGCTGTTCAAGACCGCCGACTACAAAGGCAAGAGCTACGGCGTGCCGATCTCCTCGGTGGCGTACGTGATGTTCTACAACAAGGACCTGATGAAGAAGGCGGGGCTGGACCCCAACAAGCCGCCGCGCACCCGCGAGGAGTTCCTGAAGGCCGCCCAGGCCTGCACCGTGGACAAGAACGGCAAGAAAGCCGGTCAGGACGGCTTTGACGCCAAGAACCTCGACACCTGGGGCGTCAGCCTGTACAACAACTGGGTCGGCTCGCGCCTGGCGTACGCCGCCATCCTGCAGAACGGCGGCAGCCTGGTCGACAAGGACGAGAACGCCGCGTTCAACAGCCCGCAGGCCGCCAGCGCCGTGCAGTTCCTGGTGGACCTGGTCAGCAAGTACAACGTGGCCCGCCCCAACAGCACCGAGGAGGCCGAACTGGCCGCCTTCAGCCAGGGCAAGGTCTGCATGTTCCCGTCCGGCCAGTGGTACAACGACCGCTTCGAGCAGCAGAAGATGAACTACGGCGTGGCCTTCCTCCCGCAGATCGGCGGCACCAAGCAGGATGCGGCCTGGGGCGGCAGCAGCCACCTGACCCTGCCCAAGCAGCGCGCCGGCTATGACGCCAACAAGCGCGCCGCGGCCCTGGAGTTCATCAACTGGATGACCCAGCCGGCCCAGAACCTCACCTGGACCAGCACCGGCAGCCTGCCGACCCAGGCGGCCGTGGCCAGCAACAAGAAGCTGGCTGACCAGAAGATCAGCGGCATCTTCAGCAAGCTCAGCAGCATCTACGCGGTGTCGGGCTTCCCCTGGAGCGGTCAGGTCCTGAGCCCCTTCGACAACGCCTGGGAGAACGCCTACCTCGGCAAGAAGCCGGTGCAGCAGGCGCTCAACGACGGTGTGTCCGAGGCGAACAAGCAGATCGGTCAGGCCCGCAAGAGCCTGCAGTAAGGCTCTTCCGCAGCCGCAGGTGCCGCGCCGAACGCGGCCCTGCGGCGCTCCTCATCCACACGCGAGGTGCCCATGAGTGCCGTGACTTCAACCAGTGATCAGGTCGCCCGTCAGCCACGGCAACGGCCCGCCCAGCGGGTGTCGCTCGTGCCGTATCTGTACCTGCTGCCGCACGCCATCCTGTTTCTGCTGTTCGTCGTGTACCCGGTCGGGTACGGGCTGTACGTCAGCTTTCACCGCTGGGACCTGCTGCAGGAAACCCGGCCCTTCGTCGGGGTGGAGTACTACCGCAACCTCTTCGACCCGTCCACGCCGCAGTCGCAGTTCTTCTGGCAGACGCTCAAGAACACCCTGTTCTTCACGGTGGTCAGCGTGCCGCTGCTGGTGATCAGCTCGCTGGGGCTGGCGGTGCTGCTGCACCGGCCCATCTTCGGCCGGGCCTTCTTCCGGGCGGTGTTCTTTCTTCCGGGCATCCTGACCGTCAGCGTCATGGGCATCCTGTGGCGTTGGATGTTCGACAACCAGATCGGGCTGGTGAACGCCGTCATCACGCAGTTTTTCCACCGGCAGCCGATTCCCTTCCTGTCCACCGAGTGGCTGGCCTGGATTCCGATTGTGGTGGGCACCGTGTGGTGGACCATCGGCTTCAACATGACACTGTACCTGGCTGCGCTCGGCAACATCTCCGAGAGCCTCTACGAGGCCGCGTCCCTGGACGGCGCGACCGCCTGGCAGCAGTTCCGCGGCATCACCCTGCCGCTGCTCACCCCGCAGACGCTGTTCGTGGTGGTCACCACCGCGCTGGCGTCCCTGCAGCTGTACGGGCAGTCGCTGGTCATCACCAACGGTGGCCCCACCCGCACCACCCAGAGCGTCATCCAGTACATCACCGAGGAAGGCTTCAGCAACAACCAGGCGGCCTCCGCCACCGCGATGGCCTTCGTGTTCGGGGTGATCATGCTGATCTTCACCGCCGCGCAGTTCCGCATCATGGCGCGCGACGTGCAGGGAGGCAACTGATATGGCGCTGGCGGCCCCCAACCTGAACCGGCACGGTCAGTCCCGCTCCCGGCGGCTCCCGCGTGACATCCCGCGTTTTGTGGTGCTGTGCATCCTGGCGATTCTGTTCCTGGCGCCGGTGTACTGGATGATCTCCACCTCGCTCAAGCCGGAGGCCGACACCATCGCGCAGCCGGTGCAGTGGATTCCGGCGCACCCCACCCTCTCCAATTACCAGGAAGTGCTGAACTCGCCGGACGGCGACATCCTGCGCTGGACCTGGAACTCGCTGTACGTGGCGGCCCTGTTCACCGTGCTGCACCTGATCATCTGTGTGCTGACCGCCTACCCGCTGGCCCGCATGCGCTTTCCGGGGCGCAACGGCTGGTTCTGGTTCATCCTGTCGAGCCTGATGATTCCCGGCATCGTGACGCTGGTGCCGACCTACCTGATGATGATTCAGTTCAACTGGATCAACAGCTATAACTCATTGATCTGGCCGGGCATTCCCGGCGTGTTCGGCGTGTTCCTGCTGCGCCAGTTCTTTGCGGGCATTCCGCGTGAGCTGGAGGAAGCCGCGCACCTGGACGGCGCGAACAGCTGGCAGGTGCTGTGGAACGTGATTCTGCCGCTGGCGGTGCCGGCGCTCGTCACGCTGGGCGTCTTCGCGTTCATGGGCTCGTGGAACAACTTCCTGTGGCCCAGCTTCGTGGTCACCGACCCCGAGAAGATGACGCTGCCGGTGGGCATCACCACCTTCTCACAGCGGTACGTGACCGACTACGGCAAGCTGATGGCGTCCACCGCCCTGGCCGCCGTGCCGGTGCTGATCGCGTATCTGGTGGCCCAGCGGTACCTGGTGGCGGGCCTGGCCACCAGCGGTATGAAGGAATAAGCGCGCCCTCGTCTGGAGTGTCATGAAAACCTACACCAACCCTGTGTATCCCGGCAGCTTTGCCGACCCGTTTGTCCTGCAGCACGAAGGGATGTACTACGCCTACGGTACCGGCCACGCGCCGGAACCGGGCGGCCGGCATTTCGAGGTGCTGGTGTCGCCGGACCTGATTCACTGGACCTCGCACGGCGGGGTGCTGGAGCCGCTCCCCGACCCGCAGCGGACCGACTACTGGGCGCCGGAGGTGGCCTACTCGGAGGGCCGCTTCTACATGTACTACTCGGCAGGCCAGGCCGATAAGGGCCACCAGCTGCGTGTGGCGGTGGCCGATCAGCCGACCGGTCCCTTCGTGGATCAGGACATCGTGCTGACGCCGGACCTGCCGTTCTCCATTGACGCCAGCCCATTCCAGGACCAGGACGGGCAGTGGTACCTGTACTACGCCCACGACGTGCTGGAAGGCGACCGGGTGGGCACCTCGCTCTCGGTGGACCGGCTCGTCACCATGACGCGGCTGGAAGGTGCGCCGCGGCAGGTGCTTCGCGCCACCCAGGACTGGCAGCTGTACGCCGCGCAGCGCGAGATGTACGGAGCGGTCTACGACTGGTACACCCTGGAAGGCCCGTTCGTGGTGCCACACGAAGGCCAGTACTACCTGTTCTACTCGGGCGGGGCGTGGCCGGAAGCGACCTACGGCGTGTCGTACGCGGTCGCAGATCACCCGCTGGGGCCCTGGACCGAACCGGACCATGTGGGGCCGCTGGTGCTCAAGACGGTGCCCGGCAAGGTGATCGGGCCGGGGCACAACTCGGTGGTCAAGGCCCCCAACGGCGACGACGTGCTGGTGTACCACGCCTGGGACGTGGACAAGACCGCCCGGCGGCTGTGCCTGGACCGCATCGTCTGGACCCCGGACGGCCCGCGCACCGAAGGCCCCACCCTGACGCCGCAACCGGCGTTCACCGCTGACCAGGAGACGCCATGACCAAAGCCCTGATGGTGCTGGGCCTGCTGCTGGGTGGGGCCGGACCCGCCACCACCACTCCGGCCCCCACCCCGGCCAGGTCCGCCGCCACCTTCCAGAACCCGGTGATCGCCGAAGATTTCCCGGACCCGGACATCCTGCAGGTGGGCAAGACCTATTACGCCTACAGCACCAACGCGGGCGGGCAGACGGTGCCGGTGTTCCGGTCGGCCGATCTGGTGCACTGGGACGCTGTGGGCGACGCGATGCCGGTGCTGCCCGACTGGGCCACCGGCGGCAACACCTGGGCGCCGGACGTGATGAAGGTCAAGGGCGGCTACGCTCTGTACTTCACCGCCCGCCACACCGACAGCGGCCGGCAGTGCATCGGCGTGGGGTTTGCCACCAAGCCGGACGGCCCCTTCAACAGCCCGTCCAAGACGCCGCTGGTGTGTCAGCTGGATGTGGGCGGCAGCATTGACGCGGCCGGCTTCACCGATCAGGACGGCAAAGCCTACCTGTACTGGAAGAACGACGGCAACTGCTGCAGCCAGCTGACCGGGTTGTGGGTGCAGCCGCTCTCGCCCGACGGACAGACGCTGACCGGCAAGCCCAAGGACCTGATCTACAACGGACAGCTGTGGGAAGGCAACCTGATCGAGGCGCCGTTCATGTACCGGCACGGCAGCCACTACTATCTGTTCTACTCGGCCGCCGCCTGGGACACCGACACCTACGCGGTGGGGTACGCGGTCGCCACATCTCCGCTCGGCCCCTTCAAGAAATCGGCAAACAATCCGCTGGTCGCCACCACCGGCCCGGTGGCCGGCCCCGGCGGGCAGGGCATCATCACCGACGGGCGCGGGCAGACCTGGATGTACTACCACGCCTGGAACAGCGCGGAAGTGGGCTATCAGATCGGCGGGCAACGCTCCCTGCGGTTGGACCCGCTGAAATGGAAGGGTGACGTGCCGGTGGTGACCCCCAGCGTGAAGACAGAGCCGGCGCCCGCCAAACCCTGACCGCTGGCGTGCACCTGACACGCCGCTGAAGGTGCGGGCGTTTGATGGTCACGTGAATAAATTTTCCCTGATTGGCGGCGCCCTGCTGGCGAGTCTGACGCTGGGCAGCTGCACGCAGACGAAGCCGCCCACCACCGTGACGCCCCACCGCACCATCATTTTCGTGTGGGACGGCATGCGCCCGGACGCCATCAGTCAGCAGGACACCCCCAACCTGTACGCGCTGCGTCAGGCGGGGGTGAACTTTACCGACAACCACAGCACCTACCCCACCTTCACCATGATGAACGCCGCCAGTTTCGCCACCGGCAGCTTTCCCGGCACCACCGGCTTCTACGGGAACACGCTGTGGCAGCCGGGGCCCAAAGGCAAGGACGCCAGCGGAGCGGACGTGGATTTCCAGCAGCCGGCCTTCACGGAGGACTACGCGATCCTGACAGACCTGGACGCGTACTACAAAAACCAGCTGATGCAGGTGGGCACCCTGTTCCAGGCGGCGCAGGCCAAGGGCCTCAAAACGGCGGCCATCGGCAAGAGCGGCCCCGCCTTCCTGCAGGACTACACGCGCGGCGGCCTGATTCTGGACGAGCGCCATGTGTACCCGGCGTCGCTGGCCAAGGGGTTGCAGCAGGCGGGCATCGCGCTGCCCAAGCTGACCCCGGTGGCCTACGCCGACGGCACCGTGACGCTCGGCGCGGACAACGGCGACCCCACCGCGGGCAAGCCGAAGGTGCTGCTGGCCGACAAGGTGACCAGCGACCCCAGCACGGCCACCACCGAGCTGAACGCGGACGCCAACAGCTACATGATGAGCGCCTACCTGAACTACATCCTGCCGACTGAGAAGCCGGACCTGAGTCTGGTCTGGCTGCGCAGTCCCGACAGCACTGAGCACACCTACGGCGTAGGCACCGCCCCCTTCCGCGACGCGCTGCACACCCAGGACGCGCTGCTCGGTCAGCTGCAGGCCAAGCTGAGGGCGCTGGGCGAGCTGGACAGCACCAACATCATCGTGGTCAGCGACCACGGGCACAGCAACGTGGCGGGCGACGCGTCTCTGTTTCCGCTGCGGGCCATTGCCGGCGGCGCGGTAGGCGCCCCGGATCAGAACGGCTACTCGGTCTCTGGCGACGTGCGCACCGCCGACCTGATGACCCGCGCCGGCTTCACCGCCTACGACGGTGGCGGCTGCGTCAATGACCCGGTGCTGAGCGGCATCAAGGCCGACGGCAGCGTGGTGTACGCGCCCAAGACCGACACGGACGGCAGCATCTGCGGCAAGGCTGGCGCCACCTACATCACCCCCAGCTACCGGGTACCGGCCACGGTGCCGGCCAACGCCTTTGTGATCGCCGCGAACGGCGGCAGTGACTATCTGTACAGCCCGGCCCACGACCCGGCCCTGGTGGCCAAAGCGGTGCGCTTCCTGCAGTCGCGTGAAGAATACGGCGCCATCTTCGTGGATGACCGCTACGGGAAGCTGCCCGGCACCTTCCCGATGAGCCAGGTGCGGCTAGAGAACGCCAGCGGGCGCAACCCCGACATCATGGTCAGCTTCAACTTCAACGCGGACGCCAAGGTGCAGGGCTTCCCCGGCACCGAATACGAGAGCGCCCAGAACAACCGCGGCATGCACGGCAGCTTCGGGCCAACCGACGTACACAACACCCTGGTGGCCAGCGGACCGAACTTCCGCAGCGGCTTTGCCACCACCACCCCCAGCGGCAACGTGGACGTGGCGCCGACCGTGGCGGCCATCTTCGGCGTAGCGCTCCCGAAGGCCGACGGCCGGGTGCTGCTGGAAGCCCTGAAGGGCAACGAGGCGCTGAAGCTGTCGGTCACGGCCAGAACCGTGGCGCCCGAGACGGCGGCCACCGGCCTGACCGTCGCCCGGCCCACCGACCCGGACGGCAAGGACGTGAACTCGGCGCTGAGCAGCTACACCGCGCAGCTGAAGGTCAAGACCCTCATCCAGAACGGCCACAGCTACACCTACTTCGACAGCGCCGCGCCGGTCCGGAAGTAACGTGCGCCGCACCACCCTCCTGACCTGTGCCGCGCTGCTGGGCGCTCCAGCGGTGGCGGCTCCCACCGCGCCCAGCTGGGAACAGGTGTTCGGGGACGTGCAGGGACCACTGCACCTCAAGGCCACCTACCAAGGCCGGCAGGGGCAGGCGCAGCCGCTGGAATTCTGGCGCGCCGCCTCCGGCCAGGTGGTGCGCCGCACCGGGGGCCGGGCGGAGCTGCGGCTCATACCCGCCGCGGATGGCGAGGACCTGTACCAACTGCGCAACCTGCAGAAGCGCACCGCCTTCCTGGTGCACCGGGTCAACCTGTACCGGGTCGGCATCTTCACCGACCGCTGGGGCGTTCAACACCTGCTGGACCGGCCGGTTTCAGGGGCGGCCGTGCAGGACCTGAAACGCGGCAGTGTGGTGGCCGGTCAGGCCTGCCACTGGTGGCGGATTCAGCCGGCCGGTCAGGCCGCGCAGCAGGTGTGCTGGGCCGCCCGGCTCGGCGTGCCGCTGCAGCTGAAGGCCGCCGGGCACACGCTGCTGACCGTAACGGCCGTGCAGCGCAGCGCCCAGCCGTGGCCATCGTCCCAGCTGCCGCAGGGCTGGCAGGAATTCAATGCCGATGAGGACATCGCGCCGGACTGAGCCGGACAGCTTAAAAGGGCGGGCGAACCAGAAATTGGTTCGCCCGCCCCTTCACCGTGGCTCAGTCCTGCTGGTCCGAGGGTTCGCCCTGATCCTCGTACAGCGCGGGGTCGTTGGCGCCGTAGTGTGAAGCGCTGGTCCCGTCGACGGTGGCGTCGACGATGTCGGCCTCCTCCGCCTGCTTGGGCGGCTGGTAGATCGGTCCGTTTTCGCTGACATCGGCATCCGGCAGGGCGTTGGAGGTCTGTGCCGGTGCGTTCGGGTCCGTGTTATCGGTCATGAGTTAAGCTCTCACTCCCTCCAGTGTGCTGGCCATCATTCGTCTCAAGAGCACTTTAGGCTCGGACGCCGCGCTCCGCTGCCCCCCGCTTCAGAACGGCGACTTCGGGAAGTAGTACTCGGCGGCGTTCGCCTTGGTGACCAGTACGCTGGGAATGATGGTGCTCTTGGCCATGGCCGTGTTGGTCATGCGGGCTTTGGCCAGCAGCCGCATCGCGTCGCGGATCATGGTGGGCGGATACGTCACGTCGGCGGTGATCAGCTTGTCGCCGTCCATCACCTTCTTGACCATGTCCTTCATGCCGGCGCCGCCCAGCACGAACTTGATGTCGGTGCGCCCGGCCTGCTGGATGGCCTTCAGTACGCCCACGGCGATGTCATCGTCCTGCGCCCACACCGCGTCGATCTTCGGGAAGCGGGTCAGGTAGTCCTGCATCACCCGGAAGCCGTCGTCGCGGTTCCAGTTGGCGTACTGCTTGTCCAGAATCTTGACGTTCGGGTACTTGGTCTTGATCACGTTCTCGAAGGCGTCCACCCGCTGGTTGTCAATCACGGTGGCGATGCCGCGCAGCACCACGACGTTGCCCTTGCCGCCCAGCGTCTTACCCACGTACTCGCCGCTCACGCGGCCCAGCCCGGGATTGTCGCCGGCCACGTAGGCGCTCTGGGCCGTCGGGTCGGTCAGCGCCCGGTCCACCACCAGCGTGAACACGCCCTGCTTCTTGAGGTCGGCCACCGGCTTGGTCAGCGGCGCGCTCTCCTGCGGCAGGATCACCAGGGCGTTGATCTTGTTCACGGTGTAGAGGTCCTGAATCTGGTTGGCCTGCTCGTTCGAGTCCTTGGCGGTCTTGACGATCACGCTCAGGCCCGGATACATCTTCTCCAGTTCGGCTTTGGTCTGGTTGGCCCAGTACACGATGCCGGCCGTCCAGCCGTGGTCGGCCGACGGAATCGAGACGCCGATCACCTGCTTGGTCTGGGCCAGCGCCGCCGAGGCCAGCAGGGCGAACGAGAGGACCACGGACTTGCGGAGTACCTGAGACATGGAAAGCTCCTTGGGGGGCGAGAGAGGCGGGAAGCGGTCGGCGGAAATGCGGGGCCGCTTACGTGCGGCGGCCACGCTGGAGGAAAGCCACGATGATGATCACCACCCCCTGAACGGCGGCGTTGAGGTACACGCTGATGATAGACGTGAGGTTCAGGACGTTCTCGATGCTTAGCAGCAGCACGGCACCCACCACGGTGCCCCAGATACGCCCGGAGCCCCCTTTGAGTGCGGTGCCGCCGATAATCACGGCGGCGATGGCTTCCAGCTCCCACAGCAGGCCAGTGCTGGGGCTGGCGCTGCCCAGGCGTGGCACGTACAGCAGGGTGGCGATGCCCACGCACAGGCCCTGAATGACGTAGGTCGTGATCTTGACGCGGGTCACGTCCACGGCGGCGTACCGCGCCACCTGTTCGTTGGAGCCCACCGCCTGCACGTAGCGCCCGTAGCGGGTGCGGTTCAGGATCAGCCCGCCCAGCAGCGCCACGGCGGCGAACACCAGAATCGGGATCGGAATGCCCAGCAGCTTGCCGTAGTACACCGGGCTGTAGCGGTCGCTCAGCGCGTTGTCGAGCGAGATACTGCCGCCCTGCGACAGGTACGTCAGCACCGAACGGAAGATGCCCAGCGTGCCCAGCGTCACGATGAACGGCTCGATCCGGCCACGCGTGATGGCGGTACCGTGCAGCAGTCCGGCGCCCACGCCGATCAGCAGGGCGCTCAGCATGCCCAGCAGAATGCTGCCGGTGATGCCGAGGCTGGGGGCGGCCGCGTTCATGATCAGGATCATCGAGCCGGCCATCAGCGCCGCCATGGACCCCACCGACAGGTCGATGCCGCCAGACACGATCACGAAGGTGGCGCCCACCGCGATGATCCCGATAAAGGACGCCCGCGTCAGCACGTTCGACAGGTTGGAGACAGTCAGGAAATCCGGGTTGAGCGCGGTGGCGACGGCCATCAGCGCCAGCAGGCCCAGCAGCGGCCCCAGCGCACCGAGGCGGCTCAGCAGGGGCGGGCGCGGCGCCGGCGCCATCACGTCCGGCGTGGTGTCGGGCGTGGTCACGCCGGCACCTGCGCGGCAGGAGTGCGGAGTCCGGTGGCGTACTGAATCACAGTCTGTTCGTTCATGGCCTCGCCCTCCAGAGTGGCCACCACCCGGCCGCTGTGCAGCACCAGCAGCCGGTGGCACAGCCCCAGCAGCTCGTTCAGCTCGCTGGAAATCACGATGACGCCCTGCCCGGCGGCGGCCAGCTGCTGGATCAGGGCATAGATCTCACGTTTGGCGCCCACGTCCACGCCGCGCGTCGGTTCGTCCAGAATGATCACCTGCGGGTGCACCTCCAGGATGCGGGCCAGCGCCAGCTTCTGCTGATTCCCGCCCGACAGCGCGCTGGCCGGCACGTCCAGACGGCCGGTGCGGATGCCGTAGGTCTGCACCGCCCGCTCCAGGGCACGCTGCTCGGCGCGCGGGTCCAGCACCGGGCGCGCGTAATGCTGCAGCGTCATCAGGGTCAGGTTCGGGCGCAGCTGGAAATCCACCAACAGGCCCTTGCCCTTGCGATCCTCGCTGAGATACACGATGCCCGCGCGGGCGGCAGCGCCGGGGCTGCCCAGCCTCACCGGTCGCCCTTTCAGGCGCACCTGACCCACCGTGGAGCGGCGCAGGCCCAGCAACCCCTCGAACAGTTCGGTGCGGCCTGCGCCCACCAGCCCGGCGAAGCCCAGCACTTCGCCCTGGTGCAGGGTAAAGCTCGCGTCCGTCGCCCAGCCGGGCACCGACAGCCCCTCGACTTCCAGCAGCGGCGCGTTGCTGGGCGGGGCGTGGGGCGGGAACATGTCCTCCAGCTCCCGGCCCACCATCAGGCTGGCCATCTGGTGCGGGGTCAGGTCCTGGGCCGGGGCGCTGCTCACCACCCGGCCGTCGCGCAGCACCGTGACGGTATCGGCCAGCGCCTTGACCTCCTCCAGTTTGTGGCTGATGTACAGGATGGTCACGCCCTGCTCGCGCAGCCGCCGGATCAGGGCGAACAGCGTGTCGGTCTCGCGCACCGTCAGCGTGGCGGTGGGCTCGTCCATGATCAGCAGCCGCGCCTCACGCGACAGGGCCTTGGCGATCTCGACCAGCTGTTTGTGCGGCACACTTAGCTCGCGTACCCGGGTGCGGGGATCCAGGGTCAGGCCCAGCCGCTGCAGCGCGGCGGCAGCCTGGGCATTCATGGCGCGGTCGTCGAGCAGCGCGCCGCCCAGTTCGCGGCCCAGGAACATGTTCTGCGCCACGCTCAGGTCATCGGCCAGGTTGAATTCCTGGTGAATCAGGACCACGCCGCGCGCCTCGGCGTCCCGACTGTTGCGGAAGTGGGCCGGTTGCCCGTTCACCTCCAGAGAGCCACCGCTCGGCGGCAGGTACCCACCCAGGATCTTCATCATGGTGCTCTTGCCCGCGCCGTTCTCGCCGATCAGCGCGTGCACCTCGCCGGGACGCACCTGCAACGACACGCCGTGGAGCACCTGCACCGGCCCGAACGAGCGGGTGACGCCATGAAAAGCGGCTGCGGAAGGCGCGGTCATGGTCCGGCCTGCAGGACAGCGGAAACGTGAATGGACCGGTACAACAACCTGGATCACCTCGAGCACTTCAGGTCGCCTGAGCGACCGGCAGGACAGGTTAGGAAACGCTGTATGGGAGCGTCAGATGAAGTTAATGAACGGTCGCATCATAGCACAACGAAATCGATTTCCAAGCGGCCTGGGAGGGGCCGGGAAACAGTCGGGCGGACGGCGACCAAGCGACGGCAGAGACACCTCAAACAGGCAGGGTGGGGCAGACCTCAGAATGACCCCGCATGGATGGGGCCGACACTCTCTAAAGAGGGAAGCCTGAACGTGTCAGCGTGCGGTGTCTTAATCCTGATGATGGCTGTTGAGGCAAACCACGGTCTGCCAATGGCTCCAGCACAAAGGAGAGCAGCCAGACTCCGGCTGCTCTCCTGGCTTGTGAGCGTCAGCTGGCGTCTGCCGCCTGCATCACCGCATCGTCCTGGTTCAGCTCCACGCCATGCCGTTGTGCAGCGGTCACGATGTGCTTCGCCGCCTGCTGCCGAGCCTCGGTGCTCTCGAAGTGGGTCTGCGAGAACCGTGCTGCCGCGTTACGGATATGCTCGTCATCGTGAATGGGCAGGTGCCGACCGCCATGCTTGTCGATGTAGGCGTACTCCCTGTCGGACAGGTTCTCTCGCTGATCACCGGATAATTCAGCCATGGTGCCTCCTGTCTCTGTATGGTGGCCCGTCTCGCTGAGGGCTGGCTGATGGGCCTCCCAAGTGCAGGAAGCTCGCATGGGAAAGGCTGGGACATCCACATGCCGTCGCCGCCAACTGTATCCCTAAGATTGGATGAAACTCTGGAATATGAGATTTCGCACATTCCGACTTAAGAGTTGTACTCTGCACTACACAGAGCCAGAAGAGCAGTGAGGCCACACCGGGTGGCCTGCAGGTCGACGTGCTCTGTTCTCAGGAGGACGCTATGCAACGAACCAGCGTTGTGCAGGTATCTCTCCGTTCTGGTGCGGTGGCGCTGCTGACAGGCGCCCTGCTCTCCGGTTGCACGCCTGCACCGGTGCCCACCCCCGCCGAGGGCGCTGTAGTCGCACAGAATCTGTCGGGACCGATGGGCGTGTACGCGGCGGGCGACGGCAGTGTCTGGGTGGTCGACAGCGGTACAGCCGGGACTGCCGGCAGTTTCACCGTGCCGCCGGACCCGGGCAGTACCACCCCCACCACCATCAACTACGGCGACACTGCCCAGATTGTGCACGTGGATGCTGCCGGCAAGTCCACGGTGGTCGCGTCCCTGCCCTCTCTCGGGGGCCCGGAAGGCGCTGAGGGCGCCAGCCGCATCACCATGCTGAACGGCAACATCTACGTGACCTCGGGCCACTGGGCCGAGGGAGCCAGCATCGCCCGCCTGCCCAAGACTGCGGCCGTGCTGAAAGTGTCGGGAACGACCGTCACGGAAGTCGCGGACGTCTGGGGATTTGAGGCGACGAACAACCCGGACAAACAGGTCAAGGACTCACATGCCTACGGACTCGCGGCCGGGCCGGACGGTAACCTGTGGATGACGGATGCTGGTGGGAATGACCTGCTGAAAGTCAATCCGACCACCGGCGCGATCACGCTGATGGCCGTGTTCCCGAACCTGCCGAACACCAACCCACCCGCTGGCGTGCCGCCCTTCTCTGAACCGGTCCCGACCGGCGTGGCCTTCCTGAAAGATGGCGCGGCGTACGTATCGCTGCTGCCGGGCTTTCCTTTTACACCCGGTGCCAGCAAGGTGGTCCGCGTCGCGGCTGACGGCAGCCAGCAGGACTATGCCACCGGGCTCAGCATGACCACCGACCTGCAGACCGGGCCGGACGGCAACCTGTATGCCGTGGAACTCGGGCAGTTTGGTGAGCAGGGCCCCGCGCCCGCCACCGGGTCCATCGTGCGGATACGGGCTGGCGGGGTCAAAGAGACCGTGCTGACCGGCCTGGATACCCCGACAGCCATCTCGTTCAACGCCAGGGGTGATGCGTTCATCACCACCGGCGGCGCCGCAGCGCCCAACACCGGCAAGGTGCTGCGCTGGGACAACTTCACCACACGCAAGCCTGTCCAGGCTCCGTGAGCTTGAGGCAGGGGCCGGCCAGGTCATCCGGCCCCTGCCGCTGCGTAGAACTTTTTGACAGGAGGGACAGAGTGTCGGTTCCAGCGATTTGACACAGACGCTCAGGACGTTGCCTGGGATGCGAGCGGTGTCGTCCGCACTGGGAATGGCAAGGGGACGCGCTATACCGATCACGAGCTGCCAGATGGGTGCCAGGACAGCTCAACTTCTGTGGACCCGCACCTTTGCACTGTTGACTCAGGTTCTGCTGAACGATCGAACGGCTTTCAGCTGCTGACAGCGTGGGCGGCGTCAGGCATCTTGCAGCACCAGATGGAAGGTGGTGCCGTCGCCGGGCGTGCTTTCCACCCAGACCTGTCCACCGTGCCGCTCCACAATTCGCTGGACGATCGCCAGGCCCAGCCCGGTGCCCGCGTATTCCTGCTGGGTGTGCAAGCGCTGGAAGATACCGAAGACCTGCTCGAAGTGCTGAGGATCAATGCCAATGCCATTGTCCTTCACCTGGACGTGCCAGCCGGCCGGATGAGGCTTGGCCCGGACGTGCACGTCCGGGGTAGTGCCTGGGTGCTGGAACTTCAGGGCGTTGCTGAGCAGGTTCTGGAACAGCTGAGCCAGTTCGGCGGCGTTGCCCCGCACGGTGGGCAACGGGTCAACGGTGATGCGGGCCCCCTGCTCCTCAATGCGGACCTGCAGCCGCAGCATCGCCTCGGTCAGCGGCGTGTCCAGCGGCACTGCTTCCAGCGGCGTGGGTGCGGCCGTGTAGGTGGACAGCGTCAGCAGGTCGCGGATCAGCGCGTGCATCCGGGTGGTACCGCCGATCATGAATGAGAGGTAGCGGCGTCCGGTGTCGTCCAGCCGGTCGGCGTATTTGCGCTCCAGCAGGCCGCCGAAGCTGATGACGGTGCGCAGCGGCTCCTGCAGGTCGTGGCTGGCGACGTGGGCAAAGCGCTCCAGATCGTTGTTGCTCTGCTTGAGCCGGGCGTTCATTTCGGCCAGGGCAAGGTGCTGCCGTTCGATCTGGGTGGTCGCTTCCGTGCGTTCCAGCGCCAGACCGATGGTGGAGGCAGCGCGGCGCATCAGGTCCTGCTGGCTGTCGGTCCAGGGACCCCGGTCGGTGGAGCGCCAGACGATCAGGCCGGCGACCACCTCGCCAGCGCGGTTCACGATCGGCTCCAGTCCGTAGGCGTATCCACCCAGGCCGGAAGCGTTTCCGCTGCCCTGCTCGTACTGATCCAGATACACGGCCTGGCGGGTCTGGGCGGCCCGGTGCAGCATCGGGGTTTCCTGCGCCGAGAAGCTGGCACGCGCCAAGGTGGCCGCAACTGCCGCCGGAAGCTCGCCCCAGACCGTGACCTCCTGCAGCACCGGACGCCCGAACGGCACCACCAGCATGGCGCTGGCCTGCAGCACCGGGGCCAGCTGATCGAGTGCGGTGCGTTCCACCTGGGCGTGGGTGGTGGCCACCTGCAACGCTTCACCCAGCGCGGCTAGAATCTCGGCGCGGGCCACGGCCGCCTGCAGCGCCTGGTTGCTGCGCTCCAGCTCTCGCTGCTGCTCCAGCACAGCCCGCTCGGCGTTCAGCAGCTGGGAGACTCTGGGAATGAGTGGTGGCAGCGCGGCGGCGGTGGCCACGCTGACCACCGCCGTGAGGCCCTTGAGGTACCCGTCCAGCCAGTACACCGGCTGCCAGCGCACCAGGACGTGCATCAGGTGGGTACCGCCACACGCGACGATGAATAGCCCGAACGACAGCACCACCCAGTCGAACGGCAGCAGCCGCCGGTGCTGGAACACGATGTATGCCAGCACCGCCGAGATGAAGGTGTACGACAGACCGATCAACAGGTCAGACCCAAGCTGCAGCGCTGTCAGGGCTCCCGGCCAGGTGCTGTGCATGTCGCTGGTGAAGGGGCGGATGTCCAGCAGATGCCCCAGGATGCCCGGCCACAGCAGCGGCAGCCCCAGGCCGGCCAGCGCAATGGCCAGGGTGCGCCAGGTGGTGGAGGTCCTGGGAGCCAGTCTCAGCATCCGTCAGGACCGAGCGGCCGGACCTCTGCACCAGACAGCCGGTCCGGTCCAGCGCGAAGCGTGAATGAAGATTGTAAAGGCACACTGCATGGTAGGCCAGACCATGAGCAGGCGGTATGAGAAAAACAAACCGATCTTAAAAGGCGTTGCGAAGACGGAAGGTGTCGCTTCCTGAGGCTCAGTTGGATGAGCAACGCCGACACCAGCGACATTTGCGAACATTGTCACAGCCAGGACGTGTGCGATTTTTCGCAAAAAAATGTCACCCGAATCACTTTTATGAGTGAGATGAGGGCATGCACGCGTCAATTCACGTCAGAAATCCTGCGGTGAATGCTGACGCAGCAGCCGGTAGATGCTCGCTTCGCTGAGCTTCAGCCCAGTTCGCGCCTCCAGATGGTCCGCCAGATGGCGGGCGGTCCAGTGGTCGTAGGGCAGACCCAGCTCGTGTGGATGGTGCTCCAGCGCCCGGCGAAGCTCCGCCCGGTACTGCGGTGTGGCCTTGGTGGGCGCGCCGGGCCTCGGCGCGTCCTGCAGCCCCTCAATCCCGCGCTGCAGGTAACGGTGAAGCCAGCGGCGCACCGTTTCCTGATGATGCCGGATGATTCGGGCGATCTCGGCCACGTTGCGGTGTTCCTCCGCGGCCAGCAGCACGGCAAGCGCCCGGACCCGCACCCGGCCTTCATGGGCGCTGCGGTACAGCGATTCCAGTTCCCTGAGCTGGTCCGGCTGCAGGGATGTCATGCGAAAGGGCGCATATCGCCTCCGGGGCCGGGTGGCCGAACTCTGCAGAATCATTGAAAGAGAGTGAGAAGGAAGAGGGGCGGCTCAAACCTCTTCTCAACTTTGGGTCATGTCATTCATAAAGGTGCCAGATACAGTCACCCAGGCCGCGCAGAAGCGCTCTGGCCTGCCGTTGCCGAAACCCTGGGTTTCCGGCTTTTTCACGCCGTACTCATGTTGTGACGTGCTGACCCGTCGTGTCGGCCGTCCGGAAAACGAGGAAACTATGCGTCACCTGTACTTTGGGGGACTGGCCCTGACTGTTGTCCTGGCCGCCTGTAGCCAGCCCACCGTTCCTGCATCCGACGCCGCTTCGGCGGCCCCTGCCGTCCAGGCGCAGACCCTGCCGCCCATCAAGCTCCCGCCGCGCGGCAAGGTCGGCTGGGACTGGCAGATCGGCGCGTCCTCCTCGTCGTCGATCGCGGTCCCGGCCGGCGTCACGGTCATGGACCTGGACGGGTTCACCGTCTCTGCGACCAAGGTGGCCGCGCTCAAGCAGCAGGGCATCTACACCGTGTGCTACATGGACATGGGCAGCTATGAGCCGTGGCGCCCGGACTCCTCGCGCTATCCCAACTCCATCAAGATCCAGCAGGACCCGGACTGGCCGGACGAGTACTTCCTGGACGTCACCAACGTGTTCAAGAGCCCCTCGGTGCTGGCGCCGATCCTGATTGACCGCATGAAGCTGTGCAAGAGCAAGGGCTTTGACGCACTGGAACCGGACAACCTGCAGAACGACGAGAACGTCAGTGGTGGCCGCATCACCCGGCAGCAGCAGCTGGACTTCAACGGCTGGATTGCTGACCGCGCGCACGAGAACGGCCTCGCGGTGCTGCAGAAGAACGGCCCCGACCAGATCCTGCAGCGGGACCGCACCGGCAAGATGATGGTCGAGAAGTTCGACGGCATCCTGAACGAGCAGTGCCAGGAGTACGGCGAGTGCAGCGCCCTTGGCGAGTACACCCGGCGCGGCAAGCTGGCTCTGGATGCCGAGTATCGCCGGACCGCACTGAACTGCTCGATGATGAGCGCCAGCGGGATCAATGCCATTCGCAAGGACCTGGACCTCGTGGGCAAGAACATGAGCGGGTACGTGCGGATCGGCTGCCCCTGAGCCGGAGGGTGATCACGCTCCGGCGGTGAGGCGGCGGGCGGTGGCCGGGCCACGGCGGTGAACGCGCCGGGCCCGGCCTGCACTGTTCAGGCCCCTCAGATGCTGTTGAGTTCACGAACACTCACGAAGGTGGTCAGCCCCAGCGCCCGCGCCCGCACCCGCGCGGCGCGGCGCTGCTGATCGGTGGTGGCGTAGTCCAGGGCATACACCTCGAGGTCGCAGCTGCGGACCCGCCGCAGCATCTCGGCCGTGTAGGCCAGCTCATGCGGGCGCAGCTTGCGGTAGCCGTCCTCCCAGGAGGTGGTGAACGTTTCCATCAGCACGCCGTTGACGTAGCGGGCCATGTCCGGCAGCAGGTCGAAGCCGCGGTTGGCCAGGAAGTAGGCGTCCGGATGCCGCTGCCGCAGGCTGCGCAGGGTCCGCAACAGCGGCGAGCGGTCCGTGGGAAATAGGATGGAGCTGTCGAGCGTGTCGAGCAGCAGCCCGTCAAAGTGCTGCAGGGCCTCGGCGGCGGTGGCGTACAGCCGGGCATTCCAGGCGGGATGCCCGATTTTGACGTACCAGGTGTTCCACGCTGGATTGCGGCTCCGCCGGGACCACGCTGACGGTTCCGGGCTGGGGTCCTCGCCCACGCTCAGGTAGGCCAGCGGCTTGACCCCCCGCCCCTTGAGCCACAGGATCTCGGCGGGGGTGTAGTGCTGCGGGTGCAGCACCACCATCCGATAGGCGCTCAGCCGCTGCAGGCTGCCGTGTCCGTAGTACACCGCCAGCGGCTTGGGCGGCACACGGGTCGCCCCGGCGGCCGGAGTCGGCGAGGTGGAGGCGTCGAGCAGGAGGCGTGAGGTCGTCATGGGGTCTCCAGCGGGCTTGGGGGGCGGATGATGGACGGGTCAGGCACCGGTTACTTCAGCATCACGGTCAGTGACTGGTTCGGGCTGAAATCCCAGAAGCGGGTGCTGCGGCCGCCGTACACCGTGGCGTTGGTGCCGGTCAGGCCGGTGACGTACACGGCGCCGCCGCTGGGCGAGGTGATGGTGACGGTCTTGGCGGCGTAATCCGCTACGGCGCGCACGTTGCTCTTCATGAAGGTCGTGCGCCGCCGGATCTCCTGCCCCAGAGTGTCCCAGGCCAGCGTGCCGAGGGGGAGGTTGCTGTACTGGCTGTACTTGGTCAGGACCGCGCGTTCCCAGTCGCTGGCGATGCTCTTGCCGGGCGCGTACTGGCGCAGATTGGTGACGTGCATGTAGTGCGGGAAGGCCGCGCCGAGCAGGATGTGGTTCAGGGCCATGTCGCTCTCCTTGTCCAGGATCTCCGCGTAGGTCAGCGCGTGATCCCAGTAGGGGAGGGTGCCGCCGGGGGCGTACACCGCGTTGTAGGACGACACGATCTCCTCGGGCGTGGTGGCGTAGTAGAAGATGTTGGTGGGCCAGCGCGGAATCAGCAGGACGCTGTTGTTCAGCGGATGCGTCACGCCGCAGGTGGGGCAGCTGGGGTCCCACTGGCCGTCCACCGAGTGGTTGGAGGCGAGGTACTGGACATTCGTGTCCTGGGCCGCCTGCAGGAAGTTGGCATTGGAGCTGGTCAGGCCGTAGTTGGTCTTGAGGCCGTCTCCATTGGCGTTGTAGTACCCCAGGCCCGACATGTCGCCCGTGACCAGGCCCTTCTTGCTGAACACCAGGCCCAGCGTGGTGCCGATCCGCTTGTTCGGCTGCAGCTGCGCGTAGGAGTCGTCGTAGTTCAGGAAGTCCATGTACTCGTGATCGCGGGTGTGGCTGATCCAGTCGAAGGTGCTCCCCAGGCAGCGGCTCACACTGGTCAGCGGGTCCACACTCTTGACGTTCGGGTCGCAGCTGAGCGGGGCGGCGGTGTTGGCCCCGCCACCGTTGTACGCAACGGCGAAGCGGAAGGCGCGCGCCACGTCGTACGTGTTCTGAATCTCGGTCTGCCGGTCCCGGGCGGCCAGCGCGTCACTGGCGGACATTCGGAACGCTTCGGGCCGGATGGTGTGCGTGACCGGGTCGTACTCGTCGTCGGCCAGGAACCAGTCGTCGATATCCAGCTGGTTGTAGCGCCGGTACTGGCCCAGATACAGCCCCTTCGTGACCCAGTTGACCAGGTCGAAGCCGAGCAGCTGAGTGTGCAGGAAGTTCTGATTGTGCGACATGGTCAGGGCCATGCGCTCGCGGCCATCGGTGGTGGTGGAGGTGGCGGCCAGCACCATGCCAGGGTTGTTCTTGGCGGTCAGGACCGGTTGAACGGCCGTGACGCCCGCCGCCGCCCACTGGCTGGACGGCAGCACGCTGGCCGGGTAGTTATAGGCGTTGCGAACCGGAATCACAGCGCCGGCCCGCAGGTCGCTGGTGATGGTCTGGCCCGGGGCGGCCACCACGTCAGCTTTGTCCGAGGCGCTCCCGTCGATGTAGCGCAGCGCGTAGTCCTCGGGGAAGGTGCCGGGGTAGGTGTACAGCGAGAGCTGCCGGACCTTGAAGGTGGCTTCGTACTGCCACAGGGTGGTCCACTCGACCCCATCGAAGGCGTATTGGAAGTTGCCGCCGCTGTCCTGGTACAGCAACGAGTTGTTGGTCAGGACCACGCCCTGATAACGCCCGGAGCCATCCGGGGCGATCAGGGTGTCGGCGGTCAGGGTGGTGTTGCTTGCGTCCAGCACGTCGTACGGCACTCCGGCCTGCGCCAGCATGGCCTTGGCCGCGTCCAGGTCCGGGTCCGTCGTCCCGGCGGTGATGATCAGCATCCGCAGGGCCACCAGATTCGGATTGGCGGTCACGGCCAGCGGCTTCAGGCGGCCACTCTGCAGGCGGGGCGCGTTCACGTGAGGCAGCCGCATCAGGTTGCTGGCCGGCAGGGCGGGCGTGCCAGCAGTCACCCCCGGGTGCACCGGCTTCCCGGCCGACGGGCCGGTGGTGGCCGGGGGCCGGGTGGAGGGCGAGGAACAGGCGACCAACAGGGCGGTGGTCAGGGCCGTCAGGATCAGGGAACGCTGGGGGTTCATGGGGCTCCTTAAGCGAGGGTGCGGCGGGGGGCGGTGTGCGCTTCGACGTCCCGCCAGAGGGCATCGAGTGCGTCCTGAAGGCTGTAGCTGGGTGCCCAGCCGAGCCCACGCAGCCGCGACACGTCGGCCCGCTGCCACAGCAGGGCCCCGGAGCGGCTGGAGCCGGCGGCGTGTTCGTGAATCTGCCCCGGATAGCGGCACAGCCGGGCCAGCGCCCGGACCAGCGTGCGGGCCGGGACCGCCTCGCCGCGCCCCACGTTCAGCAACGGCTCGGCGGGAGGCGCGCGCAGCACCAGCTCCACCGCCCGTGCCACGTCGCGGGCGTCGATGAAGTCGCGCCGGGCGCTCAGGTCTCCGAATTCCACCTCCGGGGCGTGCTCGCGCAGGGCCTGCTGGAACAGCCGGGCCGCGCGGCCGGGCAGCGTCTGGGGCCGCTGCCCGGCACCCACCGGATTGCACACCCGCAGCACCGTGACGTCCAGCTCCGGCGCGGCCGCCAGCAGCGCCCGGGTGGCGGCCAGCTTGCTCTGGCCGTAGGCGCTGTCCGGCTGCGGCGGCGTGTCCTCCGACACCACCTGGGCCAACGGGCCGTACTCGGCGGCGGAACCGAGCTGCACCACCCGCGGGTGCGGCTCTACCGTCAGGGCCGCCCGGATCAGCTGCTGCACCAGCGTCAGGTTGGCCAGCGTCAGCTCCGCGTCGGTGCCCTGGGTGCGGCCGGCACAGTTCACCACCGCGTCCGGCCGGGTGCCGCGCAGCAGCGCCTCACAGCCGCCCGCGAGGTCCAGCTGGCTGGAGGGCGGCGCGTTCACCACCTGATGGCCTGCTGCGCTCAGCGCCGCCTGCACGTGGCCGCCCAGAAAGCCGCTGGCGCCCAGAATCAGGACGCGCACGCTGTGTCTCCCAGCGCCGCCTGACGCAGCGGGTCCGGCACCAGCCGCAGCTGGGGCAGCAGGGTGTACTGCAGCTCATCGAACTGCGCGTTGGCCCGGTCGTAGTCGTCGGGCCGCCCGATGTCCAGCCAGTAGCCGCCGAAGTGGTAGCTGGCCGGCGGCGTGCCGCGCCGGAGCAGCTCCATGATCAACCGGTCCATGCCCAGCGGGACGCCCGGCAGGAAGCCGCGCAGCGTCTCGCGGCTCAGCGCGTACACGCCCATGCTCACATCGAAGTCGAACACCGGCTTCTCGCGGAAGCCCACGATGTGCCCCTCGGCCACGTCCAGCACGCCGAACTCGCTGCTGACCTGCCGCTGGTAGGTGGCGACCGTCAGCGGCGCGCCGCCGTGAATGTGGTCGCCGTACAGCTCCGCGAAGTCGATGTCGGTCAGCACGTCGCCGTTCATCATCAGGAAGTGCTCCGGCAGCTCCGAGAGCATCGGCAGCAGCGGCCCGACAGTGCCGAGCGGCTGCTCCTCCTCCACGTACTGCACGTCCAGGTCGAAGCGGGCGCCGTTGCCGATGAAGGCGCGGATCAGGCTGCCCATGTGGCCGATGGCCAGCGTGACCGAGGTGACGCCGTGGTGCCGCAGCTGCAACAGCAGAATTTCCAGAATCGAGTAGCGGTCACCGATCGGCACCAGCGGCTTGGGAACGCAGGTGGTGTAGGGGCGCAGGCGGGTGCCTTTTCCTCCGGCCAGAATCACTGCATGCATGGGAAGCTCCTGTGGGGACCGCCCGGGCGGTGGGCGGAAAGGGAGGCGAGGCGGGCTGCGGCCATCAGACGGTGTACAGGTGGGGCTTGTAGCGTTCGAGGTTGCGCGGCTGGTGGAACCACTCGACGGTGCGGGTGAGGCCTTCGTGCAGCGGGTAACGCGGTTGCCAGCGGGTCAGGCGGCGCAGTTCCCGGTTGTCGCACACCAGCCGGCGCACCTCCGAGGCGGCCGGGCGCACCCGCTGCTCCTCTTGCTCGATCTGCACGGGCCGCTCCATCACGTCCGAGATCAGCTGCACCAGGTCGCCCACACTGATCTCGCTGTTGCTGCCGGCGTTGAGCGTCTGCCCGATCACCTCCGGGCCGGCGGTGCCCACCGCCACGAAGGCAGCGGCGGTGTCCTGCACGAAGGTGAAGTCGCGGGTGGGCGTCACGTCGCCGAGCCGCACCGCCGGCTGGCCGGCCGACAGCTGCGCGATGATGTTGGAGATCACGGCGCGCGCCGACTGGCGGGGCCCGTAGGTGTTGAACGGCCGCAGCGTCACCACCGGCAGCTCGAAGCTCAGGGCGTAGCTGTTCACCAGCTGGTCCGCGGCGGCCTTGGAGGCGGCGTAGGGCGACTGCGGGTTGACCGGATGCGTCTCGTGGATCGGGACGGTGCGGGCGGTGCCGTACACCTCACTGGTGCTGGTGTGGACCAGCCGGGGCGTTTCCAGCGCCCGGGCGGCCTCCAGCACGTTCAGCGTGCCGATCACGTTGGTCTCGATGTAGCTGCGCGGCGCCTGATAGCTGTACGGAATGGCGATCAACGCGGCCAGGTGGTACACCGTGTCGGCCCCCCGCATCAGCGCCTGCACGCTGCCCGGGTCACGCACGTCGCCCAGCTGCACCTCCACCTGCGCCATCACCTCGGCGGGCAGCTGTTCCAGCCAGCCCCAGGTGTTGAACGAGTTGTACTGCACCATCGCGCGCACCCGGGCGCCGCTCTGCACCAGCGCCTCCACCAGATGCGAACCGATAAATCCTTCTGCGCCGGTTACGGCTACCATCTGTGCCATCGGGTCCTCCTGTGCCGGGTCCGTGCCGGCGGAACTGGGGCGGGTTCGGAATTCCTGTTCGTGGGGTTCGGGGTCAGTGATAGGTGGTCGGCACCAGCAGCGCCCGCACCACCCCGTAGCTCATACAGATCAGCACCAGCAGCGCGCCGAGCAGTGGCGCCCAGCTGGGAGCGAGCGGCAGCAGGGCCAGCGCCGCGCCGCTGCCGAGCAGCCACGCCATGCCGCTGAGCCACGGCTGTCCGACGTTGCTCACCACCGTGCCGAGCAGCAGCGCGCAGCCGTAGACCAGCAGCGGGAGCAGCGCGGTGACGGTGGCGCGGGGATCGGCCCACGCCTCCGGACGGGTGATCAGCAGAAACGCGCCCAGCAGCGCCAGCAGCACGCCCAGGTACACCGCCAGCGCCACGCCCAGCGTGCGGAGGGCGTGCCCAGCCAGGCTCAGCATCTGGCCGTGCCGCGCGGCCAGCGACCGCAGCTGACCGTAGAACTGCACCGACAGCACCTCCATGGCCCCCACGCTCACGATCACCGGCAGGATGGCCAGGGCGCCCAGCCGGTGCAGCGCCACACTGAACACGCCGGTCACAAAGAGCGCGCAGGTCCAGCCGGAGATGGCGTGCGCCAGGGTGGCGTGCCACGCCGGGTCCGGCAGCTGCAGGCCCGCCGGGGGCCGGGGCTGTCCGGCCAGGGCCACCAGCGGGAGCAGGGCCGCGGTGAGGGCCGCCACCCACCCGCCCACCGGGTCGTGCTGGCCGAGCAGCAGGTACGCCACGCTGGGCAGGTACGCCACGGCGGCCAGCGGGAGCTGCCCCAGGATCAGCAGCGACGCGAAGCCCGCAAAGGAGGTGCCGGCCACGCCCGCCACCAGCGCCGCCGCCAGAACCGGCTGGTGCGCCAGCAGGGCCGTGCCGGCCCCCACCGCCGCCGCGACCGGGAGGGTCAGCAGGGTCGCCTGCCACAGGAAGCGCCGCAGCGGCTCGCCGGTCCGGCGGTAGCCGATGCTCGCCAGCCCCTGGCCCCAGCCCCAGCCGAAAATCACCGAGGCCATCAGGGCCTCCTGGGCGGCGGGAGCGCCGGTCAGGAGCGGGCTCGCCACTGCCAGGGCCGCGCCCGGCAGCGCGTACAGCACGCCGCGCGGCGCCAGACGCCACATCGGGCGGGCCACCGTGACGCTGCGTACAGCCGGCGCCGTGTAGGGCAGGTGGGAGTAGAGCGCTTCGGCGCAGGCAAACACATCCGGCAGGCCGTACTGCTCCCGCACGAGGTCGTCGTTGAGGCCGGTCGCTTCCAGGGCGGCGGCGATTTCTTCCGGCTGGGTGGCCTGGGCGCAGACCTGACGCAATTCGCGTCCCAGCCGGCCCAGGTTCGGGCTGGCGTCCTGAAGGCTCGTCATCTCAGGCTCCTGACATACTCGCGGGAAACATCAGAGAGGTGTACATGCGCTGGTAGGCGTCCAGGCAGTGCTGCACGGTGAAGAGCGTCAGCACCCGCTCGCGGGCCTGCAGGCTCATTCGGCGCCGCAGCGCGTGGTCACTCAGCAGCGCCTGGCACGCTTCCGCGAAGGCGCGCGGATCGCGGGGTGGCACCACGAAGCCGGTGTCTCCCACCGCCTCGCGCACACCGCCCACGTCGGTGGCGACCATCGGCCGTCCGGTGGCCATCGCCTCGATCACCGAGTACGGGAAGCCCTCGGAGATGCTGCTCAGCGCCACCACGTGCCCCGCCTGATACGCCTGCGCCACCGACGGCACCCGGCCCTCGAAGCGCGCCGTCTCGTCCAGGCCCAGGTCGTGGATCAGCTGGCGGCAGGTGCGTTCATAGTCCTCGTTGCCCTGTGGGATCGGGCCGAACATCCGCAGGTGCGCGGAGGGAATGTGGTGCTGAATCAGCGCGTGCGCGCGGATCAGGGTGTCCAGGTCCTTGATCGGGTCCACCCGGCCCACCCAGGCCACGGTCGGCTCACTTGGCTCGGTCTCGCCCAGCGTGAACAGGGCCGGGTCGATGCCGTTGTAGACCGGGTGCAGCTTCTGCACGTCGGCACCGAAGTGCAGCTGCCAGCGGGTGTTGAAGTTCGAGGCCGGCGAGATGATGTCGGCCACCGTGTAGGCGGCGCGGGTCAGGTGCATGTGGAAGCGCAGCAGGAAGGCGCGCGTCCCGGCCGACAGGAACTCCGAGGGCGGCGTCAGGTAGCGTTCGCGCAGGTACACCCCGTGTTCGGTCAGCAGGAAGGGGGTGCCATGCACCGCCTTGGCCGCGATGGCCGGCAGCACTGACAGCCCGTTGCTCACGGCGTGGGTCAGGTCCGCTTCCGGCGCTGGTGTCGCGAGTGGCCGCAGCAGGTGAATCAGCCACATGTTGGCGCTCAGGGCGTCCGAAATGGTGGGGCGCGGGATGGTGGGGCTCATGCGCGGCGGCCCGCTGACGGCGTTGACGTGTTCCAGCCACACCTGCAGCAGCACCTGAGCGTTGCTGGGCACGGCCAGCGCGCTGTGGAGGTCCGCACGCCGGGCGAACAGACTCAGCCGGTTCAGCGCCCCGATAAAGTCGGCGCTGGCCTCCGGGCCGTCTTTGAGCATGGCGCCCAGCACCCGGGCGTACAGCTCCTGGAACTCCGCGCGCTGCCGGGGGCGGCTGCCACGCACCGGCAGACTTTCCCACAAGGGCACCACATCCACCTGCCGCACGTTCTCGGGCAGCGTGCAGCCGATCTTGGTGCTGAGCCCGCTGAGTGCCAGCACCCGGAACTCCACCTCCGGCAGCCCGGTGACGAGCTGCTCGCACCAGACGCTGACGCCGCCGGTGTAGAGCGGATAGGTGCCTTCGGTGATCAGGGAGACGACAGACGACATAACCCTCGCTTTGCGGCTGAGTCCGCTCAGTAATCGATGCCCAGGTTGGCGGGCGGTTGCAGGGCGGCGCGGATGCGTTCGGTGCGTTCGAGCCGCTCGATGCGGCGCAGCAGCTCCTTGTTCGTCTGGATCACGCTGTCCAGCAGGGCCAGCAGCTCAGGGTCGGCCGAGACGGAGGCCGGGGTGAACGGCGTGATGGGCAGGCTGGGGACGCTCTTCAGGGACATGACAGACCTCCTGGGGGGCCGGCAGAGCAGCGATGGCGGCCGGAGCGCCCGGGATGCTCGGCCCGGACGGCGGAGTGCAAGCAGCGGTCAGAACAGCTGACGCAGGTGGGTTCTCAAGGCCAGGTCGGCGCTGCGGGGCGCACGCGAATGGACCCGGGCGTCGATGACGTACCCGCTGCGGCGGCTCCCGCGTACCAGCAGCGGGGCGGACGCGGCGAACAGCTTGCGCCGCACGCTGCCCAGATGGGCCTGGATGTCGCTGCAGCTGGTCAGGGCTTCCAGGGCCGCGCAGCTGAGCAGCTGGCCCGGCACCTGCATCAGCGAGCGCAGCAGCCGGTATTCGGTGGCGGTCAGCGGGAGCGGGTCGGCGCCGTAGCGGACGCTCTGGTCCTGAGGGTCCAGCGACAGCTGCCCGACCCTCAGGGTGCGGCCATCTGAGTTGGGCAGCTGCGCCTGAATCAGCTGACGCCGCGCGGCCATGCTGCTCTGAAGCGGAAGGTAGGCCTGAGCCGCACCGGGAGCGGTCAGCTGCTCCACCTGCTGTGCGGTCAGCTCCGGCCCCACCACCACGGTGGGTACCGGCTGCAGCCGATGCAGCTGGGCCGTGAACGCCGCCAGCGTGTACTCTGCCGGCAGGTACTCCACGATGGCGAGTTGCAGCTGAATGGTGTGCTGCAGTGCACGGACGGTGCTGGAACGCAGCACGCGGCACTTCAGGCCGGACAGCAGGCCCATAAAGGAGTTGGCGGTGGGTCCGTTCGGTCCGATCAACATGACGGTGTTCACGGTGGAGTTCATCTTTCCCCCTGTCGCGCCGAACAGCGTGCGCTGAAACGCCGACATCTGTGAGCCGCCTGCACCTGACTGCGAATGAGAGCGAGATTGAGGTGCTTTTGAGCTCCCTTAGAGTATGAAGATGGGTGGTCGCCGAACGGTTACAGAGATCCAGGGAGCTGAATGCCGATATCACTGCAAAAAAACGCCTGTTTTGCAGCCGGGGAGACGGCAGGGCCGCGTCGGCTCATCTTCATGGAACACATGAGTTAAAAAGTGTATACCATTTTCTCATGATCTTCATCCCAGCACGGCTGGGACGCAGAGAGAAGGACAAAATACGGCTTCCTGGACGGAATGTGGCCTTCCGTCGTCTGTCCCGCGCCCTGAAGATCGTATTCACAGTGGCCGCGACAGCCCTGAGCCACATTTCTCAGACCCTTAATGTGAGAAATTATATGGCAGATCTCTTTTGGTGCTCTGCCCAGCTGCATCCGCAGGGCGCGTTTAAGCAGGAAAAGTCTGGTTTCTGAACGCGGAGGTCATGCCGATGAGCATCGTGATCCGAACGCTGGGGCAGGAGAGCGTGACCGTCAATGGAGAGCCGGTGCACTGGCCGTCACGCGCGGCGCGTGATCTGTTCTACCTGCTGCTCACCCGTCCGCGCGGATATACCCGGGATCAGATCGTCGAATGGCTCTGGAACAGTTCTCAGACGCTGGAGCACGGCGGCAATTTTAAGGTCACGCTGCACCGGCTGCGCCAGGCGCTGGGCGATGGCCAGGCGACGGTGGAGCACGACGAGCTCTACCGGCTGGCCGACCGCTACCATCAGGCATCCGATCACGTGCTGTTCCAGCAGGGCCTGCAACGGGCCCGCGGCACCGAGCGGCGCGAGCAGCGGCTGCAGGTGACGTATCAGGCGCTGAGTCTGTATGCCGGGGACTTTCTGCCGGACCGCACCGCCGAGTGGCTGGACGAAACACGTGAGGCCCTGAGATCGGCGTATGTCCGGGCTCGACTGGAGACGGCCCAGCTGCACTGCGGAGCCTTGGAATGTCATTCAGCGGTACGGAGCCTGGCGGGCGCCCTGATGACCGATCCGCTGAGCGGCGAACAGTACCACCGCAACCTGATGGGCTGTCTGTGCATGGTGGGCAAGCCGGACGAGGCGGTGACGCACTACCGGCACTTTCTGGGGTTCATTCAGCGCGACATCGGGGACATGCCGGCCCGCGAGACGGTCCTGATGGCCGAGCAGATCCGGGGCGGCGAGCCGCACACCGCCCGGCAGATCGGTGGGCCGCAGCTGTGCCCGCGCCGGGTGCTGTACGGTCCGGCCCCGCTGGAGCCCCCCCCGACGCCGATGCCGGACCTGAGCCGCTGGGACACCGAGCTGCAGCGCGGCCGGAAACTGTTGAAACTGATGCAGCGGCTGAACGGTGCCCGTGACTGGGCTGACCTGCAGGCGACGGTCCGGACGTTCATTCAGGACCAGCTGGAAACGTCGTCTGTGTGGCTGATCGGCCGCTCAGAGCGTGCCCATGGCGCGCATGAGCTCACGCCGCCGGGCCCGGAGTGGCCACCTGCGCTGCTGGAGACGGTGCGCTGGACCCTGGAGCGGCTGTGGAGCACCGGGACGCCGGACGATGGTTCACGCCCGGAGCACGGCGGCCATGTGACGGTGGAGGTGGTGGGCGACCCGGGCCAGCCTCCCCGCGCGTGGCTGGCGGTGGCCAGTCCGGCCGGCCATCCGGCGCCCGAGGTGGGCGACATGGAACTGATTCGCCGGGTGGCGGCCGCGCTGGGGCTGGTGCTGGCCCAGGCGCGCTGGCAGACGCCGGCGGCGGGCCGCACGGAGGCAAGCCGCTCCGTGCGGCCCGCCCGCCGGCCCCGCTGAATGGAACTCAGGCGCCGCTGGTGGCGGGCGTCACTTCGACGTACAGCACATTCCGGGTGTTGATCAGGTAGGAGCGGCCCTCCAGGGTGAACTCAAAGGCTCCGTGTCCCTCACTGAGGTTGAGGCGCAGTTCCTGCAACTGGGCCGGCGTGGCGTCTTGCAGGTACAGCGTTTTCCCTTCGGTCATCACAATGGTCAGGCTCATGCCTCACACTATCCCAGCACCCGCAGGACCGTAACCCCCGCAGCGGCTTGGCGGGCTGGCGGTGGCTTATTCTGAAGGCCGTTCATGACTCCTCCTATTCACATTTCATCAGAACCCTTCGTCGGCGACGGCGAGATGAGCCGCCGGATGCGGGCCCTCGACTGGTCCCGCACTCCGCTGGGCCCGCCGCACAGCTGGCCACAGAGTCTCAGGACCATCGTCCGGACCATGCTCACCTCACGCTTCGCCATGTGGCTGGCGTGGGGTGATCAGCTGACGTTCTTCTGCAACGACGCCTACCTGCCTACCCTGGGCGTCAAGCAGGAGTGGGCGCTGGGCACGCGCGCCGACGTGGTCTGGGAGGAGATCTGGAAGGACATCGGCCCGCGCATCGCGCACGTGCTGAGCACCGGTGAGGCCACCTGGGACGAAGGCCTGCTGTTGTTTCTGGAGCGCAGCGGGTATGTCGAGGAGACCTACCACACCTTCTCGTACAGCCCGGTGGCCGACGACGACGGGATCGTCGCCGGCATGCTGTGCGTGGTGACCGAGGACAGCGAGCGGGTGGTCAGCGAGCGCCGACTGCAGGTGCTGCGCGACCTGGCGGCCCGCACCAGCACCGCCCGCACCACCGCCGGCGTGTGTGCCGCCCTGGAAGCGTGCCTCTCCGCGGAGGCGCGCGACCTTCCGTTTGCCCTCACGGCGCTGCACCGGCCGGGCCAGCCGCTCCAGCTGGCGGGCATGGCGGGCTTCGGCTCACCGGAGCAGGGCGAACGGCTGGCTGCCCAGCTGCTGACCGGGCCGGCGGATCTGGACGCGGGCCGGCTGATGCCGCTGGAGGGGTTGGAGCCGCTGCCGCAGGGCGCCTGGGATCGCCCGCCGGTGCAGGCGCTGGCGCTGCCGTTGCAGCAGCAGGGTCAGGCGGAGCCGCTGGGCTTGCTGGTCATGGGCCTGAACCCCTACCGGCCGCTGGACGACGCGTACCGGGGGTTTCTGGACCTGTTCGCCGGTCAGGTGGCGGCGGCCCTGGCGAGCGCGGCGGCCTATCAGGAGGCCCGGCAGCGAGCCGAGGCGCTGGCCGAGCTGGACCGCGCCAAGACCGCCTTCTTCTCGAACGTCAGCCACGAGTTCCGCACCCCGCTGACGCTGATGCTGGGGCCGCTGGAGGAACTGCTGGCGCATCCAGGCAACCTGGATGCCGCGCAGCGCAGCGAGCTGCAGACCACCCACCGCAACGCCCTGCGGCTGCTGAAGCTGGTGAACACCATGCTGGACTTCACCCGCATCGAGGCAGGCCGCGCGGACGCCACCTTCCGGCCCACCGACCTGCCGGCGCTCACCACCGACCTGGCCAGCGCCTTCCGCTCGCTGCTGGAAGGCGCTGGGCTGCGCTACACCGTGGAGGTCCCGGACACCCGGGAGCTGGCCTACGTGGACCCGGAGCTATGGGAAAAGATTGTCCTGAACCTGCTGTCCAACGCCTACAAGTTCACCCTGCAGGGCGGCATTGACGTGCGACTGCAGCTTGCCGGCGGCCACTGGCAGCTGCAGGTCCAGGACAGCGGCACCGGCATTCCCGCCGCCGAGCAGGCGCGGGTGTTCGAGCGCTTCAGCCGGGTGGAGGGCGCCAGCGGCCGCAGTTTCGAGGGCACTGGCATCGGGCTGGCGCTGGTCCGCGAGCTGGTGCAGCTACACGGCGGCGACATCACCCTGCACAGCGTGCCGGGCGAGGGCAGTACCTTCACGGTGACGCTGCCGCGCGGCCGGGCGCATCTGGCGCCCGACCGGGTGGAGGACCGGGAGGGGCGGGCCGTGGCCGGGCGCGCCACCCTGCCGTCGCCGTTCCTGCAGGAGGCGGTGCAGTGGGCCGACGAGGACCTCCTGGCCCCGGACACCGCTGTGCCCGACCCGGCCCGGCCAAGGCTGCTGCTGGCCGATGACAACGCCGACCTGCGCGCGTATGTGGCCCGGCTGCTGGGCAGCAGGTACGCGCTGCAGGTGGTGGCCGACGGCCAGCAGGCGCTGGAGGCCGCGCTGGCCGATCCGCCGGACCTGGTGCTGAGCGACGTGATGATGCCCCGGCTGGACGGCTTCGGGCTGCTGCAGGCACTGCGGGCCGAGCCGCGCACCCGGCACATCCCGGTGATCCTGCTCTCTGCGCGGGCCGGCGAGGAGGCGCGCCTGGACGGTCTGGAGGCGGGGGCCGACGACTATCTGGTCAAGCCGTTCTCAGCGCGTGAACTGCGCTCGCGGGTCGGGACGCACCTGGAACTGTCGCTGCTGCGCCACGCGGCGGCCCAGGCCGAGCGGGAACGCAGCGCGGAGCTGGAGCGCCGGGTGCAGGAGCGCACCGCTGAGCTGGAGGCGCACACGGCGGCGCTGGACGCCTTCGTGCGCTACACCGAGGCGGTGGGCAGCAGCGCCTCACCCTCCAGCTTGATCCGTGAGGCCCTGACGGTGCTGCAGGCCCGCTTCTCGGACGTGAGTGTGGCGTTCTACGACCTGGATGACGGGCTGTGGAAGGCGCGGTTCTACAGCGATACCTTCCGCCCGGAACTGCTGCAGCTGATCACCTCGGGCCTGCCCGCCGACCTGCCGGTGTTCTCCGAGGCGCTCCGGACGCGCCAGCCGCTGTTCGTGGACGCCTGGAACGAGGAGGAGGGCGGTGTGGCGCACAGCCAGGACTACGGCACCACCTCGCTGTATCCGCTGCTGGTGAACGGGGAGGTGGTGGGCATGCTCTCGGTGGCGCTCAAGTCGGTCCAGGCGTGGTCCGAGCGCGACCGGGCGGTGGTGCGGGCGGTGGGCCGCAGCCTGAATCTGGCGCTGGAGCGCACCGCTGTCGCCACCCGGCTGGAGGTGCAGAACACCGAGCTGGAAGCGCGCACCCGGGCCCTGGAGAGTTTTGCGTCGCTGACGCGCGACCTGACGCTGCAGGTGGACCCGCTGGCGCTGGTGCGGCGGGCGCAGGAGGTGGCGCTGTCGCTGCTGCCGGAGGGATACGCGGCCTACTATGAGCCGGGCAACGGCCGCTGGCGGCTGCTCAGCCAGGTGGGTGACCGGCTGGACGAGCAGCTGCAGCGTCAGGCTGAGGCTGGCCTGCCCTTTGACCAGACGCCGCCCCTGGACTTGCCGTGGGCCAGCCGCACCGGCTACTACGAGAGCCATCCGGACCCCCTGCCGGGGCAGCCGGGGGCGGTGGCCGCCCTGCCGCTGCTGGTGAACGGGGAGATGTACGGCATCTTCGGAGTGGCGCTGTACCGGCAGCCGCACTGGTCGGCCGCCGAGCGCACGGTGCTGGAGACGGTGTCGCGCAGCCTGGGCCTGGCGGTGGAGCGCGCGCTGAGCGTGGCGCAGCTGGAGGCGCGCACCCGCGAGCTGGAGCGCAGCAACCAGGAACTCGAGCAGTTCGCGTATGTGGCGAGCCACGACCTGCAGGAGCCGCTGCGCAGCGTGACCAGCTTCTCGCAGCTGCTGGTGCGGCGGTACGCCGACCACGACGATGAGAGGGCGCAGCAATACGTGCGTTTCATCGAGGAAGGCACCAGCCGCATGGCGCAGCTGATCCAGGACCTGCTGGCCTACTCGCGGGTGGCCCGCTCGGCGGACATCTTCCAGGTGGTGCCGGTGGCCCCGCTAGTGGCGCGGCTGCAGCGGGAAGCGCAGCCGCGCCTGCGGGCGGCGGGTGCCGAGTTCCGCTGCGGGACCCTTCCGGACGTGACCGGCGACCCGGCCCAGGTGCGTCAGCTGTTCGAACTGCTCCTCGACAACGCCGTGAAGTTCCGCGATCCGGCGCGCCCGCTGCAGCTGCAGCTCACGGCGGATCGCGAGGGGCCGATGGTGCGTTTCGAGCTGCACGACACCGGCATCGGCATCGCCGAGGAGTACTTCCAGCGGATCTTCGTGATCTTCCAGCGGCTGCACGCCCGCCATCACCACGAGGGCAACGGCATCGGGCTGGCCATCGCCCGCAAGATCGTGGAGCACCACGGCGGCCAGATCGGGGTGCGCTCGGTGGAGGGGGAAGGCAGCGTCTTCTGGTTCACGCTGCCGTCAGCGCATGGCGGCCTGCGCGGCGAGGGGAGCAGCGGTGGCTGACCGCCCGGCTCGGATGGCCCGCTGGCCGTTGACCGGCGGCGTGAGTATCGCGCTGGCCGTCACGCTGGGTCACCTGATCAACGATGCCTACGGCGCGATGCTCACCCCCCTGGCCCCGGCCCTGCGCGGGCAGTACCACGTGAGCATCGCGGCGGTGACGCTGCTCGCCAGCGTGTTCTCGCTGACCAGCAGCGTGCTGCAGCCGCTGCTCGGCGTGATCGGCGACCGGCTGGACCGCCGCGTGATGGCCGCCGCCGGCCCCGCCCTGACCGGGCTGGGCCTGACGCTGATGGGCTACGCGCCCACCTTCGGACTGCTGACGCTGCTGGTGGCGCTGGCCGGGTTCGGCAGCGGCTTCTTTCATCCGGCCGGCGCGGCGTACACCGCCCTGCATAGCCCGCGCCACCAGCGGGGCCTGTGGGCCAGCATCTTCAGCGCCGGCGGCACCGCCGGTTCCGCGCTGGGGCCGGTGTTCGCGGGGGTGGGCCTGCACCAGCTGCCGATCTTCGGGGTGCTGGGGCTGCTGGTGGGCGCGGTGTCATACGTGATCACCCCGGCAGACAAGCCGGCCGGCCCGCGGCCCAGCATGCTGGAGTATCTCGGCATCTTCCGGGGACCGATCGTGCGGCTGTGGGGCATGGCGGTGCTGCGCTCGCTGGCCGGCATGGGGTACACCACCATGCTGCCGTTCATCCTGCTGGGGCGCGGGTACGGAACCCGCGCCACTGCGCTGACGCTGGCCGTGTTCGCGGTCGCCTCGGCGGTGGGCGGGCTGCTGGGCGGGCGGCTCTCCGACACGCTGGGCCGGGTGCCGATCCTTCGCGCAGCCAGCGTGGTGCCGCTGCCGCTGTTCGCTGCGGTGCTGTTCAGCACCCCCGACCAGTGGTGGTTCTATCCGCTGACCTTCATCGCGGCCGCGCTGATCAATGCCAGCATCCCGGTGGGGGTGGTGACGGCGCAGGAGTATGCCCCGCGCCACGTCGCGGTGGCGAGCAGCATCATGATGGGCTTCTCGTGGGGCTTCGCCGGCATCCTGGTGTTCCTGGTGGGGGTGCTGGCCGACCAGACCAGCCCGGTGGTGGCGGCGCTGGCCAGCCTGGGCCTGCTGCTGCCAGCGGCCCTGCTGGCCGCCACCCTGCCGGAACCCGAGCGGCCCCAGCTGTCCTAGCAGCCGCTCACGCGCCGACCTGCTGCTCCAGCAGCTCGCCCTGCCGGACCGCCGCAGTCAGGCGGTCCAGGTCCGGCTTGTAGTAGCGGTCCTCCTGCATGGCCGCGACCCAGCCGCGGATGCTGCGGTAGGCGCGCGCCACGCCCAGGCCCGGCTGCAGCGGCTGGAAGTCCAGCGCCTGCGCCGCGCACAGCAGTTCCACCGCGATCACGGCGGCCGTGTTGTTCAGCACCTGATGCAGCTTGCGGCAGGCGTGCGCGCCCATGCTGACATGGTCCTCCTGGTTGGCGCTGGTGGGAATGCTGTCCACGCTGGCCGGATGCGCCAGCACCTTGTTCTCGCTGACCAGCGCGGCAGCGGTGTACTGCGCGATCATCAGGCCGCTGTTCAGCCCGCCCTGCGGCGTCAGGAAGCCCGGCAGCCCGCTGAGCGCCGGATTGAGCAGCTGCTCGCATCTGCGCTCGCTGATGCTCGCCAGTTCGGCCACCGCCACCGTCAGCGCGTCGGCGGCCAGCGCCAGCGGCTGCCCGTGAAAGTTGCCGCCGCTGATCACCTCGCCGGTGTCGGGGAAGATCAGCGGGTTGTCGGTGACCGAGGCGAACTCCACCGCCAGCACCCGCTCGGTTTCCTGAATCACGTCCCGCGACGCGCCGTGCACCTGCGGCGCGGCGCGCAGGCTGTAGGCGTCCTGCACCCGCCCGCAGTTGGCGTGGGACGGCGCAATCTGGCTGCCGCTCAGGTGCGACCGGAGCTGAGCGGCCACCTCCAGCGCGCCGGGGTGGGGCCGCAGCCGTACCACATCGTCGCGGAACGGCTGATGACTGCCGCGCATGCCCTCCACCGTCATGGCGGCGGCCAGGGTCGCGGTGTCCAGCAGCCGCCTCGCGTCCAGCACCCCCAGCGCCAGCAGGCTGCCCATCAGCTGCGTGCCGTTGATCAGCGCCAGCCCCTCCTTGGCCTGCAGCACCAGCGGGGAAAGGTGCAGCTCGGCCAGCACCTCGCCGGCCGGGCGCACCCGGCCCGCATGCTCCAGTTCGCCCAGCCCGATCAGCGCCAGGGCCAGGTGGGCCAGTGGGGCCAGGTCGCCGCTGGCGCCCACCGAACCCTGCGCCGGGATCACCGGATGCGCCCCGGCATTCAGCAGCGTCAGCAGCAGCTCCACCACCTCCTCGCGCACGCCCGAGTGACCGAGCGCGAGCGATTGCGCCCGCAGCAGCAGCATGCCGCGCACCACCTCCGCCGGCAGCGGCTCGCCCACCCCGATGGCGTGCGACATGATCAGGTTGCGCTGCAGGGCGGCCAGCTGATCCGGGGCCACCTGCACAGTGGCGAACTTGCCGAAGCCGGTGTTCACGCCGTACACCGCATTCGGGCCGTCCACGATCCGCTCGATGACGGCGCGAGCCCGGCGGACGCGCTCACGGGCCGCGTCGGAGAGGCGGACCTGTTCACCGCCACGCACCACGCGCTCGAAGTCGGAGAGGGTCAGGGTCTGATCGAGAATCATGGTGGCCTTTCTGGAGGGGCGCAGCGGGGAGGGGTCGGACGGGGGAGGGGCCGGGCGGCCGGTGGCTTCAGGCACGCTGGTCGCCCCCCAGATACACGGCCTGAACCGGACTGGCCCCCAGCGTATACGCCAGGTCGCGCCAGTCAGGACCGTGCAGCGCCAGGAAATCGGCCCGCTGGCCGGGCACCAGCGCGCCCCGGTTGTGCAGACCCAGCGCCGCGGCGGCATTGACGGTGCAGGCGGTGAGCGCCTCGGCCGGCGTGAGGCCGTTCAGCCGGACGCTGAGGGCCAGCGCCTGCTGCACGCTGAAGAGCGGGGAACTGCCGGGGTTCAGGTCGGTGCCCACCGCCACGGCCGCCCCCGCGTCGATCAGGGCGCGGCCCGGCGCGGCGCTCAGGCCCAGGTGCAGCGACACGCCCGGCAGCACGGTGGCGAGGGTAGCACTGCCGGCCAGCGCGCGGATCTGGGCCTCGCCGCTGGCCTCCAGATGGTCCACGCTCAACGCGCCCATCTCGCAGGCCAGCTCGGTGCCGCCGATGCAGTGGAACTGGTCGGCGTGCAGCTTCACCGCGAGGCCGTGCGCGCGGGCCGCGGTGAGCAGGTCACGCGTCTCGGACAGCGTGTAGGCCTCCCGCTCGCAGAACACGTCCACGGCCGTGGCCAGCCGCTCGCGGGCCACCTGCGGAATCAGCGTCTCGCACACGTCCCGGACGTGCTGGACCCGCCCCTCGGTCGGGGGCACGTGCAGCAGCAGGGTGGGGCAAAGGGTGCCCTTGACCTGCTGGGCCAGCAGCGCGACCGCCCGCAGCATCCGCAGCTCACCCGCAAAGTCCAGGCCGTACCCGCTCTTGATCTCGATGGTGCCGGCGCCGGAGCGCTGCAGCGCCTCCAGCCGGGGCCGGGCCAGCGCGCTCAGCTGCTCCACGCTCGCCGCCTGGGTGGCGCGCGCAGTATGCCGGATGCCGCCGCCCCGGGCCAGCAGCGCCTCGTAGCTCACTCCTTCGGCCCGCGCCTCGAAGTCGGCCAGCCGGTCGCCGGCCCACACGGCGTGGGTATGCGGGTCAATCAGCGCAGGCGTCACGGCCGCGCCGCCCAGGTCGTGGGTGGTGGCCGCGTCCGGCGCGTCCTGCCGCTGCCCGACCCAGGCCACCCGGTCTCCCTGCACCAGCAGCGCCGCGTCCGGGATGACCGTCAGCCTGCGCATCGCCGCACCGCGCTGCGGTCCGGCGGGCGGCGTGACCAGCTGGGCGATGCCGGTGAACAGGGTGACGGCCGGCTCAGCTCCAGGCATCCTGCACCTCCGCCAGCGTCTCCAGAATCAGCCGCGCGGCGATCAGCTCGCTGCGCCCGCTGGGGTCCAGGGTGGGGGCCAGTTCCACCACGTCCAGGCCCACCAGCCGGTGCCGCCGCACCACACTGGCGATCAGCTGCAGGGCCAGCCGGTAGCTGAAGCCGTCCGGTTCCGGGCTGCTGGTGCCGGGCAGCACCGCCGGGTCCAGGGCGTCCACGTCCACGCTCAGGTAGACGTTCTGTCCGGGTGGCAGCGCTGAGAGCAGCCGGTCCAGGTCCGTTTCCACCTGCTCCATCGGCACCAGGGTGTGTCCGCGTGCCCGCGCCGCCGCCACCGCCTCCGGGTCGAAGCGCAGGCCGCGCAGGCCGAAGGTGGTGATGTGCTTCAGGTTCGGCAGCGCTTCGGTCGCCCGACGGAAGGGGCTGGAGTTGCTGTAGCGCGTGTCATTGCGCACGTCCGTGTAGTCCAGGTGGGCGTCCAGTTGGATCACGTGCAGGTCCGGCACGTCGTGGAAGGCCAGCAGCAGTGGATAACTCACGCTGTGGTCGCCGCCCAGAAAGACGGGCACCCGGCAGCGGGCCCGCACCGCCCGGGCCGCCTGGGTGATGCGCTCGCGGGCCAGTTCCGGTTCCAGGCTGGGCAGCACCACGTCGCCCGCGTCCACGAACAGCGGGTCCGTCTGGCTGGACGCATCCAGCCGCGCCCGGCCGTCCAGCCCGGTGAAGGGCGGCACATACCGCAGGCTGGCCTCGCGCAGCGCCCGGGGAGCGAAGCGGGCGCCGGGCCGGAAGCCCAGCGCGATGTCGAAGGGAATGCCCAGCACCGCGAAGGTGGCCCGCCAGTCCCCGTCCGGGTCCACCAGCGGCGCCCGCACGAAGCTGGCGATGCCTCCGTAGGGCAGGTGGGTCATGCGTCCTGCGCCCGGTCGTGGATGCCCAGGCTCGGGAGGTCCAGGCCACGGTCCCGCGCCACGTCCTGGGCCAGCTCGTAGCCGGCGTCCGCGTGGCGGATCACGCCCATCGCCGGGTCGTTGGTCAGGCAGCGCGACAGCCGCCAGGCCGCCTCCTCGCTGCCGTCTGCCACCGCCACCAGGCCGGAATGCTGGCTGTAGCCCATCCCTACGCCGCCGCCGTGGTGAAAGCTCATCCAGCCGGCGCCGCTGGCCACGCCGGTGGCGAAGTTCAGCAGCGGCCAGTCCGACACCGCGTCGGAGCCGTCCAGCATCGCCTCGGTCTCGCGGTAGGGGCTGGCCACGCTGCCGGCGTCCAGGTGGTCGCGCCCGATCACGATCGGCGCCGAGAGCCGCCCGTCGGCCACCATCTGGTTGAACAGCAGCGCGGCCCGGTCGCGTTCACGGTAGCCGAGCCAGCAGATGCGCGCTGGCAGCCCCTGGAAGCTGATCTGGTCGGCCGCGTAGCGCAGCCACGACTGCAGCCGGGCGTCCTCGGGGAACAGCTCCAGCAGCGCCTGATCGGTGGCGTGGATGTCGGCCGGGTCGCCGCTGAGCGCCACCCAGCGGAATGGCCCGCGCCCCTCGCAGAAGCTGTCGCGGATGAAGGCCGGCACGAAGCCCGGGTAGCTGAACGCGTCGTCCACGCCGGCCAGCCGGGCCTGCTCGCGCAGGTTGTTGCCATAGTCGAAGGCCACCGCCCCGCGCCGCTGCAATTCGATGATGGCGCGCACGTGCGCGGCCATGCCCTCGCGCGCGCGCTGCAGGTACTCGTCCGGCCGGGTCCGGCGCAGCTCGTTCAGGTCCTCGTCGGGACGGGGGACCGGCAGGTAGCCCCACATCGGGTCGTGGGCGCTGGTCTGGTCCGTGACCAGGTCCGGCGTGAAGCCGCGGCGTACCAGGTCCGGCAGCAGTTCGGCGGCGTTGCCCAGCAGCCCGATGCTGAGCGCTTCCCCAGCATCCCGGGCCGCCTGCGCCTGCGTCAGGGCGTCGTCCAGGCTGGCCGCCACCGTGTCCAGGTATCGGGTCTCCAGCCGCTTCTGGATGCGGGTGGGGTCCACCTCGATGCAGATGCACACCCCGCCCGCCAGCCGCACCGCCAGCGGCTGCGCGCCGCCCATGCCGCCCAGCCCCGCCGTGACGGTGATGGTGCCCTTCAGCGAGCCGCCGAAGTGCTTCTGGGCCGCGCCCGCGAAGGTCTCGTAGGTGCCCTGCAGGATGCCCTGGGTGCCGATGTAGATCCACGATCCGGCGGTCATCTGGCCGTACATCATCAGGCCCGCCTGATCCAGCCGGTCAAACGTCTCCCAGGTCGCCCAGTGCGGTACCAGGTTGCTGTTGGCGATCAGCACGCGCGGCGCGAGCTGGTGGGTGTTCAGCACCGCCACGGGTTTGCCGGACTGCACCAGCAGGGTCTGGTCGTTCTCCAGCCGGTCCAGCACTTCGATAATCCGGTGAAAGCTGGGCCAGTCGCGGGCCGCCTTGCCGCGCCCCCCATACACGATCAGCTGCTCCGGATGCTCGGCCACCTCCGGGTCGAGGTTGTTCATCAGCATGCGTTTGGCAGCTTCCTGAATCCAGCCTTTGGCGGTGCGGGTAGAGCCACGTGCGGCGCGCACGACGGGGATGGTGGTCATGACTCCACTGTGCGCGGCGGCGCGCCGGCCCTCAAGAGCGGCGCGCAACAGTGTTGGACAGACCGATGCGTGTTCACCCTGGATGCCCCCGTCCTGGGGTGCGGTATTGTGGCAGGCACGAGGTCAATCATGATGAAGCGCACGGGACTGCTGGCCGTCTGTACCGCCATTCTCATTGCTGCCTGCAACCAGCCGGTGGCCGGACCACACCTGGGCGTGTTGGGCGGCGCGGGCAAGCCGCCCACCACCCAGACCACCGCCCGCGCCAGCGTGTTCCTGCCCAACCCGGTCCAGACCAGCGGCAACGAGACGCTCACCGACCAGAAGGACGCCGACTCAGCGGTGCCGGCCAGCGCCTATTACCCGGTCACGCTCAGCCACCTGGACGGCAGCGGGTACCTCAGCGGCGACTACGCCAAGGTGATCAGCGAGACCGGGACGCCGGTGTACGGCGCCGGCCCGTTCAGCTACACGCGCGATCAGGACGGCTTCGAGCAGGTGATGGCCTACTACTGGGTCACGGAGGCGCAGCTGTACCTGCAGTCGCTCGGCTTCGGCACCACCCTGCCGGCAGTCAACCAGCGCCAGCAGCAGATCCGGGTCTCGCAGTACGGCGTGGACAACTCGTTCCAGACCGACAAGCAGGACCTGCTGCGCTTCGGCAAGGGTGGCGTGGACGACGCCGAGGACGGCGAGGTGATCGTGCACGAGTACGGCCACGCGGTGCAGGCGGCGCAGGTGCCGGGCTTCGGCACCAGCCTGGAGGCCGGAAGCATCGGGGAAGCGTTCGGAGACTATCTGGCCCTGACCGTCGCGGCCTCGGTGGCCCCGGCCAACGGCGCCGCGATCCGCACGCCGCTGCCGTGCCTGATGGACTGGGACAGCACGTCGTACACCAGCACCGTGCCGCACTGCATCCGCCGCACCGACACGAACAAGCACTACCCGGAGGACGTGGTGGGCGAGGTGCACGCCGACGGGGAGATCTGGTCGCGGGCCCTGTGGGACATCCGGCAGGCGCTGGGGGCGCGCACCGCCGACCGGATCATCGTGGACGCGCAGTTCCGCTTCACCCCGGATGTAAGCTTCGCCGCCGCTGCGCAGGCCACCGTGGACACGGCCCAGGCGCTGTCCGGCAGCACGGCGGCCCGAGCTGTCCGCACCGCCTTCGTGAGTCGCGGCATCCTAAAGTAGGCCGCTGGCCCGGCACCGATCCATGTCCACGCTCGACAAGGCCGCCCTGATCCTGCGCGCGTTCAGCTCGCAGCAGCCGGAATGGGGGTCGCGGGCGCTGGCCGTCCAGTTGGGTCTCCCGCGCGCCACGGCGCAGTTCTACCTGTCGGGGCTGGCGCGGGCCGGGTTCCTGCGGCGCACTCCGGCGGGCCAGTACCGCCTGAGCTGGCAGCTGGCCGAGTACGGGGCGCAGCTGACGTTGGGCCTGCCATGGTTCCCGCGTGCCCGCAACGCGCTGGCCGAGGTGGCGCAGGCGACAGCCGGACTGGGCTTCCTGTGCGTGCTGGAGGAGGACCGGGTCATCTGCATCAACCGCGCCCTGGGTGACCCGGGCGCGGACCATGCCCAGGTGCAGACCGACGTGACGCTGCCGGCCAATGCCACCGCCGCCGGGAAACTGCTGTACGCGCACGCTGCGCTGCCCGTCCCAGAGTTCGCCCGCTACACCGCGAGCACCATCACCACTCCGGACGAGTGGCACGGCGCGCTGGCCCGCGTGCGGCAGGACGGGTACGCGCACGCCATCGAGGAATGGGTGCCGGGCCAGTGCGCGGTGGGGGTGCCGCTGTGGTGGGACGGGGCGGTGGTGGCGGCCTTCGGGGTGCAGCTGCCCACTGCCCGCTTTCTGGCGCGAGAGCGCCGGGTGCTGGCCCGGGTGCAGCAGGCGGCCCGGCCGTTCGCCCCGCCGGCATAACATGGGGCCGCGTGGCTCGGGCGTGCGGACACTTTGGGTCATTTGCGCAGGGATGGCCGGGAAATTCTGGAAAGACGTGCGGGCACAGACCCAGGGATCAGCGGCCTTCCGCCAGCGTCTCGATGGCTTTGGCCACCCGCCGGGCACGCGTTTCCGCTGTCCTGGCCCCCTCAACCGCGAGGGTGTGCTGGCGCTTCTGGCTGTACGACAGCTGTTCGAAACGCTGGCGGGCCGCCTCGTGGCCCAGCAGGGCGGCCTGGAGATCATCCGGTACGCTGACCTCGCGCGGCTCAGCATCGAGGTCCAGCGTGACGCTCAACGCGTCACCGGCCTTCAGACCGGCCGCCTGACGGTGCTCCGCGCTGACTGGGATCATGAAGTGCTCGCCCCGCACGGCCACGGTGCTGCGGTACCGGTGGCCGTTCACGGTGACGTGGACCGCCGGCTTCTTGCCGGCCCCGAGCTGCTGGATGATCTCGGCAGGCACCTGGATGCCAGTGGCGGTCTTGCCTTCTGGTGCAGCACGGTTTCGAAGGTGGGCATGTGAACTCCTTGCAGAACACGGGGCGGAACGGCGCCTGACGCTCTGAGGTGTGGTTGCCCCGAGTTTAGGGGGTCAACGTGTCTGCGGGAAAGGTGGGGGCTCAGCCGCTTGACGCCGCTGCTGACGCGCCTCCGGCCCTGGCGGTTGCTCCCGCGCCCCGAAACGATAACAATGAGCGCAATGCCAAAACTCACTCCACGGCGTTCTCTGGCCCTCGTGTTGCTCCTCACCGGCCTCGGGCTGGCGGGCGGTGGCGGCCCGACCGGCATGCAGCTGGGCGGACCCGTCAGCCGCGCCGATGCCACCATGACGGCCCTCACCACCGATGCCAGCGGTGCGCCGGTGGTGGCCTGGGTGGAACTCAGCCCGGCGCAGGGACGACCCTACGGGCATCTGCACGCGGCGCGGTGGGACGGTGGCCAGTGGCAGCCGCTGGGCGGCATTCTCAACGAGAACGTGGTGCACAACGCCTGGCAGCTGAGCGCCGTGCGCGGTCCGGACGGACAGCCGTGGCTCGGCTGGGCCGAGGACGCCGGCACCGCCCACGTGGACTCGTACCTGATCTCGCGCTGGGACGGGCATGCCTGGAGCAGTCCCGGGACGTACGCGGTACGCCGCAACCTCTCGGACGCGGGCAAGTCGCGCGCCTTCACCGTCACGAATGACAACACCCCGTACCTCACCTGGACCAACATCTACTTTCCGGGCGCGTACGCTCAGGTGGTGCAGCCGTTCAGCTGGCAGGGCGTGCGCTGGGCCGAGAACGACCCGCCGCTCAACCACAGCCTGAAGTCGGCGGCGTTCTTCCCGGCCGCGGCGCGCGGCCCGGACGGTCAGGTCTACACCGCCTGGCTGGAGGGCGATGTGGCGCGCAGCAACGTCTTCGTGTCGCGTCGCGCGGCGGACGGCCGCTGGACGCCGGTGGGCGGCGCGCTGAACGTCCGGCCGAACACCTACACCTTCGACCCGCAACTGGCGGTGGGGGCACAGGGGCCGGTGGCGGCGTGGCTGGAGGACCAGAACGGCCTGGACACCGTGTTCGTGAAGCGCTGGACCGGCCAGCAGTGGACCTCGCTGGGCAGCGCGCTGAACGTCATGCCCGGCACCCTGGCGGAGCGCCCGAACTTGGCGCTGGACGCGGCGGGGCGCCCGCTGGTGGCCTGGGTGGAGGGCCGCGGCGGCGGGCCGAGGCGGGTCTATGCCAAGCGCTGGGACGGGCAGCGCTGGAACGTCCTGGGCGGTGGGCCATTGAATCTGGCCGCCGGGCACGACGCCAGTTCGGCCTCGGTCACGGTGGACGCGGCGGGCCGGGCGGTGGTGGCGTGGTGCGAGCGCACCGGCACACGCCGCGACGTGATCGTGAAGCGGTTTGCGCCCTGAAGAGGGGCTGCGCCTGCTGTTGCTCCTGCCTCAGCCGCTGCGTTCACGCGGCAGGGTGAACCCGAAGGTCGCCCCCTGTCCCGGTCGCCCATCGGCAAACACCCGCCCGCCGTGCCGCACCACGATGCGCCGCACCGTGGCCAGCCCCACCCCGGTGCCGGGAAAGTCGCGCTGGGCGTGCAGCCGCTGGAACACGCCGAACAGCTTCCCGGCGTACTGAGGATCAAACCCCGCGCCGTTGTCCTGCACCCGGATGATCCACTCGTCCGGCCGGGCCTCGGCCCGGACCTCAATGGTGGGGTGCGCGGTGTGGCGGGTGAACTTGACCGCGTTGCTGAGCAGATTGGTCAGCACCTGCTGCAGGCTGGCCCGGTCGCCCCGCACCACCGGCAGCCCAGAGACCTGCCACTCGATCGGGCGGGCCTGGGTGTCCGCCTCCAGTTCCAGCCGGGCCTGTTCCACCAGCTCAGTGAGGTTCACCCGCTCGGTCCGCAGTTCGGTCCAGCCGGTGCGCGACAGGTCCAGCATCGAGTTGATCAGGCCGTCCATCCGGTCGGCGCCGTCGTTCACGACCCCCAGATACTCCTCGACCTTCGCCAGGTTGGGCGCCGGCTGCTTCAACACCTTCGCCGCCAGCTGAGCGAAGCCCTTGATGTGCCGCAGCGGCGTGCGCAGGTCATGCGACACGCTGTAGGCGAACGCTTCGAGTTCCTCGTTGGCCACCTCCAGCTTGCTGCGTTCCCGTTCCAGCTGCTCCACGCTCTGTACGCCCTCCAGGGCCAGCCCCAGGCTGCGGGCGGTGGTCAGCAGCACCGCCTTGTCGGCTGCACTCCAGGGTCGGTGCTCGAACAGCGGCACATTCAGGATGCCGGCGACCTGACCGTTGAGCATCACCGGCAGGGTCGCCACCGTTTCCAAGTGGTCCACCATCGCCACCGACACGTCCAGCGCCTTGTCGTAGATGTCCTGGAAGAACGGCTGCCGGGTCTGATACGGGATGTCCAGTGAAGGGGTCGTGCCCACCGGCAGGCCCGCTTCCATCAGCTGCTGCAGGGCCGGGGTGCCGGCGGTCCCCACCTGGGCCATCAGCCGCCATAGGTTCCCCACCGGCTGCCAGTAGGCGGCGAAGCCGGGCGGCAACAGGGCCAGCACGATCTCCAGCGCCCGCCGGATCAGGGTGGGGGCGTCGCTGCGGACGGTGAGGTGGTAGCTGAGGCTTTCGAAGGCGACCAGCGCGTTGCTGCGCGCTTCCAGCTCACTGTTCTGCTCGGCCGTTCTGCGGTTCGTTTCGGCGCGTTCCAGTGCCAGCACCAGACTCCGGCCCACCGACCGGAACACCGCCCGCTCCCGGTCCGACCAGTCTCCGGCACGCTGGATACCCATGGCCAGCAGGCCCTGAGGCTGCTGGTTCACATAGCACGGGTAGAAGGCCCCCGCGCCGTAGGCCTCGGTGCTGGCCACATGCTCGCGCTTCGCGTCCCACCCGGCCACGAACACGGCCTCCCGGGTCTCCAGCGCCTCGGCATAACTCGGCGCCGTGGTTGGAATGCCGCGTGCCAGCACCTCCATCACCTCCGGGGCAAAATCGCTGGACCAGACCCGCGCCTTCCACAGGTCGCCCTCCAGGTCGTAGTAGGCGACGCTGACCTCACCCAGGGTGGCGCGCAGCACCTCCACCGCCTGACCGGCCAGGTCATGCACGTCCGTGGTGCTGGCCGAGCGCTCCGCGAACGCCACGAACGCGTCCAGCGCCGAGCGTTCGGTCTCCAGTTCGGAGGTGCGCTGCTCCACCCGCTCCTCCAGCGTCGCGTTCAGCTGTTCCAGGGCGTGCTGGGTGGCCCGCCGGGCGGTCATGTCGCGCGAGATGGCGATCAGCTGTCGCACCTGGCCCTGCGTGTCGACCACCGGGGACACGCTGACCTCCCACCACTTCACGGTGCCGCCCATGGTCGCCGCGGGGCCCTCGAAGGTGGTGGACAGCCCGGCGCGCGCCCGCTCCAGGGCGTGTTCCACCTGCAGCCGCGCCTTGCCGGTCCAGAAGTCCTGCCACGGGAGAAAGCGGCAGCGCTCGAAGTCCTGCACCTCCATCACGCTCCGGCCGCCCTCGTTCATGTCGAGCAGGCGACCGTCCAGATCCAGCACCTTGATGCAGTTGGGACTGGCGTCAATGATCTCGCGGTAGTGGTTGAGCTGCTGCCGGAGCTCCTCGACCTCCACGGTCATCGCCGCACCGGCTGGGGGTGGCCAGGGCAGGCCGCCCGCTGCCCGGTCCGGGCGCGGCAGGGCGGCACGTCGGGGAGTCGGCCCATCAGAAGGTCAGGGTAGCGTGCCCGTCCGCCCGCCACTACTGAGGCGGCCTGAATGCAATCCTGAGGTCGCTTCATCTCCGCGGCTGCGGTGAAGCGCCCTGCCGAGTTCAGGCCCGGCCGAGGAAGCGCTCGCGGAGCTGGCCGATCTGCGCCTGGAACAGCGGGGGGTTGCCGAGAATCCGGGCCACCACGTAGGTGCCCTGCACGGCCATGAACAGCTCCTCAATCGCGCCGGGGCCGCCGCTCAGGGCCGCACCCTGCGCCCGTACCGCGTCGTAGTACCGCTGCACCATCGCGGCGGCGCGCGGCGCGGCCGGGTCGCCCAGGGCGCGCAGCTCTGCCGCGAGGCTGCCGAACGGACAGCCGAGCCGGGCGGCCGCCGCCGGGTCCTGCAGCAGCCACTCGAAGTACCGCTCCAGCCACGCGCGTGGCGGCAGTGGGGCCAGCTCTCCCAGCAGGGTCAGCAGTTCCTGCTCGCAGGCCTCCAGCACGGCCACCACCAGCTCGTCTTTCGTCCTGAAGTAATAGTACAGGTTGCCGAGCGGCACGCCGGACGCTTCCGCCACGTCCTTGAGGGTGCTGCCGCCCAGCCCGGCCTCCCGGTAGCGGTTCAGGGCCGCTGCGATGATCTGGTCTCGTTTGCTCCGCATCTCGTCTCCGCAGGTCCCAAGATGACATGAAGTCCGCTCGTGCTTGCGTGACGCGGGTCGTGATTAGGCTGAGTCAGAATTCCAACCCAGTCCGTGGCCACCCTGGCTGCGGCACAAAGGACGACCATGAACAGACTGATGATCACCACGCTGGCCCTGGCGGCCACGACAGCCCTGGCGGGCGGAGCGCAGGGCAACCGGCAGGAAGGCATGTTGAGCGTCAACGGCGCGCAGATTCACTACGTGTCGCAGGGCACCGGCACGGCGATGCTGCTGCTGCACGGCTACCCGCTGAGCGGTGAGCTGTTCGCCCGCAACCGGGACGCGCTGTCGCAGGCCGGGTACCGCGTGATCACTGTGGATCACCGCGGCTACGGGCAGAGCACGGCGCCCGCAGGCGCGCCCGGCGACCTCCAGACCTACGCGGCCGACGCGCTGGGCGTGCTGGATCAGCTGGGTGTCCAGAACGCCATCATCGGCGGCATGAGCATGGGCGGCCCCATCGCCTTCGAGATGTACCGCACCGCACCGCAGCGCTTCCGGGGCCTGATCCTGATCGACACCATCGCCAACCCGGCGGGCATCGTGGAGCAGCACATCTGGAAGGGCATGGCGCAGAAAGCCAGCACCTACGGGCCGCAGTCGCTGGCCCCGGAACTGCTCAAGGACATGCTCACCGGCCAGACCCGCATGAACCGCCCCGGCGACGCCCAGGCGCTGACCGGCATCGTAAAGCAGGCGTCGGTGGCCGCCGACGTGGCGGGGGCCATGGTGCTGGCCAACCGGCCGGATTCCGTGCCCACCCTGAAGACCATCACCGTGCCGACCCTGATCCTGGAGGGCCTGGAAGACACGGTCTACCCGCCGGAATTCAGCATGAAGATGCAGCAGAACATCGCCGGGAGCCGGCTGGTCATCATTCCCGGCGCGGCCCACGCCGCCATCTACGAGAAGGCCGATCTGGCCAATCGGGCCATCCTCGACTGGGCGCGCGCCAACAACCTGCGGTGATCAGCCGGGCCGGGAGTGATGCCAATGTGCGGCGGGCAGGCCCGTCCTGAACCCCTCCGAGGACTGGTCGGGGCGGGGTGACGATGAGCTGCTGCTGGCCCTGGGCCGGGGCGACCTGGAAGCGCTGCGCTGGTTGCACCGGCGCTACGCGGGGCGGCTCCTGACCCTGGCCCAGACCGAAGGGGTCGCCGCCCCCGACCGTGTGGTGGAGGACGCCTTCGTGCGGCTGTGCGCTGTGGCGGGCCGCTTTCCGTCCTCAGGGTTGACGGCGCCGCAGTGGATCATTGGGCTGGCCCACCGCCACGTGCGCGGGTGCCTGACTCACCTGCCCTCACCCCCCTGACCCGCCTCACCGCGTTCCCGATGCCCCCAGCCGCCCACGGCTGGGGGCGCGCCTGTGTGGCACCACGAGACGGCCGCCGGAATCCGCCTCCGACGGGGCCCCGGACGGTAGACTTCTGCCAGACATCACCGGAGGTTCCTATGAACGAGACGACCCACCTCGGCAAGCGCCGCAGGATCATTGACGGCTACGAGAAGGTCACCGGGACGGCCCACTACACGGCCGACCTGTCGCTGGCCGGCATGCTGCACGCCCGTCCCGTGCTGTCGCTGTACCCGCACGCCCGTATCCGCAGCATCGACGCGGAGGCGGCCCGGGCCATGCCCGGCGTCGTCGCGGTGCTGACCGGACCGGACCTCAACCGGGGGCGGGTCGCCCACTCGCGCCCCAGCATGCTGCTGGCCGAGGACGTGGTGGTCTTCGCCGGTCAGCCGGTCGCGGTGGTGGTCGCCACCAGCGAGGCGAAGGCCGCGGACGCCGCCTCGCTGCTCGACATCGACTATGAGGTGCTGGAGCACGTCGAGGACGCCGAGCAGGCGCTGCAGGACGAGGTGTTCGTGTGGCCGCAGGGGGTGCCGGTGGCCGGCGGGAGCATGGCCAGCCTGCACGGCGGCGACGCTGGCGAGCGCGGGGAGGCGAAGATCTCCAACATCGACCAGAGCCGCGTGTTTGAACGCGGAGACGTGCAGGCCGCGCTGGCGCAGGCGCACGCGGTGGTGGAGCGCCGCTACACCAATGCCTGGGTGCACCAGTCGTACATGGAGCCGCATGCGGTGGTGGCCCAGCCGGGCGGCCGGCCCGGGCAGGTCACGGTCTACACCAGCACCCAGGGGCAGTACGCGGTGCGCAGCGAGGTGGCCCGCACGCTGGGGCTGCGGGAGCGCGACGTGCGCATCGAGCCGATGACGGTGGGCGGGGGCTTCGGGGCCAAGTACGGCATCATCGACAGTCTGGTGGCGGCGGTGGCGCTGCAGGTGCGTCGCCCGGTGCGGATGGTGCTCTCACGCTCCGAGGACATGCTGACCACCATGCCCGCGCCCGGCACGCGCATCCAGGTGAAACTGGGGGCCGACGCGGAAGGGCAGCTTGTCGCGCTCGACGTGCAGGTGGTCATCGAGAACGGGGCGTTCAGCTTCGGGCACGCCGGCATCATCGCCACCATGATCGGCGGGATGTACCGCTGCGCGAACGTCCGCATCCAGACGCAGGAGGTGCTGACCCACCGCGCCCCGACTGGCGCCTACCGGGCACCCGGCGTGCCGCAGGCGCTGTTCGCGCTGGAATCGAGCATTGACGAGCTGGCGCGGACCCTGGGCCAGGACCCGCTGGACCTGCGCTACCAGAACGCCGTCGGGGCCGGTGACCTGACCGGCACCGGGCAGCCCTGGCCCGACATCGGCTTCAAAGCCTGCCTGGAGCAGGCGCGCGCCCACCCGATCTGGCGCAAGCGTGGCGAGCGGCCCAACGAAGGCGTGGGCGTGGCGGCCGGCGGCTGGCCCGGCGCCTTCTCGCCGGCCGGGGCGGTGTGCCGGGTGGACACCGACGGCACCGTCCGCCTGCACGTGGGCAGCGTGGACATCAGCGGCGTGCACAGCTCCATGGTGCTGATCGCCGCCGAGACGCTGGGGGTGGACCCGGACACGGTGGAGATCGTGCAGGGCACCACCGACAGCGGCCCCTTCGCGCCCGCGTCGGGCGGCTCCCAGATCACCATCAGCCTCTCCGGGGCGGTGCTGGAGGCCAGCACCCAGGTGCGCAATCAGCTGCTCGACCTGGCCGCCGGGCACTTCGAGGCGCACCGCGAGGACGTGGAGCTGGTCGAGGGTCAGGCGCGGGTGAAGGGCGTGCCGGGCAACACCATCGGCATCGGTCAGCTGGCGCAGCTGAGCCAGCGGCAGGCGGGCGGCCCCGGCCCGGTGGTGGCCGAGGGCCGCGCCGCGATCAAGGCGGGCGCGCCGGGCTTCACGGTGCAGTTCGTCCGGGTGCATGTGGACCCGGACACCGCGCTGGTGACGCCGCTGGAAGCGGTCTCGATCCAGGACGTGGGCTACGCGCTCAACCCGCTGCTGGTCGAGGGGCAGATGCACGGCGGCACCGCGCAGGGCCTGAGCATGGGCATGTACGAGGGCCTGCACTTCGCGGGCGGCACCCTGACCAACCCGAATTACCTGGAGTACGTGTTCCCCCGCGCCAGCGACCTGCCGCCCATCGAGGCGATCATCGTCGAGCACCCATCCGAGCACGGGCCGTTCGGCGCGCGCATCGTGGGAGAGCCGCCGATCACGGCCGGGGCCGCCGCCGTGGCCAATGCGGTCCGGGACGCGGCCGGTGTCCGCGTGACCGAGCTGCCGGTCACGTCAGAGGCGCTGTGGCGGCTGATGCAAGACCGCAACTGAGCGATGCACAGCAGACCACGGGGCCGGAAGCAGTCTGCTTCCGGCCCCGGTTGCGTTCGCCCTACAGTACGCGCCGCTGCCCTTGAGCCAGGGCCAGGCTCGCCAGCAGCAGCACCGCGGCGAGCGCCGAGACCAGGCCGGACACCTCGCGCGGCTCGATGCGCCAGGCCAGCGCGCGGGCCAGGCGGCGGTACACCGATCGCAGCTGGCTGGCCGACCGGGCTTCGTAGTAGTGGCCGCCGGTCATGGTCGCCACCTGATGGAGCGTCTCGGCGTCGAATCCGACCACGAAGCCGCCCGGCACATTCAGGCCGCCCTGGGTGCCCAGCCCGACGCTGTTCACCTGGATGCCGCGCCGCAGCACCTGCCGGGCCGCGTCCAGCGGTTCCGCGCCGGTATTGCTGCGCCCGTCCGAGAGCAGCACGATGGACGCCAGCCCCGGTCCCGGGGCCACGCCTCCATCGGTCAGGGCGTGGAGCGAGGTCAGCAGGCCCTCTCCGATGGCGGTGCTGTGGCCCAGCGTGAGCGCGTCGATGATGCGGATCACGGCGGCATGGTCGGTGGTCAGCGGCGCGTTCAGCTCCGCGTAGCTGCCGAAGGTCACCAGCCCCACCCGGACCCCAGCCGGCAGGTCGCGCACGAAGTCGCGGGCGGCGCTCTGGGCGGCGGCGAAGCGGCTGGGGGCGATGTCCTGGGCGTCCATCGACAGGGAGAGGTCCAGGGCCAGCACGATGGCCACGCGGGGCAGCGGCAGCGGCAGCCGGACCGTGGGGCGGGCCAGCGCCACCAGCGCCAGCGCCACGGCCAGCAGGTACAGCGCGGCGGGGAGGTGACGGCGCAGCGGGCGTCCCCCAGCGGCGGCGCCCGCGATCAGCCGCAGGTCCGGGTGCAGCGCCGCGCTGCTGGCCTGCCCCGGCAGGGCCCGCCGGTACCCCCACCACAGGGCCGGCAACAGCAGAAGCAATGCCAGCGCCCAGGGCCACACGAAGGTCATGGGCGCGGCAGGCCGGAGAGCGAGCAGCCGTTCATACACCAGTGTAGCCCCAGGCGCGCGGGCTCTGCCAGGGGGCGTTCAGGACCGGTCAGACCGGCGGCCCAGCCGGGTCTGCAGCAGCACCACCAGCAGCAGGAAGGCCCCCCGGATCACACTCTGCCAGTACGGCGACAGCGAGATCACGCCCTTGCCGTTCTCGAAGTTGAGGATGTTGAAGATCAGGCCCAGCAGCATGGCCCCCACCAGGGTGGACCACACGCTGCCGGTACCGCCGGTCAGCAGCGTGCCGCCCACCACCACCCCGGCGATGGCCGACAGCTCCCAGCCCACACCTTCGGTCGGCTGGCCCGCGCCCAGCTGCGAGGCCAGAATCAGGCCAGCCAGCCCCGCCAGCGCGCCCGAGAGCACATACACGGTCACCTTGATGCGGTTGACCGGCAGGCCCATCAGCTTGGAGGCGTCCTCGCCGCCGCCCACCGCCAGGGCATGCCGGCCGAACGGTGTGAGGCTCAGCAGCACGCTGCCCGCCACGAACGCCACGATCATCATCACGCCCGGCACCGGCAGATGCAGCAGGTTGCCCTGGCCCAGCCAGGTGAAAGCGGCGTTATTCGGATCCACGCCCACGCCGCCCTGGTTGTTGGCGAGCAGCAGCGCCAGGCCGCGCGCCCCCAGCAGCGTGGCCAGCGTGGTGATGAACGGCTGGATGTTCAGCCGGGTGATGATCAGGCCGTTGATCAGGCCGATCAGCGCGCCGGCCGCCATGGCCCCTAGCACGGCGGTCAGCGCGCCGTACGGACTGAGCAGGGCCGCCACCACGCTGGCGAGCGCCACCACGCTGCCCACCGACAGGTCAATGCCGCCAGTGAGGATCACGAAGCACATGCCCAGCGACACCAGCCCGAACATCGAGTTGTAGCGCAGGAAGGTGGAGAAGTTGTACTCGCTCATAAAGCCGGTGTAGCGCAGCGCCCCGAAGATGATCAGCAGCACCAGGGCTGCCAGCACCCCGAACTGGCTCACGCGGGTCAACAGGCGGCTCTGGTTCTTGACGGCAGTGGACAGCATCATTCTCTCCTTCGTCGCTGCTGCAGGGCCACGGCAGCGACGATGATGGCGGCCTTGACCACCAGGGCGGCGGCGTCCGGGACGCCCTTGGCGAGCAGGGTGTAGCGGATCAGCTGGATGATCAGGGCGCCGCACACGGTGCCGAGCACCTGCGCACGCCCGCCGCTGAGCAGGGTGCCGCCTACCGCGACGGCGGCGATGGCGTCAAGCTCCATGTTCTGGCCCACCTGGTTGGCGTCGCTGCTGCGGTTGATGGCGATCACGATCAGGCCCGCCACGCCGGCCAGCAGGCCACTGAAGCTGTACACCAGCAGCTTGACGCGCGCGGTGGGCACGCCGGCCAGCCGGGCGGCCGTCTCGTTGCCGCCTACCGCCAGCACGAAACGCCCGAAGACCGTGCGCTTCACCAGCCAGTACGTGATGGCCACGATCACCAGCATCAGCAGCACCTGAAACGGAATCCCCAGCGGGCGCCCGAGGCCGATGTACCCGAAGGCCGGGTTGTCGAAACTCTGCAGCTGACCGTTGGTGATCACCTGCGCGATGCCGCGCCCCGCGATGTACAGCACCAGGGTGGCCACGATCGGCTGCAACCGCAGCCGGGTGATGAACACCCCGTTGAGCAGCCCGAACCCGGCCGTGACCAGCACCGGCACCACGAAGGCCAGCGCGACCCCCACGCCGCCGGGCAACCCCGCATTCAGGAAGATCAGCGGGGCCAGCACGCCGCTGATGGCCATCAGCGAGCCGACCGACAGGTCCACGCCCCCGGTGGCGATCACCAGCGTCATGCCCATCGCCACGATGATGATGGTCGCCACCTGCGTGAGGTTCACGTTGAGCGTCTGCACGCTCAGGAAGTTGGGCGTGAGCAGGGCATTGAAGATCAGCAGCGCGGCCAGGATCAGCAGGCTGGCGCGCACCTGCTTCAGGTCGGCCAGCAGGTCCTGCCAGCCGTTCTGGCCGCGCACCGACGTGGCGGGCACCAGCTGCCCGCTCATGGGTGCACCGTGTCCTGGGCCGAGCCCTGCGCCATGGCGTGCAGGATCTGCGGCTCGTTGAGCCCTTCACCCTCCAGCCGCGCCACCGTCTGGCCGTCGCGCAGCACCGTGACCTGATGGCAGCCCTCAATCAACTCCTCCAGTTCGCTGCTGATCATCAGCACCCCCAGCCCCTCCTGCGCCAGCTGCCCGATCAGCTGCTGAATCTCTGCCTTGGCTCCCACGTCGATGCCGCGGGTGGGCTCGTCCAGAATCAGCAGTTTGGGCTGCATGGCCAGCCAGCGGGCGAGCAGCACCTTCTGCTGGTTGCCACCCGACAGCTCCCGGATCGGCTGATCCGGGCCGCTGGTCTTGATGCCCAGCCGGGCGATGAAGTCGGCCACCACCTGCGCCTGCCGGTGCGGGTCCACCACCCCGGCCCGCGCCAGTCGCGGCAGCAGCGCCAGCGTGAGGTTCTCGCGCACGCTCAGCTCCGGAATGATGCCCTCGGCCTTGCGGTCCTCGCTGCAGAAGCCCAGGCCCGCCGCGATGGCGTCCGAGGGTGAGCGCAGCTGCACCGGCTGCCCGGCCAGCCGCATCTCGCCGGCATCCGGCTGGTCGGCCCCGAAGATCACCCGCGCCAGCTCGCTGCGTCCGGACCCGAGCAGCCCGGCCAGGCCCACCACCTCGCCGGTCCGCACCTCCACCGCCGCGTTGCGCAGCCGGGCGCCGTGCGTGACGCCGCTGGCCTGCAGCAGCACCTGACCGCCTGCGCCGCTGCGGACGAACCCAGTCTGCCGGGTCTCGCTGCGCAGCTGGCGGCCCAGCATCTGCTCCACCAGTTCCAGGCGGCTGATGTCCTTCAGGTCTCCGGCGTACACGGTGCGCCCGTCGCGCATCACGGTGATGCGGTCGCACACGGCGTACAGCTCGTCCAGCCGGTGCGACACGAAGATCACCGAGACGCCGCGCGCCTTCAGCCCGCGGATCACGCCGAAGAGCGTCTCCACCTCACGTTCGTTGAGGCTGCTGGTCGGCTCGTCCATGATGACCAGCCGGGCATTGATCGAGACGGCGCGCGCCAGCGCCACCATCTGCTGAATGGCGGTGCTGTAGCTGCTCAGCGGCTGGGTCACGTCCACCGTGAGGCCCAGTTCCCCCAGCAGTCGCTCGGCCTCGCGGTTCATCACCGGGCGCTGAAGCAGGCCGTAGCGCCGAGGCTCCCGGCCCAGGAAGATGTTCTCCGCCACGGTCCGCAGCGGCACCAGATTGACTTCCTGATAGATGGTGGCGATGCCGCCGCGCTGGGCCGCCAGCGGGGACCCGAACGCCACCGGCTGCCCGGCGAAGGTGACGGTCCCGGCATCACGCTGGTAGGCGCCGGTCAGCACCTTGATCAGGGTGCTCTTGCCGGCCCCGTTCTGCCCGATCAGCGCGTGGACTTCGGCCGCGCCGACCGTCAACGAGGCGTTGTCCAGGGCCTTGACACCGGCAAACGACTTCTGAAGCCCCTGCATCTCCAGCAGCGGGGGCGAGGCGGACACAGGGGAAAAGGTCAAGGTCAGTCTCCATGACGTGCGCGCCACGCTGAGTCAGCGCGGCGCACAGGGAATGCTGGTGGAGGGGTGGGCCCCCAGGTCAGTACGCGCTGGACAGGCCGGCGGCGGCCGTCTGCGGGGTGTAGTCGCGGTCCTGGTTGATGATCTTGGCCGGGTACTTGGTGCCCTTGGCGTAGCCCTGCAGCGTCTTGAACGCCTCCGGGCCGAAGCGCGGGTTGCACTCCACCACGTAGTTCATCTTGCCGTCCACGACCATCTTGACTGCTTCCTTGCCGCCGTCGATGGACAGCACCAGCACGTCCACGCCCGGCTTCTTGCCGGCCGCCTCCAGCGCCGAGACCGCCCCGATGGCCATCTCGTCGTTGTGGGCGTAGATGACGTTGGCGTCCGGGTGCGCCTGCAGCAGCGTCTCGGCCACCTGGCGGCCCTTGTCGCGGGCGAAGTCGCCGGACTGGCTGGCCAGGATCTTGAAGCCGCCGGCCTTCTTGATGGCGTCGTCGAAGCCCTTCTTGCGGTCGTTGGCCGGGCTGGAGCCGGTGGTGCCCTCCAGCTCGATGATGTTCATCTTGCCCTTGTTGTTCTTGATCAGCCAATCGGCCACGCGCTGGCCTTCCTTGATGAAGTCCGAGCCGATGAACGTGACGTAATCGGTGCCGGCCTTGGCGAGCGCCGGATCGATGTTGCGGTCCAGCAGGATCACTGGAATGCCGGCGTTGCGGGCTTCCTTGACCACCGGGGCCAGCGGCTTGTCCTCGCGCGGCGAGAGGAAGATCACGTCCACCTTCTGGGCGATCATGCTGCGGACGTCCGCCACCTGCTTGGCGGTGGAGCCGGCGGCGTCGGTGTAGACCAGCTGGTAGCCGAGCCGCTTGGCCTCGTCCTGCATACTCTTGGTCTGCGCCAGACGCCAGGGGTTGTTGCTCTCGGTCTGGGCGAACCCGACCCGGTAGGTGGACTTGGCTGCCAGCTTGGGCAGCGTCTGAGCGAACACCATTCCGGTGGCGAGGGCCAGCGCAATCATGCCGAATGAAGCAGGTCGTTTCATACCTTCCTCCGTATTCACCACCCAGAGCCACAGAAAACGGCGATAGCTCCTGACCCGGCAGACCCAGCAAACAAGGACGGTAGGCCTCAGGGAGCGAAAGACGACTGTGTGCTGAACTCTGTCATTTTTGGTGCAATTCAAAGGTACAGAATTCGACCTCCGGAGTCAACTTTCACGGTAAAGCGGGCGGGAGGACCGGGGAGATCGGGCATCGAATTCCCAGAGTGAACCGGCCTCTGTGCGCTGCTGAACGCCTTTCTCCGGAACACACCATGGATGGTACATGCGGTTGGCACGGGAAAGAAAGTTGCGAACGTTGAGGCAACCATCCACGGCCTTTCGTAAGTCGGCCGGCGCTGGTGATGCATATCCGCACCGCAGGGCTTCCTGCCGGAGCACAACTGTCAATGCAGCAGACCCTGCCGGTGCTCCGACAGCACGTCGGGGGCATTCAGCAGGTGGCGGGCTGGTCCTGCTTACCGCACGTAGGAGGCGCCGTTGATGTCCAGAGTCGCCCCGGTCATATGCGGCACCCGCCCGGAGGCCAGGAACACCACCGTCTGCGCCACATCCTCCGGGGGAGCCGCGCCCATCGGAAGGTCGCGCGCCACGTCCTCGGCGTGGGTTTCCAGATACTCCTGCGCCATCTCGGTCTGAACCCACCCCGGAGCCACCGCGTAGGCCAGCACCCCCTCGCGGGCAAACCCGCGCGCGATGGATTTGGTCAGCGTGACCACCCCGCCCTTGGACGCGGCGTAGTGCATCGCGTCCGGATTGTCGCCGCGAAAGGCTGCCCGGCTGGCGATGTTGATGATCATGCCTCCGCCCCGGCTCCGGTAGTGCAGGATGGCCTCGCGGCAGCTCTCCGCGACACTGAGCAGGTTCACCTGCAGCGTGTCGTGCCACACAGCAGCCCAGACGTCCTGCGGGTCGTCTACCGAGACCGACGGGGCGATGCCGGCGTTGTTCACCAGCACGTCCAGCTGGCCTTTCCAGGCCACCGCCTCACGGACCAGCCGCGCCGCCTCACCCGGTTGGGCGAGATCGCCGGCGAGGTGGTGCAGTCGCCCGGCCTCAACAGCCTCCGGCATCGCCGCGTCGCCCTGTCCGCTGCGTCCCATATGCGCCACCACCGAGGCCCCCGCCTCCAGCAGCGCGTCCACCGTCACCGCCCCGATCCCGCGTGATGCGCCGGTGACCAGCACCACCCTGCCGCTCAGATTGATCATGCCGTTCAGTCAAGCACAGGTTCAGGCAGTGGAGCCGTGGGCTGATCGTCCGTGCTCGGGAAGTCCAGTGTGGGTGGGCTTTGGCGCACTGGAACCAGCCCGTTCCCTTTGCGCTGGTCCGAGGCTGGCGGCATTCAGCTGGACGACAGGACCGGCTCTTGCACTCTGGTCAGGCTGGACCTCAGCCGCTCCGGTTTCAGGCCGTAGGCGGTCACGTAGGCGGGAATCCGGTACAGACCGGGAATCCGGTGGATCAGGCGCAGCAGCAGCATCGGCACGTGGACCGCCTGCGGTTCGCCCATCACGCTCACCACCTCATGTTCCTCCACCACCTGCTGCGCCTGCAGCACCGCGATCTGCCACGCGCGGCGGCGCTGCACCGCCGCCAGGTCGCGCGTCCGCACGGTGCCGCGCTGGAGCGGTACGATCAGCCGGTTGGCGACCGCCACCGCGTCCTGAATTGCCATGTTGATGCCAAGCCCGCCGATGGGGGAGATCACGTGGGCCGCGTCCCCGATCATCAGCAGGCCGGGCCGGTACCAGCGCCGCAGCCGCGACACCTCCACCGACAGCAGGCGGAGCTGACTCCACTCGGTCAGCAGGTGCAGCCGGTCGGTCAGCCACGGCAGCGTGCGGGTGAGCGTGGCTTTGATGGGGTCCAGCCCCGCCTGCTTGGCGGCGGCATACCCGCCTTTCGGCAGGCTGAAGCCCACCTGCCAGCGCTCGCCGTGATCCGTGGTGACCAGACAGTGCCCGTGGCTGACATGCAGGTCGATGCTGCCGTGCGGGTCAGAGGCGCGGCGGGGGAGCGAGAACCACAGCACGTCCTGGCCGGGCGACAGCACCTGCAGCGTCAGGCCCGACACGGCCCGCACCTGCGAGAAGCGCCCGTCCGCCCCGACCGTCAGCGTCGCCTGCCGCTCGTGCAGCTGGCCGTCCTGCTGGTAGCGCACACCGGTGACCGGGCCGCCCGGCACGCCCAGCAGGGCCTGCACCCGCGCCCCGAACTCCACCGAGGCCCACGGGTACCGCTGGAGTTCAGCATGCAGAAACTCCAGAAAGCGCGTCTGGCTCATCACCGCCAGGTACGGGTACGGGGAGCGCAGGTGGGCGAAGTTGGCGAGCGTCTGAATTCGGGTGGGCGTAATGAAGCGGGCCGCTCCGGCGCGGGTGTGCGGCAGCGCCAGCAGGGCGTCCACCAGTCCAAGCTGGGCCATCAGTTCCAACGTCGCCGGATGCAGGGTGTCGCCCCGGAAAGCGCGGTTGAAGTCGCGCGCGGCCTCCAGCACCGTCACCGGCACCCCCTGACGTGCCAGCAGCAGGGCCAGCACCATGCCTGCCGGGCCGCCCCCAGCGATCACCACCTCACCTGCCCCAGCTCTGGTCATGCGGGGAGTATCGAACCGGAGCGGGAGAGCGGGTGTATCGGGTCCGACGGTCTCATCTGGCGCGAAGGCAAGCATGAAGCGAATCACGGGTTCCAGACAGCACAGCTGAACGCAGCTCACATCTGAAGTTTTTGGAAAGGTGGCAGAACCTGCAGCGAGTCGCGCTGGCATACGCATCCTTACCACCGCCGACATCCTCAGGACGCCTTCATCAAGGTTCGGGGACAGGCTGAACATTGCCTGTGGCATGGTGAAGGCAGGCGCCATTGTGACGTCTCAGGAGACCTGCCATGCCCGACCCCCTGCCCGCTCCCACCCCGATCCCTGCCCCTGTCACTCCCGCACCGCCGGTCAACAGCGCTGTTCACACCTACATGTTTGACCAGGACGGGGCCAGCGCCGTGCTGTGGCAGGCCGGGATGACCACGCCCGCCCCCGGGCACGGCTTCGTGTGGTTCGACGTTACCGACCCGGCCCCGGCGGACCTGGAGGCGCTCCAGACGCAGTTCCGCCTGCACCCGCTGGCGGTGGAGGACGCCCTGCACGCCCATCAGCGTGCCAAGGTGGAGTCGTACCCGAACTTCGAGTTCGTGGTGGCTCACGGAGTCTCGCGGGATCCGCACGGTCAGCTGCGGGTCCATGAGTTCAACCTGTTCATCGGCGAGCACTTTCTGATCAGCGTCCGGCACGGCAGCGGTCTCGGGCTGCAGGAGATCCTGACCCGCTGGGAACGGGTGCCGGAGCACTGGCGCCAGGACTCCAGCAGCCTGCTGTATGTGCTGCTGGACGCGCTGGTGGATGAATACGCGCCGTTCGCCGAGCAGCTGGAGGGGGAACTCACCGAGTTGAGGCAGCAGATCATGACGGTGCAGGCCGACGATGATCGCCAGCTGCACCGCATCTTCGAGCTGAGTGAGCTGGCCCATCTGGCGCACGCGGTGGTGTTTCCGCTCAAGGACGTGCTGAGCACCCTGGTGCGCGCCGGGCCGCCGGTGGTGAGCCCGCAGGAGGTGCCGTACTTCCGCGACATCCGGGACCATGCGGTCCACACCCTGGAGCGCCTTGATCTGGCGCGCAGCATGGCCGACCGGGCCTTCGACATCTACTACGCCATGGAAAACCGCCGCCAGGGAGCCAGTTCCCGGCAGCTGACCATGGTGGCCACCATTTTCCTGCCGCTGACCCTGGTGACCGGCTTCTTCGGCCAGAACTTCGGCTATCTGATCGACCACGTGATCAACACACCGCGCGCCTTCTGGGTGCTGGGCGTGGGTCTGGAAGTGCTGGTGGCCGTGGTGACGGTGCTGCTGGTGCAGCGGGTTGGACAACGGCCAGCGCCGCCATCCGGGCGTCGCCGTGCCCTGGGAGACCCTCCGGGCACGCGCCCGGAGCGGCGGCCCGCACGGACAGTAGAGCATTAATGGACGACGATCAGAGGGCGCGTGAACCTTCGCGTTCAGCACGACCCTTGCCCCTGGATAACGGGTTCACCGGTCACCGAAGCAGAACGGCGCAGCTGACTCCAAACACCGCGACGCCCAGAGTCAGCCACGCGACGTAATCGCCGATGTGGCCGCTGTGCACCTGCCTCAGTTCGGCCACCCCACGCACGGTGCCCGGCAGCCGGAGTCGTGGGCGGAACAGGGCCAGACACGCCAGAATCAGGGCGGCGGCGGCAGAAGCCAGGCCGTGCAGGAGCGGAGTCGTGAGTGCTGGCGTGGTGGCGGGCGCTGGGGGCGGAACCGGTTGGTCGTCCAGCACCCGTGCGATGTACGCCGGGCGGTCATGAAGTCGTTCCGCGGCGAGGTGTGCCGCTCCGGCTGCGCCCGGAGTCAGGCCAGAGAAGAGGCCCGTGACCGCCAGCAGGACAGTTGGCACGACCATCACCAGCGGAAGCCGGGTGTGGTCGTTCCGCGTTTCGCGCTGCTCATCCTCGGTGGTGGGCGGGCGAGCGGCTTCATCTGGTGCGGCACCCCATCCGAAAAAGACGCGCGCGGTCATCCGGAGTACGGCGGCGCCCGTCAATGCCGCTGCCAGCATGGAGCACCATGACAGCCAGGCGTAGTCGTGGTGCTCGGCGGCTTCCGACATCAGGGCTTCACCCAGAAAGGTGCCGAACGTGGGAAGCCCGGCCAGGCCGAACGCGCCCAGGACAAACACGCCCGCCAGCAGCGGAACACGCCGCGCTCGCCCGTGCAATTTCAGTTCATCCACGCTGCCGAAGCGGTGCAGCAGCAGCCCGGCGCCGAGAAACAGCGACGACTTGACCAGCGCGTGCCCCGCCACATACACGATCAGGCCCGCCAGCGCTTCGCGGTCCAGCAGCCCGAAGCCGATCAGCATGATGCCGACGTGGCTGACCGTCGAGAAGGCCAGCAGGCGTTTGATGTGCCGCTGCAGGAAACACATCACCGCTCCGAGCAGGGCCGTCAGCAGCCCCGCCGTGATCAGGAGGGCACGCAGGGCCTCGCCGTGCCCGGCGAAGGGCGCGGAGAAGATGACCCAGTACAGCCGCACCACCGCGTAGAGGCCGAGCTCCACCATCACGCCGGAGAACAGGATGCAGACGGGTGTGGGGGCCACGGCGTGCGCGTCCGCGAGCCAGAAATGAAACGGCACGGCCGCCGCCTTCACCAGGAACCCGGCCGCCAGCAGCACGAACGCTGTGATCAGCAGACCGTCCGGGCGCTGATCGCCCACTGCCTGCGCGATCTGAGCGAGGTTGAGCGCTCCGGTGCGGGCGTACAGCAGCGCGAGGCCGTCCAGTACCAGAAACGCCCCGACGGTGTTGACGACGGCGAAGTTCAGGGCGCCCTGCAGCGGGCCCGGTTCCTCGGTCTTGTAGCCGCACAGGGCGTACGCAGCGGCGCCCATCAGCTCGAAGAACACGAACAGATTGAACAGGTCGCCGGTGAGGCAGAAACCGCACATCGCGCCGAGAAAGACCAGCATCAGCGTGTGGTACAGCGTGCCGACCTTCTCGAAGTAACGGGCGGAATACACCAGTGCGGCCAACATCAGCACGCTGACCAGCACCGCCAGTCCTGCACCCGCCGGATCAACCACGAAGGAGATGCCCACCGCCACGCCCCCCCGGGGTCTCCAGCCGCCGAACCAGTGGACCAGCGGGGACGACAGGCTCTGACGGTACAGGAAGCCGCACATCACGCTCACGCCCAGCGCTGCCGCGATGGCCACCACGTCGGCCACACGTGGGCGCAGCACCTTGGTGAAGACAGCGAGCAGGATGGCGGCCAGCAACGGCATCGCGACGATCAGCGGGGGCAGGTTCATGCGGCCCTCAGCAGGCCGGGGCAAGGGCCCCGCCTGAGTTCTCCGTTCATGGGCCGGGGCATCTCAGCCTTTCAGCGCCCGCAGCTGATCCGGGTCGAGGGTGCCGGTGTGCTTATGCACCTGCACGGTCATGGCCAGCAGCAGCGCCATCACCGTCGCCTCCACCACCACGTCGGTCAGCATCAACGCCTGGACCACCGGATCGACCGCGCGGGTGCCCACGTCAATGTCCTGAAAGATGGGCGCCGTCCCGCCGGTCCTGAAGCCGAGGGCGAGCAGCAGCACGTAAGTCGAGGACTGCATCACGGCCAGGCACATGATCAGGTGAATCAGGTTGCGGCTGGTCACCATGCCGTACAGGCTGACCACCACCAGCCACACCACCACCAGATAGGGCAGAAAGGTCATGCTTCACCGTCCCGGCGCAGTTCCAGCGTCTGCTCCAGGAAGCTTTTGAACAGCAGCACCAGTCCAGCACCGACGGCCAGGCCCGTCGCCACGTTCAGCAGCGGAATGTGCCCGCCGGAAGTCACGGCCTTCGCCTGCCCGAGCGGCAGCACGTTCTCCAGAAACCCGGCGCCGATTACCAGACCGGCCAGCCCGAGCAGCACGAACGCCCCCAGGCCCAGCGTCTCCAGTCCCTCCATCAGGGCGTGCGAGGTGGCACCCTGAAACAGGTCCACGTTTCCGGCGAGGTAGACCAGCAGCAGGGCGGTGGCCAGCACCGCGCCCCCCTGAAAGCCGCCTCCGGGCGAGGTGTGCCCGTGGGCGATGAGGTAGAGGGCGAACACGGCCAGCGGCCCGATCAGTCCCAGCGTCAGGGAGCGGACCGCGTCGCTGTTCGGCGGGACCTGACGGTTGGCGGCCTCGTCCGGGGTGGTGGCTTTCTCCTCGTCATTCAACTGGCGCAGCAGCACGGTGGCGCCGATCACCGAGGTGAACAGGATGAATTCCTCGCCCAGGGTGTCGAAGCCGCGGTAGTCGAAGGTCACCGCCGCCACCACGTTGGTGACGTGCCGTTCCGCGACCGTGACGTGGTTCAGCTTGTCTGCGTAGACACTGTGCTCCTGCCCGAATGGCGGCACGCCGGCCAGGCCCCACACCAGAAGCGCCGCCATCACCAGGACCGCCGGAAAGAACAGCCACCGCCGGAGCGTCACGCTCACTGGGACTGCCTCCGGATCTTGGCGACCACCAGCAGAATCATCAGCGGCAGCACCACCGCGCCGACCACGAGCTGGGAAAGCGCCACGTCCGGCGCCTGCAGAATCAGGAACATCAGGGCCAGCAGCAGCCCGAAGAAGGTCAGGGCGATGGCCTGCCGGACCGGCTCACGGGTGAACACCACGCACGTCCCTCCCAGGCCCACCAGCACCAGAATAATGACCTGCAACCCATTCATTCGTCAGCCCTCCTTTCGTGCGGGTGCGGCTCCGGGTGCCGGACCGGCACCCTCGCGGATGAACGCCGCGCGGGCTGTGGCGTGGGTGAGCACCGCGCCCGAGACGAGCAGCACCAGCGCCACCAGCGCCGCCTTGATGCCAGCCTGCGTCAGCCCTTCCTTGACGATGACGGCCGCCGCGATGAGCACGCCGCTCACCGGAGCGACCGGCCCGAGGTAATGCAGCTTCTGGTAGACGTCCCGGCCGACCAGAACCCCCACCACGCACAGCGCCGCCACCACCACGCCGAGCGTCAGCAGGACGCTCACCGCCAGATGCGCCGCATTCACAGCCACCGCTCCAGAAAGCGGGTGAACACCAGTCCCCCACCGAATGACATCAGCGCACACGCGAGCGCCAGATCGAAGTACAGATCCCGGTCAAACACCTCGGCCAGCAGCACCATCGTCAGGGCAGTGAGCAGCCCGGCGAGTTCAAGGCCCACCAGACGCTGCACCGCGTTGCCCCGGACGCACACCACGCCGCACGGCAGCAGGGCGAGCAGCATGACGGTCGCGGCGATCAGCCACACGTTCACTGGAGCTCCAACGCGCGGAGCGTGCTCGCCACATCCGCCGGAACAAGCTCATGGACCATCAGCAGACCGCGTTGCCTGTCAATCTCAATGACGATGCTGTTCGGTGCCGTGGTGAGCGCGCCGACCGCCAGCGCCCGCCTTGCGGCCGAACGTGCGTCGTCTCCGCCAGGGTCGAAGCGGACGCTGCTTATCCGTCCCGGCAGAGGCTTGCCCAGCAGCGTGGCGAACAGAGCCCTGAATACGGTGAACGTGTCGCTGACCACCGCCAGGGGCACCCGCCATAGCTGCAGCAGTGTCCGGACCGGCGGACAGAAGCGCGCAAGGTCCGTTCCTCGCACCACTGCCGTCATGAGCGCCGCCAGCCCGGCCGCGACGAGGCCGATCAGCGACTCGGCGCGCTCCAGCTTGGACACGAACAGCAGCCAGACCCCGAAGAGCACGGCGAGTTCGGCGATCCAGAATCGTCCCTGACCTTCCTTGGGCATTCGTTTCCTCCTGTTCCGCTGGATTCCTGGGACCGGGCGAGCCTGACGGGTCAGTCGGGCGCTTTCTGTCTCAGCCGCGCCTGTCGCAGGAGTTCTCCGAGCAGCGTGACCAGCAGCACGCCGCCCATCACCGTGACTGCGCTGTGCAGCGAGACGGGGAAGCCGCCCAGCGAGACCAGCAGCGTGGTGGCCGCCGCCGGTGGATGCGAGGCGTTCAGCAGCAGGCCGCCCAGCAGCGTCAGAATCACTGCCAGCACCGACGCCCACACCCGGGGCGCGGTCAGGACGTGGGCCGAAAGCACGCTCGGCGCGCTCGACGCGTGGGTGAGCCACACGGCCAGGAAGCCCGACAGCAGGCCGATCAGGTGCCCGACCAGGGTGTTGTAGGGCCGGGCGCTCGGCTGGTCCGGCGTTTCGGCCTGCAGGAAGGCGGTGGGCCCCAGGCTGGGAAACAGCAGCGGCTGCTGGAGGCCCAGCCCCACCAGTCCAGCCGCCAGCATCAGCAGTCCGGCCGCCAGCGGCGCCCAGACCGTGTCCGGCACGCGGCCGGAAGGTGGAGGTGTCTCAGGCATAGTGCTCCTTTTAACCGCCTTTCTCGTCCGACTTGGCCTTGTTGCTGCCGGCCACCACCTGCGCGTGGTTGAGCGCTGCCACCAACGACACGCCGCCCAGAATGTTGCCGAGCAGGGTCGGCACCATGTAGCTGCCCAGGTACTTGGTGAAGCTCAGGGCGCCGGTGGTGACCAGGTACAGCACCTCCACCGACCCCGCGATGATGTGGCTGAACTCCGCGAGGCCCACGATGAAGGTCAGGATGATGATGATGCTGACCCGCGCCACCTCGGCAGCCGGGAGCAGCCAGACCATCAGCGCGATCAGCCAGCCGGCAAAGACGCCCCGGATCACGATGGTCCAGAACGGGTGGTCGGCGGCGGCGCGGCCGATGTCCGCGAAGGTGGCGCGCGTCCCGGACTCGAACGCGTCGGTGTGGCTGATCACGAACGCGAACAGGAACGCGCCGATCAGGTTGGTGAGCAGCACCACGCCCCACAGCCGAAGCACCTGCCAGAGCCGCTGCATGCTGAAGCGGTGCAGCAGCGGCAGGATGGGCGTCAGGGTGTTCTCGGTGAACAGCTGCTGGCGGCCCAGAATCACGATCAGAAAGCCCAGGCTGTAGCCGAATTTGGAGATCAGCGGGCGCCACGACACG